>DAOTZM010000249.1:0-2111 GCA_034434035.1 Anaerolineales bacterium
GACGCCTGTGATAGGCGTCTTTTGTATCTTCACTCTTCTGGAACTAACAAATCCTCGGCAGCATTTCCCCGGCCAGCATATCGACTACGCGGGTGGCGCCGATGGCGGTTTTCATCAGCACCCGGCCCTGCGGCGACTGACTGACTTCGCCAATCAGGACCGCTTCCGCGCCGTATTGCGAGGCTCTCAGCGCGGCCAGCGCCCGGCCGGCGCTCTCGCGCGGCAGGATGACCAGGACTTTGCCCTCGTTGGCAACGTAGAGCGGGTCGAAACCGAGCATTTCACAGACCGCCGCCACCGCCGGGCGCGCCGGCAGCGTTTTCTCGAACAGCGTGATGCACACGCCCGATTGTCGGGCAATTTCGTTCAGCGTGGTCGCCACGCCGCCGCGCGTTGGGTCGCGCAGCACGTGGACATCCGGGCAGGCCGCCAGCAGGTCGGCAACCAGGCCATTGAGCGGCGCGCAATCGCTCTGGATGTCGGTCTCGAAACCCAATTCGCCGCGCGCGGCCAGCACCGCAATCCCGTGGTCACCCATTGGGCCGCTCAGCAGGACGACATCCCCCGGCTTTGCCTGCGCCCCGCCGATGATTCGGCCCTCAGGCAGGATTCCGACCCCGGTCGTGGAGATGTACAAGCCGTCGGCCTTGCCGCGCTGCACGACTTTGGTATCCCCGCTGACGATTTGGACGCCCGCTTCCGCCGCCGCCCGTTTCATCGAATGGGCTGCGCGCTGAAGGGTGTCGAGCGGCAGGCCTTCCTCGAGGATGAATCCGACCGTCAGGTAGAGCGGGGTCGCGCCCATCACGGCCACATCGTTGACCGTGCCGCACACGGCCAGGCGCCCAATATCGCCGCCGGGGAAAAAGAGCGGAAAAACGACATGCGAATCGGTGCTGAGTACGATTCGGCCCGCCGGGACAGCCACCACCGCCCCATCATCCCCGGCGCGGAGAGCGGGGTTGTCGAAGGCCGGCAGGAAGGTTTTGGCGATTAAATCCGCCGCCATCTTGCCGCCAGAGCCATGCCCCAGCACGATTTGCTCGTTGTGGGCGAGGGGAACCGGGCAAACTGCGCCGGTAATGTCGAGGTCGTCTGTCATAAATCACCATGAGGGCGGTAATCGATACTCGATACTTGATATTCGATATTCGATACTCGATACTCGGTGTCAATTTCACCGAATAACGAATAACGAATTATCGCCCATATTTGTAATACGCCGCGCAGGCGCCTTCGGAGGAGACCATCGTCGCGCCGAGGGGGTGTTCGGGCGTGCAGAGCGTGCCAAAGGCGGGGCAATCGTGCGGCTTTTTGAGTCCCTGCATGATTTGACCGGCAATGCACAGCGGGGATTCTTTAGGGACGATTTCGGCCACATCGAAGCGCTGTTCGGCGTCGAAGTCCGCGTATTCCGGGCGCAGCCGCCAGCCGCTCATCGGGATGACGCCGATGCCGCGCCAGGCGCGGTCACATTCCATGAAAACCTGGGAAATCATCGTTTGGGCGGGCCGGTTGCCCTCGAGCGTGACCAGCCGCGAGTAGCCGTTCGCCACTTCGACCCGGCCCGCTTCGAGCAATTTGACCGTTTCGAGGATGCCGCTCGCCAGGTCGAGCGGCTCGAAGCCGGTCACGACCATCGGCACGCGGTATTTTTCGGCCAGCGGCGGGTATTCCCAATAACCCATAATCGAGCAGACATGCCCCGCGAGTAAAAATCCCTGCACGCGGTTGGAGGGCGACCCTAAAATGGCGTGAATGGCCGGCGGCACGCGGACATGCGAAACCAGCACCGAGAAATTTTTCAAGCCGAGGGCTTTGGCTTGCTGGACGGCCATCACGTTGGGCGGGGCGGTCGTCTCGAAGCCAATCGCAAAGAACACGACTTGTTTTTCGGGGTTTTCGCGGGCAATTTTGAGGGCGTCGAGCGGCGAATAGACCACGCGCACATCGCCGCCGCGCGCGCGGATGGAGAACAAATCCAGGTTCGAGCCGGGGACGCGCAGCATGTCGCCGTAGGAGGTGAAAATCACCTCGGGGCGGGAGGCAATCGCCAGGGCGCGGTCGATTTGTTCGAGCGGGGTGACGCAGACCGGGCAGCCGGGGCCGTG
>DAOTZM010000250.1:0-5403 GCA_034434035.1 Anaerolineales bacterium
CGGGCTATCACGCAGCGTCCGATAAATCGGACTTTTTAGCCCTGTTCACAGGGCGCTGCCGCCTGGCCCGGTGATTCATCACCGGGCAAAGCCGTAAAACCACAAAATCCAGCGGAAACAGGAATTTTCGGATAGGTTCTTATTGTTTTTCCAGCAGTGTAACTGCTTGAAAAACGAATGGCATATCGCTTCACTGCCAAAACTGCGGCAGGTGTTCGCGGCAGGTTGTCAGATAGTCGTCCAAAATCCGTTGGGCGGTTTCGATGTCGCGGATGACCGGGTCGAGCAGCAGGCATTGCAGGGCTTTTTGGCGGTCGCCTTCCACGGCGGCATCAATACCCAGTTGGGCCGAGAGCAGTTCGCGGCGGCAAAGTTCTGCAACCGGTTCGGGCAGCGCGCCGACGTGAACGGGGTGGATTCCGTCCCCATCGGCCACGACCGGCGTCTCGACAATGGCGTTGTGGGGTAGATTGCTGATTTGCCCAGCGTTTGGCAGGTTGGCCGCCAGGTGATAGTGATTCCCGGCCCCGGCGATGTTCTCAATCATCTCCAGCGCGCCTTCGCTGTCGGTGTCGAGCAGACCATCGACCGGCATGACGCCCTCGGCCATGCTTTCCAGCCGGTTCAGGCTGAAATCACGCAGCGAAGCGAACAAATCCCAGTCGTACAGGCGAATGTTGTATTTCTGCCAGGGTTTGGTCTGCGGGTCGCTGACCCAGGGCAGGTATTCGCACAGGTGGGTATCGCCGGGCACGGGGAAGATGCCAAAAGCGTCGTACACATCCCTGGTGAGCGGCTCGAAATCGGCGGGGAGGGCCTGCCAGCGCCGCCGGAAGAGCGAGTACAGGTCTTCTCCGGTCCAACGGTCACGGATGGAGAGAATCCAGGTGAAATGGTTGGTGCCAGCGGCGCGGATGTCGAGACGCTGTACCGCCTGGCGCTTGACCTGTTCATGCAGGGCATATTGGGTGATGTCGGCGTGCATACCGGTAATTCCTTCAGGAATCTCGAAGCCCAGGTCTTTGCCGAGCGCAATGCCGACCATGCTATACCCGGCGAAAATCTGGTGGCACAAGCCAACGACCTTGATTTTGCTATACCGATGAACGAGGTCGCAAATTCGCGCCATCGGATTGGTAAAGTTGATGAACCAGGCGTTCGGGCAGGCATCTTCCATCGCGCGGGCAATTTCCAGCACCGGCTTGACGTTGCGGGCGGCGTGGGCAAACCCGCCCGGCCCGCCGTTTTCGGCGTAGGGCTGGCGCACGCCGTATTTGAGCGGAATCTCAAAATCGGACTTCCACAGGTCCTCGCGCGGGCCGACCTCGATGGCGCTGACCACGAAATCGGAGCCGGGCAGGGCTTCGGCGTGATGGGTATGCCCGCTGATGGTGAAACCGGCGTCCCACTCCCGGTTCAGGCGGTCAGCCAGGCGTTGGACGATGTCGAGGCTGCGCGGGTTACGGTCCACAAGGGTCAGCCTCGAGCCGCGCAATTTTTTCGAACGCAGCAGGGCCGAGAGGGTATTTTCTCCAAAACTGGCGCTGCCCGCGCCAATGACGGTGATTTTGACGGGAAGGGACATGGGATTTTCGATTTGCGCTTATTCCAACTCCGCAATCAACACTTCGAAGGCGCCCAGGCTCACTTTTCCAAGCGACTGGTCTTTCTTGCCTCGCCCGGCGGAGGAGAAGAGGACGCGCGCCTGTTTCTTGCCCGGCGCGTTGAATTTGAGTTCGTGATGGCCCGCCGAATAGTTCAACACGACCAGCACGGTTTGTTCTTCCGTATAGCGCAGGAAGGCAAAATAGTCTTGCGCTTTGGGGTGCAGGGGCTTGTACTCGCCTGCTATCAGTGCGGGAGTGTTTTTTCGGACGTGAATCAGGCGTTTGTAGTAGTTCAGCATCGAATCGGGCCGGTCGAACTGTTCTTGAACGTTGACGCCCTCGGCATGGTTGGGGTGCACCGGCAGCCAGGGGGTGACGCGCGGCGGGCAGAATCCGCCATTGGGCAACGGACTCCACTGCATGGGGGTTCGGTTCTTGTCGCGGGTCATCTCTCCGGCGCGCTGGGCGGCTTCGGCAGGGTCGATGTTCAGGTCGTTGACCAACGCATCGTAATACCAGGCTGCCATCGTGTCGCGCAGCTTCGAGGGGTCGGTGATGATGTAGTCCTGCATCCCGATTTCTTCGCCGTTGTAGAGGAAGGGCGTGCCGCGCAGGGTCAGCACCAGAGCAGCGTTCAGGCGCGCCAGTTCGGCGTCATGGAGGCCATCCGCGTAGCGCGAGTAAATGCGCGAGCAGTCGTGATTGCCGAGGGTGTTGCCGCCCCAGCCGCGCGTGGGCAGGGCGTCGAGCCGCGCGAGGCGTTCACGCTGGTTCTTGCGGATGTGGGCCGGGGCGATGCGGTCGACGCGCATGAGCGGGAAGTTGAAAACCAGGTGCAGTTCGTCGTCGCCGCAGCCCATGTAGTCGATGTTGTCATCCTCGCCGACCAGCATCCGGTCGCCGTCATATTCATCGAGAATGGCGCGCAGTTCTTTCATCAGGTCATGCAGTTCGGGACGGCCCCACTGGTGTTTGAACATGTCGCGCCAGTATTTGTCTTTGAGGGCAATTTCTTCGGGCGTTTTGGCGGTCTCGGAGAAATGCCGCAGTTGGGCCAGGTTCATTGGAACAGAATGCGGAGTCAGGCGGGGGTCTTCGTAGATGGTACCAATCGCGTCGAGGCGGTATCCGTCCACGCCCAAATCCAACCAAAAGCGGACGGCATCCCACATAGCCTGCTTGACTTGGGGGTTGTGCCAGTTCAGGTCGGGCTGCTGCTTCATGAAGTAGTGGTAGTAATACTGGTTTCGCTCCGGGACGTAGGTCCAGGCCTCGCCGTCGAAGCAGGATTGCCAGTTGTTGGGCGGGGTATCCATCCAAACGTACCAATCGGCTTTGGGGTTGTCGCGGCTGGATTTTGATTCGAGGAACCAGGCGTGTTCGTCGCTGGTGTGGTTCAGTACCAGGTCGAGGATGACTTTCATCCCGCGCGCGTGGGCTGCGCTGAGGAAGGTCTTGAAATCGTCGAGCGTGCCGTATTCGGGGGCGACGCTGCAGTAATCGCTGATGTCGTAGCCGCAATCCCAGTTGGGGGAGGGGAAATGCGGCGAGAGCCAGATGGCATCGACGCCCAGGTCTTTGAGAACGTCGAGTTTTTGGGTGATTCCGATGAAGTCTCCAATGCCGTCGCCGTTGCCATCTGCAAAAGAGCGCGGGTAAATCTGGTAGAACAGGGCGGTTTGCCACCATTTCAGGTCGGTCATGTTTGCTCCGGTATTTTATGGTATGCACACCGTCCCGAAGGTTGGTTTAGAGGCGGGAACATCTGACAACAACCTTCGGGACGTTTTGCCCAATGATACAATAAAAAGCGAAAAGGAGTCACGATGTTCAGGAAATTGATCAACCTGGGTTTGGCATGTATTTTGTTTGGCCTGGTCTGGGCCGCCGGTCACGACATCCTGAAAGGCGAGCCGAATGCGTGGATGGAATGGACGGTTGTCCTGGCAGGGAGCGTGTTGGCGCTGCGTCTGGCATGGAAGCAGCGACAAACCATTCCCTGGATTTCTTCGCAGAATCCGCGTTGAATTTTGCCAGCAATTCTCAGTATGAATTGCCAGGCGAGCGTCCAGAAGGTTTTTCGAGCGCAATTTGCGTGATTTCGAGAAACCTTCGGGACGGTTTGAACTTCGCAAAATCCGCGTTCAGTAATTCCAAATCTGAAACCAAAACAAGCGAATTGGGACGCGGATTAACGCTGCATACGCGGAAAAAGCCTTGAATCTGCGGTCTGCGCAAATTTGAATGCCGTTTACGCAAAATTTCGTGCCAAGCTGCCCAAAAAACATCCGCGTTCATCCGCGTCCTTTTTTAGATTTGGAATTGTTGCATTGACTGGTGATATTATAGCAAAGAAAGGATGAAGGCTGAATGATGAAGGCTTGCATTGAGCGAAGCCGAAATGATGAATTTGCGGCCTATCATGAGACTCCGTCTGTGACGCTGGAGCGCCTGGCGCGGTTGGAGGGGATGATGTTGGAGGAGATTCGGGAGTTGCAAAGGAACGTCCCGAAGGTTGGACCGGCGGAACCTTGACGATTCCCTGAACCCTTCGACAGGCTCAGGGCGAGCCTTCGGGACGGGGTTTGGTAAAGTGAATGGTGAATCGTGATTGGTAATTGGTGAAATCGTGAATCTGACGCCCATTCGAGAGTTAGTGCAAAAGACTCGTCAAATTGACCCCAAGAAATTGGGAGTTGATTTATTTATCTATGTTGATATTTCATCCGTTAACAAAGACACAAAAAGAATCCTTGAGCCACAAACACTTTTGGTTGATGATGCGCCAAGCCGAGCAAGAAAAGAAATCAAAGCCGATGATGTTTTGGTTGCCACTGTTCGCCCGAATTTGAATGGTGTTGCAATTGTTCCACCGCAATATGACAGCCAAATTGCTTCAACTGGTTTTTGTGTTTTACGTTCCGATACAAAACAACTTGACCCAAACTATCTTTTTTATTTCACTCAAACTGGTTACTTTATTTCACATTTGACAGAATTATCCACTGGCGCAGGTTATCCTGCTGTTTCAGATGAAGATATTTTAGACACGCGAATCCCCCTGCCCCCGCTGGACGAGCAAAAGCGGATTGCGTCGCTGCTGGCGCGGGCCGACCGCCTGCGCGGGTTGCGGCGCGCGGCGCGCGAATTGGGCCAGTCCCTGCTCCAGTCCGTGTTTTTGGAGATGTTTGGAAAACCAGAAGAAAACCCAAAAGGATTTGACGTTTTTGAATTAGGTGAAATTGTTGAAATCAATCCTCCTGGGCGTGCCAAAGCCAAAGCAGAACAACCAACAAGTTTTTTACCGATGACACTTGTTCAGCCGGGAAATGTTTTTTCAGATATGCTTGATGTCAAAAAGTTTAGCGATATTTCAACAGGTTATACCTATTTTGAAGAAAATGATGTTTTATTTGCAAAGATAACTCCATGCATGGAAAATGGGAACATAGTAATTGCCAAGAACTCGATTAATGGTTTTGGCTTTGGCTCGACTGAGTTCCATGTTCTTCGGCAAAATGCAAAAGCCAATGCTTTTTGGTTGTATGGGCTGGTCAGTAGACCCGAGTTCCGTGAAGTGGCAACTCGCTGGTTTCGGGGAACTGCTGGACAACAAAGAGTTCCCAGCGATTTCTTGGAATCGTATCGTGTACCGCTCCCTCCGCTGTCCCTGCAAGACGAGTTTGCGGGCGTGGTGGCGCGGGTCGAGGCGCTGCGGGGGCGCATGGGCGAGAGTGAGCGGCAGGCGGAGGGGTTGTTCGAGAGTCTGCTGGCGGAGGCGTTCAGTTAGCCCCCT
>DAOTZM010000251.1:0-2306 GCA_034434035.1 Anaerolineales bacterium
ATCTTATTCTTGTCATTTCGAGCCGCGCAGCGGGGAGAAATCTTGCGCACTGGGAGAAGATTTCTCGCTGTCGCTCGAAATGACAAACTAACACGAAGTTTGTCCGGTAGAGAAGGCGGCATAAAGCCGAATCGCTGCAATCACGACCAGGACAGACCAAATAATGGGATGAGCATCCTGGATTGCAACAAGAGATATGCAAACAAAGGCCCAAGCTCCGAAGGAGCCAAAGGTCCAGGCTCGTTTGATTTCAGCTCTTCGTTGAAATTCGCTCGATAACGTTTGTTCACTACATGGTGGAGAATCGACAAAGTCCGAAGAGCCATTTGAGTTGATATTCTGCTTAATGGTCTTTCCCACTTTTTCCTGTGTATTCCGTCATATTCGACGAGTGGCTAATGCCCTGCTCACTAGGTCAATGCTACCTGGCTATCGCGGTTTCGGCTCATTTATGGTTGTACGGAGTGAATATTGCCAGAGGAGAACAATCGCCAAAAGTAAACCAGCGGTCACGATGATTGTATCGATCATGTTGTAGAATCCGGTGGCGCCTTCGAAAAACAGGTAATGGGGTGCAAATACCAGGAAGAAAAGATAAAAGGACAATCTATAGCCCGCGATCACAGTAACCATAGCAACTAAATAGAATAAAGTGGCTTTGAAAATTAGCTGTTTTTTGGAGAATAATCCAAGTCCAAGAGCGACTGAAGCGATATCAAGTGGCAGGAGAGTTAACCGAACCCGATCGACTCTCGCACGTTGTTCGGCATTACCAGACGGGTCGTATTTTGGGGCAATGATGGTGCTATAGACACGCGTAATTCCGAAAAGAACTAGGGTCAGGCTAACGACAGCCAGCAACCATGTTAATGATAGAAGTTTCATGTGTGATTTGAGAACTCCCAACGAATTAAGGACTGATCCCATAAAAATCCGGGACAATGTCCCGTTTTCAAGGGTTGTCTAGTTGAACCAAGCCGCGCGCCAGCGACTACCGATGGATACGATGATTGTACACAAAAAATTTATATTTGCGTCAACAAAAATGGCAACCTTCGGGACGATTTTAGGGTAGACTGGTACTTTGTAAACCAAAATTGTTGAAGCGAGGAAATCGATATGCCTGAATTTGCAAAGCGCATGGCCTATATGCAGTCCACGTCGGATGTGATTCGTTACCTGTTCGAGTCGATGACCGACCCCGAAACCATCTCGTTTGGCGGCGGCGCGCCGGCCCGCGAAGCGCTGCCGGTGGAACTGGTGCATGAGATTGCCGCGGGGATTCTGACCCGCGAGGCGCGCGGGGTGCAGGCCCTCCAGTATAGCAACCCGATTGGAATCCCGGAACTGCGGCAGGCGGTTATCGAGCGGCTGCTGGCTCCCAAAGGACTGAAGGCCCGGTTGGAGAATGTGATTATCGTGGCGGGCGGTATCGAGGGCCTGAACCTGCTCGGCCAGGTCTACCTGGAACCGGGCGATGTGGTTTTGGTGGAGTCTCCCACATTCGTTCACGCCGTCCAGGTGTTCAAGATGTTCGAGGCGCGCTGCGTGGCCTGCGAGACGGATGATAACGGGCTGGTGCTGGCGGATGTGGAGGCGAAAATCAGGCGGTACGTGCCGAAGATGGTTTATGTCATCCCCACGTTCCAGAATCCCTCCGGGCGCACGCTGAGCCTGGAGCGCCGGCGGGCGCTGGCGGAACTGGGCAGCCGCTATGATGTCGTCATCCTGGAGGATGACCCGTACTGCGAGATGCGCTACAGCGGGCAGGCCCTGCCGCCGGTCAAGTATTTCGATGAGACCGGGCATACCATTTTCGCCAACAGTTTCTCCAAGATTTTTTCGCCGGGTTCGCGCCTGGGATATGTGTTTGCCGAGGAACCGGTCATCCGAAAACTGTACGAGGCGAAAATGGCGACCAATTCGCATACCAACGTGGTGACGCAGTTGCTGTGCGCCGAATTTTTCAACCGGGGACTGTTCGAGCCGCACTTGCAGCGCATTCGGGACATCCACCGCGAGCGCCGGGATGTGATGATGGAATGTATCCAGTCGATGCTGCCAGGGGAGGTCCAATCCGTCTACCCGGATGGCGGCCTGTTTACCTGGGTCGAATTGCCGGGCCGGGTCGATACGACCGCCATGCTGGCAGATGCGGTGGCGCGGAAGGTGGCTTATATGCCGGGCCGCGAGTTTTTTGTCGAGGGGCAGCCGATTCGGGAGAATTGCATGCGGGTCAGTTTCGGCGGCGTGACGCCGGAGAAGATTCGGGTCGGGATGGAGCGGCTGGCGGGGGTGATTCGGGC
>DAOTZM010000252.1:0-7490 GCA_034434035.1 Anaerolineales bacterium
ATCTTATTCTTGTCATTTCGAGCCGCGCAGCGGGGAGAAATCTTGCGCACTGGGAGAAGATTTCTCGCTGTCGCTCGAAATGACAAACTAACACGAAGTTTGTCCGGTAGAGAAATCCGTTTTTCCGCTTTGCCGAAGGCAATCCGTTGTTACAGCCACACCCACGCCAGCCACAACCCAATCATCACCACGCCGAGAGCAAACAACGCCAGGAAGGTCCACCCGAAGCCAATCAGCCAGCCTTTGGCAGAATCAAACGCCTCGCGTTTATCCCTCAGCCGAAGATATTCCACCCCGTACAGCGCCAGCGGGGTGATAACCAGCGCCGCCAGCGGCGTAAAAAAGCAACTGGCCGCCAGGCCAATCACCAGGCCAATCCCAATCGAACGCCAGGGCGTGCCGGTCTCGCGCAATTTGGCCGTGATGATGATGTTATCCACCACCCCGCCAATGGCAGCCAGGATGGTTATCAGCGCAAATAGGAACCAGTCCCAGCCAGTCATCATGCCATTGAAAGCGGCGTAGAGCATGTACACCACTGCCGCCAGCCAGATGACCGCAATCCCAGGGAAAATAGGAATCAGCAAGCCAACCAACCCGACCAGCATAAAGGTCAGGGTCAGCAATTGCATGACAATTTCACCAAACAAGGCAGAGTCCATCTTGAACCTCGGGGCGATATTCGATGCTCGAACACTCGAAGACCGAATATCGAATAACCAATTACGAATTACGAATTACTTCCACCCCGCCCATCCAGGGCTTCAGCACGTCTGGCACCACAATCGAGCCGTCGGCCTGCTGGTAATTCTCCATCACCGCAATCATTGTGCGGGGCAGGCCGAGTCCCGACCCGTTGAGGGTGTGCAGCAAGCGCGCCTTGCTTCCGTCAGTGGGGCGATATTTGATGTTCGCCCGCCGCGATTGGAAGTCGGTCACATTCGAGACCGAGGAGACTTCCAGCCACTCGTCGCAGCCCGGCGCCCACAGTTCCAGGTCGTAGGTCATCGTCGCGCCGAATCCGATGTCGCCGGTGCAAAGCCGTTTGACGCGATACGGAATCCCCAGCAGCGCGCAGGTTTCCTCGGCGTCCGCCAGCATTTTTTCGTGCATGGCTTCCGACTCTTCGGGTTTGCAGTAGATATACATCTCCACTTTATCGAACTGATGACCGCGTTTGATACCGCGCACATCCCGCCCGGCGCTCATCTTCTCGCGGCGGAAACAGGGCGTATAGGCGGTGTACATACGCGGCAGGCTGGCCTCATCCAAAATTTCGTCCATGTGCAGGCCGGTCAGCGGGATTTCCGCCGTCGGCACGAAATAATAATCTTCCTCATGGTCTTTGTAGAGATTATCGGCAAACTTGGGCAGTTGCCCCGCGCCGAAGACCGTCGCCGTCTTGACCATGAACGGAAGATACTGCTCACGGTATCCTTGGCGGGTGTGCAGATCGAGCATCCAGGCAATCAGCGCCCGCTGGAGCCGCGCGCCGGCCCCGCTCAAAACGTAGAAACGCGAACCAGTCAGTTTGGCGCCGCGCTCGAAGTCGATAATCCCCAGCGCCGAGCCGAGTTCCCAGTGCGGCTTGGGAGCGAAATCGAAGGCTTTCGGCTCGCCAACGGTTTTGATGACCACGTTCTCGCTGTCATCCTTCCCATAAGGCGTGCGCGGGTCAGGGATGTTGGGCAGGGTCGAGACAAGATAGTTGAGTTGGGTTTCGACTTCGGCCAACTCTTTATCGAGCGATGCGACTTTATCCCCGACGACGCGCATCGCCTCGATTTTGGCCTGGCGCTCCGCCGGGTCCTTCATTTTGCCAATCTCTTTCGAGACGGCATTCCGCTCGGCTTTGAGCAACTCGACCTCGGCAATCATCTCGCGCCGTTTGGCATCCAATTCCAGGATGGAATCGATCGGGGCGGGATTGTCCTGCCGGTCTCGCAGCGCCTTGCGAACCAGTTCCGGGTTTTCGCGGATGAAATTGATGTCTAACATGGTGTGTACCTCCAGTACGGTGGTGAATGAAATAACCGCCCCTCCTATGCAGGACGAGGGGCGGCTCGTGGTACCACCTGCGTTTGTCGCCATGTTGCGGCGACCTCGGGTTTTGCGATAACGGGCAATCCCGGCTCTCTTACTGGGCAGGGCGAAATTAATTTCGTCCTACGACACCTGCGAGAGCAGTGTAAGTCGAAATGAATTTCGACTTACGCCGGAGGGGATTTCGCCATTTGACCGCCTGCCTCGCACCAACCGGCAGATCTCTGAACGGGATGAAGGGCTACTTATCTCCGGGCTGTCTTTCAGGCACGATTATACGCGCCAGGAGGAGCGTGTCAAGCCCAGAACGGATTCCAAAATCTCCTCTGATTTTGGACGAAGCCGGAAAACTTCGGCCTTCATGAATCGGACGGTATAATCGAAACATGTCCACCCGCCGCCGCGACATCTTCCTGGCCTTCCTGTTCGTGATTGCCGCCTGGCAGGCTGCCGCCTGGCTGCTCAACCGACCCATCCTGCCCACGCCGGGGACGGTGCTGCTCGTTTTCTGGCGTGAGCTGACCGGCGGCGCGCTGGCCGGGCATTTCCTGGTCAGCCTGTGGCGGGTCACTGCCGGGATGCTGCTGGCTGTCCTGGCGGCAGCGCCGCTTGGGCTGGCGCTTGGCCAGTCGAAGCGGCTCAACCGGCTGGTTTCGCCGTTGATTTACCTCCTGTATCCCATTCCCAAAGTCGTCTTCCTGCCCATCGTCCTGCTCTTCTTCGGCGTAGGAGACTCCTCCAAAATTTTCATCATCTTCATCATCCTGTTCTTCCAAATCCTGGTGCTGGTTCGTGACCAGGCCGCCAGCCTGCGCCCGGAGTTAATCCAGTCGGTGCGCAGCCTCGGCGCGGGGCGCAGGGCCTTGTTCCGTTACGTCTACCTGCCAGCCAGCCTGCCGGCCCTCCTGACGGCATTGCGTCAGAGCGTGGGAACGGCAGTGGCCGTGCTGTATATCGCCGAATCCTTCGCAACCCGGCAGGGGTTGGGATATTATCTCTATTATCAAGGCAGCAGCCTGCTCGATTACCCTGTCATGTACGCCGGGGTGCTGGCGATGAGCCTGCTCGGCCTGGGAATGTATTTCTCGGTCGATTGGCTGGAACGCTGGCTGTGCAGGTGGCAATTCGCAGCCTGAGTTTGGTTGGGGCAAATAACCAACATGTACCGCTGAAAATCCTGCGCAATGGGGAAAATATGCTCCCTGCCGAATTTTACCGGAACACCACCTTGTCATTCTCCACATCCACCGTCACACTGCCGCCTTTTTCATATTTCCTGGAGAGCAGCTCCACCGAAAGCGGACTCTCGATGAATTTCTGGATGGCGCGGCGCAGCGGGCGCGCGCCGAAGGCCGGGTCGTAGCCCTGCTTGGCAAGCCAGGTGCGGGCGGCGGGAGTCAAGTCAACGTTGACGCCATACTCGTTCAGGCGCGCCTGCACTTCTTTCATTTGCAGGTCGACAATCTCTTCCATCTGCGCCAGGCTGAGCGGCGAGAACATGATGATTTCGTCAATGCGATTCAGGAATTCAGGGCGGAACGCGCCCTTGAGAGCCTTTTCGATTTTTTCGTGCGATTCGCGTTCACTGTCATCGCCGGTTTTCTGCACAAAACCGAGCGTGCCGCCCTTGCGGACGTATTCCGTGCCGAGGTTGCTGGTCATAATCAGGACGGTATTGCGGAAATCGACCACGTTGCCCTGGCCGTCGGTCATGCGGCCATCGTCCAGGATTTGCAGCAGGGCGTTCCACACTTCGGGGTGCGCCTTTTCGATTTCGTCGAACAAGAGAACCCGGTACGGGCGGCGGCGGACGGCCTCGGTCAGTTGGCCGCCTTCTTCGTAGCCAACGTATCCGGGCGGCGCGCCGAACAGTCGGCTGACGGTGTGCTGTTCGCGGTATTCCGACATGTCGATGCGCACCAGCGCGTCTTCGTCGTCGAACATGAACCAGGCCAGGGCCTTGGCCAGTTCCGTCTTGCCGACTCCGCTTGGGCCAATGAAGATGAACGAACCAATCGGTCGGCTGGGGTCCTTGAGACCGCTGCGCGCGCGGCGGATGGCATCCGAAATCGCGTGGATGGCCTCCTCCTGGCCGATGATGCGCTCGTGCAGGCGCTCTTCCATGTGCAGGAGTTTCTCAGACTCGGTCTCCATCATCTGGTTAACCGGGATGCCGGTCCACTGGTGGACGACTGCGGCGATGTCATCGACATCCACCACCTCGTCGATTTGGTTTTCGGCCTCCCACTTATCCCGCTTTTCGTGATATTCGCTCTCCAGGCGCAGCCGCTCCGATTTTTTCTGGGCGGCGCGTTCGTATTCACGCGACAGGCCGGCCTGCTCTTCTTCGGCGGCCAGTTTGTCGATTTCGTTTTTCATATTCTTCAGTTCGGGCGGCATCGAGTAGAGCGCCACCCGCAGTTTGGCGGCGGCTTCGTCCATCAGGTCGATGGCCTTATCGGGCAAGTGACGGTCGGTGACGTAGCGGTCAGCCAGGTGCACAGCGGCTTCGAGCGCGGCATCCGAGTAGCGGACTTTGTGATGGGCCTCGTAGCGGTCGCGCAGGCCCTTGAGCATCTTGACCGCGTCTTCCGCCTTGGGCTCATCGACATAAATCGGGGCAAAACGGCGCTCGAGGGCGGCATCCTTCTCGATGTGTTTGTGGAACTCATCCAGCGTGGTCGCGCCGATGCACTGCAACTCGCCGCGCGCCAGGGCCGGTTTGAGCATGTTGGAGGCGTCCATCGCGCCCTGGGCCGCGCCCGCGCCCACGACGGTATGCAGTTCGTCAATCATCATGATGATGTCGCCCTGCGAACGCTGGACTTCCTCCATGACAGCCTTCAGGCGTTCCTCGAACTCGCCGCGGAAGCGCGAACCGGCAATCATCGCGCCCAGGTCGAGAGCCACGACCTTCTTGCCGCTCAAAATCTCCGGCACGTCGTTGTTTGCGATTTTCTGGGCCAGGCCCTCCACGATGGCCGTCTTGCCGACGCCCGCCTCGCCAATCAGCACCGGGTTGTTCTTGGTGCGGCGTGAGAGAATCTGGATGAGGCGCAGGATTTCGTTATCGCGGCCAATCACCGGGTCGAGTTTACCCTCGCGGGCCAGTTGGGTCAGGTCGCGGGAGTATTTTTCGAGGGTGCGGTAGCGGGTTTCAGCCTGCGGGTCGGTCACGCGCTGTCCGCCGCGAATCTGCTGGATGGCGTCGTTGACCCGCTCGCGGGTAATCCCGGCGCTTTCCAGCACGCGCGCCGCCGGGGTGTTGCGTTCGGTCAAAATCGCCAGGAAAATATGCTCAGTCGAAATATATTCATCGCGCAGGCGGTTGGCTTCCTCGTTCGCCAGGTCGATAATGCGCTTGACGCGCGGGGTAATGAAGATTTGCCCGGCCCCGCCCCCGCCGAAAATATTGGCCTTGGGCGTGGCGCGCAGGGTGGCATCCAGCCGGTCGGCCAGCGCCTGGGCGTTGACGTTGAGATGAGTCAGGATTTGGGGAATGACCCCGCCGGGCTGCTCTATCAGCGCCAGCAGGATGTGTTCGGTATCAATCTGGTTATGCCCGTAACGCTGGATAATTTCCGCGGCGCGCTGGGCGGCTTCCTGGGCTCGCTCGGTGAATCGGTCAAATCGCATCATAGACTAGAATCCTTTCGTATTGACCACGATTATAGCAAAGGGCGTCTCAATCTTTTGGGAAAAGGCGTTAGAAATGCGTATAAAATGATTCTACACGGAATTCGATTTTCGTGGCGCAAGATGGCATGGCAGCAACGGAGTCCAAAATCTCCCGATTTTGGCCGAAGCCGGGAGGTTTCGGACTCCACTGACAACTTGCGCCACTTGCGCTACAATTGGGAGAATGACCGCCACGTTCGCGCTTGCTCCAGCCACCTCAACCGCCGCCCCAGGGCGGATGCGCCCGTTGAACATCCTGCGCGACCTGCCCACAGTCGCCGACCTGATTGAGTTGTGCTTCGCCAACACGCTCGACCCGGATGGCCGCAGCTACATCGACCAGATGCGCCGCAACGGGCGCGATGCGGGCTTCCTGGATTGGGCGCCGCGCGTCATCGAATCGGTCTCGCTGCCGCTTTCGGGCTTCGTGTGGGAAGACAATGGGAGGATTGTCGGCAATGTCAGCCTGATTCCGTTTTCAAAAGCCGGAATGAAGGTCTTCCTGATTGCCAACGTCGCCACCCATCCCGATTACCGCCGCCGGGGGATTGCCCGCGCCCTGACCGAGGCCGCCATGCAGCGCGCGCGCGAAAAACACGCCGATACCATCTGGCTGCACGTCCGGCAGGATAACCCCGGCGCGATTGCGCTGTACCGCGACCTGGGCTTTTACGAATACGCCCGGCGGACGACCTGGTACACCTCGTCGAGCGGCATTCCGCCATCGAGCGGGCGAACGACGACCGTCAGCATCCGTCCGCGCTCTTCGTGGGACTGGCCCCAGCAAAACCGTTGGCTGGAAATGTCCTACCCCTCCAGCCTGGACTGGTACTTTGCCCACCGGTGGAACGTACTGCGGCCCGGCCTGGTCAATGACATCTACCGATTCCTGGCCGACATCGACACCCTGCAATGGGCGGCCTATAAAGACAACCGGCTGGGCGCGGTGCTATCGTGCCAGCGCGCCATCGGACGCAGCGACCACCTGTGGCTGGCCGCGCCCCGCCGTCCTGACCCGGAAGTCGTCACTGCGTTGCTGCTGCACGGCCTCCGCGCGCTCTCCGAACGTTACAGCCTGAGCCTGGAATTCCCCGCCGGGATGGCCGATGACGCCATCCGCGAGGCCGGCTTCCAGCCCCAGCGCACCCTGGTATGGATGGAAACCCACGGGGCGCAACCTCGTTGACCAGGGTGCGTATGTAAGGGTAAAAAAGGAGAGAAACATGAACCGTTTTATCTTACGCTGGTTGATTAACGCGGTGGCGCTCTACGCCGCTGTTGCGCTTGTAGACGGAATTGTGGCGCAGTCTACGAATTGGCTGTCTTTCATCTGGCTGGCGCTGATTTTCGGCCTGCTCAACGCCTTGCTGCGTCCGTTGCTCAAACTGCTGACCTGCCCGCTCATCTTCCTGACCCTGGGCCTGTTCACGCTGGTCATCAACACCTTCCTGTTCTGGCTGGCGGGCGTGGTCGGGACGAATTTTGGGGTCGGGTTCACCGTCGCCGGGTTCTGGCCAGCCTTCCTGGGCGGGCTGATTGTCAGCGTGGTCAGCGTGGTGCTGACGCTGATTTTCAAGGACGATAAGAAGTAACTCGTTAGGGAGAATTAGACTTTATTGGTAATTGGTCAACGCCATTTTTGGGACGCGGATAAGAGCCGAATACGCGGAGAAAAATCTTAAAATCCGCTCTTGTCCGTTCTCGTCCGCGTCCAAGCTTTTATTGCCGATAATGTCTATTATCAATAGCGCCGAACGAAGGGCAGGCGG
>DAOTZM010000253.1:0-5497 GCA_034434035.1 Anaerolineales bacterium
CCCATGCCCACCCTCCTCGAACGCCACTGGCCCAAACTGGCCCTGCTCTTAACCGTGTCCCTGCTGGCCGGGCTGCTCTTCGTCCCCGCTCTCGCGCAGAGATTCGCCACGCCGCTACTTGTCCTGACCCTGGGCATGACCCTGCTGCTCCTGGCCCTGCGCCACTGGCGGGCTTATCGGGCCGGGAAACTGCCTCGGCGCGAGTTAGGGCGCAATCTCCTCATCGAAACCTCCAGCCTTCTGCTGGCCTTTGTCTTGGCCCGGTTCGCCGGCGGGCTGGTGTCGGGATTTGTCAGCGCAGGATATGGGTGGCTGCTGGGGCTGCTCTCCGCCCTGCTGGTCGGCGCGGCGGCAGGACTGGCTGTCCACAAGACGCTGGGGCGGTGGGTCAAGGGGCAGGCGAGGAGAACAGGAGTCAGACTGTCGCTGGCCGCGGCGGTGATAGCGCCGGGTCAGAAACCGCGCCTGTTCACAACACGCAAAAGACGCCACAAGTGGCGTCTTTTTATAAAAGTACCCCGCACATGCCGTGAGCCGTAAAGTTCTGAACCTGCCGAAGCAGGTTGGGCTCCTACCCGGAACCCCCGCCTTGGCCGAAGCCTATCGCGTTCATGCCGTGAGATGGAAGCCCTTTCAGAAAGTGTTGGCTCAGAACCGGTGAGACGGCAACACGCACACAGCAGGGTGTTTTTCTTATACCACAAAATAATCTCCAGAGGGAAGGGATAAATTAGAGCCGGGAGCAGGAGTAGAGCCAAACACCGTCCCGAAGGCTTCCTGCAAAGGCCAAAGTTGCGCCCCAAACCTTCGGGACGGTTGTGTAAAATTACTTCTCCTCAGGCTTTTTCAAATCCAACTTTATCTGCAGCTCGTTCAACTGCTTTTCGCTGACTGGCGAGGGGGCGTCGGCCATCAGGTCGCGCCCGGCCTGGTTCTTGGGGAAGGCGATGACTTCACGGATGTTGGGTTCGTCGGCAAAAATCATCACCAGCCGGTCGATGCCGGGGGCCATGCCGCCGTGCGGCGGCGCGCCGTATTGGAAGGCTTCAATCATGTGACCAAACTTGGCCTGGATTTCTTCATCCTTCAGCCCAAGCAGTTGGAAGACTTTCTGCTGGATGTCAGAACGGTGGATACGAATCGAACCGGAGGCGGTTTCGTAGCCGTTCAGCACCATGTCGTAAGCGTCAGAGAGAATCTGCCCTGGGTCGGTCTCGAACTTGGGCAGGTCTTCCATCTTCGGCATGGTGAAGGGATGGTGGGCGGCGTCCCATTTCTTGTCTTCGTCGTTGTACTCGAACATTGGGAAATCGACCACCCAGGCAAAGGCCAACAGGTCTTTGTCCGCCAATCCCAATCGGTCTCTAAATAAAAGCCGCAGGGCGCTGAGCGTCTTGTTGGCGACGGCCTTGCTGTCAGCGATGAACAAAACCAGGTCGCCGGTTTTGGCCCCGGTCAGGGCTTGGATGGCTTCGACTTCTTCGGGCTTGATGAATTTCTGAGCCGTGCCTTTGACGCCTTCCGCGGCGAGAGCCAGGGTCGCCAGACCCTTTGCGCCCTGTTCTTTGCAGAAAGTCGTCAGGTCGTCCACTTCCTTGCGGGTGTATTCGGCGCAGCCAGGCGCGACCAGGCATTTGATGACGCCGCCGCTCTTGATGACGTTCTGGAAAACCATAAAATCGGTGTTGGCGAACACATCATTCAGGGTGTAGAGTTCCAGGCCAAAGCGCAGGTCGGGTTTGTCGGTGCCGAAGCGTTCAACCGCTTCATGGTGAGTCAGGCGCGGCCAGGGTGAGGCCAGCAGGCGCTTGCCAGGCAGGATTTCCCTCACCATATCGGTAAAAAGCCCTTCGACCACACCCAGCACATCATCCCGCTCCACGAAGGACATTTCCAGGTCGAGTTGGGTGAATTCGGGCTGGCGGTCGCCGCGCAGGTCTTCATCGCGCAGGCAGCGCGCAATCTGGAAGTAGCGGTCGAAGCCGGAGACCATCAGCAGTTGCTTGAGTTGCTGGGGCGACTGCGGCAAGGCGTAGAACATGCCCGGCTGGAGGCGCGAAGGCACCAGGTAGTCGCGCGCGCCTTCGGGCGTGGTCTTGAAGAGCATCGGCGTTTCGATTTCGAGGAACCCACGCTCGCTCAGGTAATCGCGGATGAATTTGACCACGTGATGGCGCAAAATCATGGTCTCCTGCATTCGCTCGCGGCGCAGGTCGAGATAGCGATACTTCAGGCGCACCGCTTCTTCGGTGTCTTCGTCTTTGTTGATGAGGAAGGGCAGCGGCTTGGATGGGTTCAGCACTTCGACCCGGGTGGCCTCGATTTCGATTTCGCCGGTTGCCATGTTGGGATTCTCGGCCCCTGCCGGGCGGCGGCGGACAACGCCGGTGACGCCCAGCACCCACTCGGAGCGGGCCTCCTGGGCGGCATGAACTTCCGGTTTGGCCGGGTCGGCGACCACCTGCACGACGCCGTAGCGGTCGCGCAGGTCGATGAAGGTCACGCCGCCGTGGTCGCGCTGGCGGTGGACCCATCCGGCCAGGGTCACGGTTTCCCCGGCCTGGGCGGGGCGCAGTTCCCCGCAAGTGTGTGTTCGATACATACTAAACCTCCTGATTCGAGAGATAATTCCTTAAGACGCCCCGCGAGCCAGCACAGGGCAAAAAATATCGCCCGCGGCTCTGCTTGGGATACACAGAATGCGTCGGGCGACTGGCGGGATGGAACGGGTGGTTTACGCAGGCTGAGACAGCCTGTCGGACCTGTGCCAGTCGTCCGACAGATTATCATCGTTATTGTTCAGGGGAATGTGCAGCCAGCGCAACATAGTTCGGGAATTATAGCACAAGTCGGAAGTTCCCCGAAGGCTTAAGGTATAATTACTCCGCAAATCCGCTTTCAACCGGAACAGTTTGGTTTCCCTGTGCGCGGAAATTTCATCTGCAAGGCAATCTTATGACGAGTATTCCCTTCAAACTCCCAACCGAATATTGGGGTAATTTCACTGTCATTCAACGCGACATTGAATTCATCCAAAACTATCTTTTCGAGACTGAAACACCATTGACCACGCAGGAATTGCTCGCCGTCCTGGTCGAGGAATGCATCCGAATCGAACGTGAGACCCAACGCGAAGAACAACTCGCCAAGGGCGATTTCTATCTCCCCAAAGAAACCTACAAAATCGGCCAAAAATTGATTTTCCCCTCGTTAGCAATGAAAAAAGGAGAAGTCATTGCGATGCGCCCCGGCAACAATCCCGAACTGGGGGCATTCGATGTAATCGATGTCGTCTTCGACGATGGAAACACACGCTCCTTTGCGGCTTCACTCGCCGAACATAAGATGAATCATCATGTGGAAGACGCCTTCGACCCGGAGACCGATATCCAGTCCATTTTGTCGCTCTACGGCGAAGACATCGCCCGCAAACTCGATGTCGCGCTCGAAGCGGACGACTCACTCGTCCGCATCGCTGGGGCCTGGTTCCCGCAAGCCTTACTGGTGGATATCAATACCGGGCATCTCAACCTGGCTGAAGCCATCCTGGAAATGAATGCTGGCGAGCCGCTGACCACCGCCGCGTTGATGGAACAAGTCGGGCTGCCGCGCACCTCCAACCCCAAATTGACTGAGTTCTCGATGAACTACGCGCTCCAGGAAGATGGCCGCTTCGACGAAGTCGGGCCGACCGGCGCGGTCTTGTGGTGCCTGCGCCGCCTCGAGCCGGAGGAAGTGCAGAATATCCCGGCAGTCTTGAAATACAACCCGGTGGATTATGACCGCTCCATCTTGAACAGTCAGATGCTTGCGCTCGAAGCCCAACTGGACGATGAACTGAGCGAAACCGACCAAAAACCGCCGAAAACGGATGAAGTGACTATCACCCTGACCTATCCACACTGGCGCGCCGGTACGCTGCCTGTCTCGCTGCGCGTGCGCTCGTTCTTCCCGACGGCTATCGAATCGCCGCGCATCCGCTTTACGCTGGTGGATGGCAAAACCGGCGAAAAAATGCCCGCCTGGGTGGTGCGCGAGTATGGCTATGTGTACGGCCTGCGCAAATGGTACGAAAAGCAGAAATTAATCCCCGGCGCATACCTCATCATTCGGCGCAGCAAAACGCCCGGCGAGGTGGTTGTCGAGGGCAAGACGCACCGTCCCAACCGGGACTGGGTGCGCACCGTGCTGGCCGGGTCGGATGGCGGGCTGGTCTTTGCCCTGCTAAAACATGAAATCTCTTGTGAATATAACGAACGCATGGCGGTTGTTGTCCCAACAGTCGACGCGGTCGATGCGGCCTTTAGCCAGAAAGCCCGCCAGCCGCTCGAAAAGCTGGCGCGCGAGATACTGCAAAAACTGGCCGGGCTGACCCCCCAGGGACACGTCCACGCCGAAGAACTCTATTCGGCGGTCAACATCCTGCGGCGCGTGCCGCCCGCCCCGCTGCTGGCAACCCTGGCCGCTTCGAAAGACTTTACCCACGTCGGCGACCTGCATTATCGCCTGGCCGAAATGGAACTGGATGAAGAATAACATGAGCCTTATCAAACCCAGCCTCCAGACCCGCTTCCACATCGATTTCGATTGGTGGCAGCAAAACGAAAACGACTGGCGCATTCACCTGGCGGGATTGCTTTGCCTCGAACACAAGGAGAGGTTCGCCGAAATGCAAGACGGCGCGCTCATCGACTTCGTGGACCCGGAGACCGCAGAAGTGCGCCCAATGGACGGGTTGCAGCAAACCATCCTGTCGCATTGCGCCCGCCAGCCGGGTTTTGTCACCGGCCAGACCCAACTGGTGGAGGGCGTCTTCCGCACGTTCCTGGCGAACGGCAACAGCCCGCTGACGCCGACCGAACTATCAGAACAGTTGGGGCGCCCGGCCAACACCATCCTGGTTACCATTTCCGGCCCGCGCGTTTACCGGGGCATCCGCCCGGCGAGGGAGTGAAACCCTATTCAAATCCGCCCCTGTAGCTCAATGGACAGAGCAGCAGCCTTCTAAGCTGTTGGTTGTGGGTTCGAGTCCCGCCAGGGGCGCTCGTTTGCAATTTTTTCCTGCCGTGTGGGTTACGAACACCCCATGCGGGGTACGCGTCCCGCCAGGGACGCTCGTTTTCAATTACACTGCCGCCAAAAAGAATGGGCGGCTATGCCGTGTATCTCATGTTCTGGCGCTAAAGTTTGGCTGTATAATCATGACAGTCAACGCGCATAGTTCTCCCCGCGCCTGCAACACCCAACATCGGGTGTCGAATATCGAATTATTGTTAATCCCCAACGCAAAATCATAGCAAAAACGGTCGAACGCGGTTATAAGCAAGAAGAGGTGCTTTATGGCAACAGTCATCTTACGTTCAAAAGGAAAAACCGACCTGCCCGAAAAGCGAAGAATGGTACTGGAAACGCTCGGCTGGCAGATGCGAATGCAGTCCCCTATCTGGAGTCCGCCCACCGATTTATTCGAGACTGAGCAAAATTACGTCATCCGCGT
>DAOTZM010000254.1:0-3079 GCA_034434035.1 Anaerolineales bacterium
GGGTCGTTGAGGTTGTAGCGCAGGGGTTCGGGCTGGTTTTCGAGCCAGCGGGAGAAGGTTTCGACGAGCGGGTGCGGGTTTTTGCGGTGATAGCCGCCGCGCGGGGCGTAAGGGCTGCTCTTTTGGATGACGCGGGCCAGGAAGTCGAGTTTGGGGCGGTCTGCGGGGGGCAGGGCCAGGTGTTCGAGCAGGTCGTCGAGGCCGGCCAGGTCCTGGCGGCGGTAATCGGCCCCGAGCGCAATCCGCAGGAAGAGGGAGGCCAGGCGTTCGTCCTGGAGGGGGTTGCCAATGTGAAAATTGACGCGCTCCTCGGGCGGGACGGGCGCGGCGGCAGTCGCTTCGCTGATTTCAGAGACGCGCGCAGCCCGAATTTGTTTCAGGCGGAAGGGGGCGAGGGGGTCGGGGAGGGGCATAATTGCTGGACAGTACAATCTCACGCAACACTTGCCCTGGCGGGCAGTGCCAGGGAGCCGCCAAGAGCGCAAAGATTAAAAAACTTGGCGTCCTTTGCGGCTTTGCGTGAAAAAAAATTTTTTTCGGCGTAAGCGAATTTTCCTATTTTTTCTTCTCGACAGCCTTCTGCAACATCTTCTGGAACAACTCACCCAATTCGGTGCCGGCAAAATCCTGCGGGGAGAGCGAGATGACGGTGCGGGCGTTTTTCAGTCCCTGGCTGGCTTCGGCCAGGCGGGCGGCCTGCGGGGTGAGAATGAGCAGTTCGGGGTTGTTTTTGAGAATGTCGAGTTCTTCCTTCTCGAAGGCCAGTCTCATGCGGCTGCGGGCCAGTTCGTCTTCGAGACGTTTTTGAGCCAGGGCGTTTTCCTGTTCCAGCAATTCCTTCTTGAGGGCCGATTTCTTCAATTCCAGCGCGTGTTCCATCGTGGCGATTTCTTCGTCGGCCTGGTATTTGGATTTGGCCGCCGCAATGCGCGCCTGGTTGTTGAGTTGCTCGGTCTGCTCCATCAGGCGGGCTTCTTCCTGCTGGCGCAGGGCTTCGGCGATTTCGGAATCGGCGGGGTCGAGCGAAGCGACCGCCAGCGAAATCACCTCCAGGCCGAAGCGTTCCTTGAACCCGGCGGATTGCCTTTCGAGGTATTCGGCCAGGCCCTTGGATGAAAGCGACTGAATGTCGGATTGTTGGGCGTATTCCTTAACCAACCCCTCCAGGCGGATGCTGGCCTGCTCGGCGGCGCGGGCGACGGCGTCACGCTTCCAGCCGCCGATGCGCACCAGCGCGCCCAGGGTATCCATGGCCGGAGCGACCGACCCGACCAGTTTGACGATGACACCCAAATTCCCGGCGGCAGTTGCTTCGATGTTCAATTGGATGGGATGCGGGGCGCGCTTGAGCAGCAAACTGAAATGACGCGGGTAGAACAGCCCCTCGCGCAGGCCGATTTTGCCATTCGATTCATACAAGGCCAGTGTATCGGGCTGACGAACCCGAAATTCAAAAAATGCCAGCAACACAAATGCCAGCAACAAAACGGCGATAACGCCAAAAAGGATTTCCATAACCGTACCTCCTTGCCAAACGCGCCAAAATTTCGCTGGATTATACTGCTCTGTGGGTGATTTGGTTGAGTTTGCAAAAACTCGCGCTGGTAATTCGTTGCAAGCGCAGGTTTCTTCGTAAAGGAGTGTGAATGATTATTTGCTCTGTAAAAAGTGTTCCAGCGCGGTAAATGTGCCTTGCAGGGCCTCGCGGCGGGTGCGGTAGACTTTTTCCTGTCCGCGAATGGTCAGGTGCACCAGGCCGGAGAGCCGCAATTCGGCCAGGTGATGAGTCACAGTCGGGGCGCGCAGGTTCAGGCGGCGCGAAAGTTCGGAGGGGGTCAGGGCTTCGCTCGAAAGATAGTTCAGGATTTTGAGCCGGGTTGGGTCGGCCAGGGCTTTGAGCGTGCGCAGCAGTCCATCCGGCACCAATTCGCCGGGGATGGCCGACATATCCGCCGGACGCGCGCCGAACAGGAACAGCAATTTGGTTTCACTGATTTTTTCCAGCACCACCAGGGGAGTCGGCCAATAACTCGGCGCGATGATGATTTCCTGCGGGTTGAAATCATCTTCTTCGAGACGGACGCCCTGCGAGAGTTCGGTAATCAAATCGCTTACGCTCAAGGTTTTTGCCAGTTCCTGGGCGCGCTCCAGCCCGGCTTTCATCACCGGGCCGATGCGCTTCTCCTCGTCCTCGAAGAAAGCGGTATGGTAGGCCTGCAATGCCGAAAGAAAGCCATCCCCCAATTCAGCGGGGCGCGCCCACCAGTCGAGATAACGTTTGAATCTGTCCAGGTCGAAATCCTTCTTCCCCTTGTGTTTGCGGTATTTCTCGAAGAACGCTGCATCCGACTCGTCCCATGCGCGGCGGGTGGCAATCTTCAATAATGCCTGCGCCCATTCGGAATTTTCAGCGCAATCCAGCTCGAACACCTTAATCATGCGCTCGGCAGCCGGAATCTGCCGCAGGGTCCACAGCGCGCTGATGGCGTCTTTAGGGGGCGGGAGTTTACGCACCCACGAGATGGGCCAGCCCGCAAACGGGATGATTTCCTCGAGCAGCTTCCGCTCGGCAGCCGGAATCCGGGAACGAATCCCGGCTGCCCACGAAGCGCGGATGCCGTAGTATTCGGGTTCGTGCAATACATGCAGGCTGATGAAAAGTTCGTAAGCGGTGCCAAAATCCCAACTGATGTGTGCTTTGTCGAGTGAGTTCATGCGGGCCTCCCCGGCAAACGGGCGTTCCTATTCACCGGTCAGTTTTCGTCCTATTTTAACCAGCATTTCGCCTGTGTGGGGGTCAACATGCTCACGAAAAGGATACAGATTCATTAAGAAACTGCCCAGGGCGGCCAGCAGCGCGCCGGTCTGGGCGGAAACGAGGCGGCCATCGCTTGTTGACAGCGCCTGCGGCCTGTTGACACGCATTCGGTTCTGGTTCATAAACGCTCCGGTTGTATCTTCTCAATAGACATTATCGGCAATAAAAACTTGGACGCGGACGAGAACGGACAAGAGCGGATTTTAAGATTTTTCTCCGCGTATTCGGCTCTTGTCCGCGTCCCAAAAATGGCGTTGACCA
>DAOTZM010000255.1:0-5906 GCA_034434035.1 Anaerolineales bacterium
GCGGCGTATATTCACGCAAACGATGACTCAACTCTTCCATTTGCAGCCTGCTCAGCTTGGCACTGTTGCCGCCCAAGCGTTGGTCGACCAGGCCGGGTAAGCCGTTTTCGCGATAATCCCGACACCACTCCATGAGACTGGTGCGGGAACAGCCAGTGATATTTATGACTTCTTCGACCGAATAGCCTGTGCCATACAATCGGACGGCTTGGTAACGTGTGCGCGTCGCAGCATTCTTGCTCAGCTCGTAAGCTTGCTGCAAGGCCCGTTGTTCTTTATCTGTGAGGGTAAATTTTCGCTTTGCCATTCACCTATTGTACGATATTTATTCAACCTGTCCATGAGATGAGCAGGCGGGCATTGAATAACGCGCTGTAAAGCAGGGATGCGGCAGATAGGATGAGATTCGCGTTATTCATTTGCGGCCTCCTTGCTGAAGTTGATGGGCTTTTTCATCTCCCGGACAACCGGGGTGTTGTCGCCGTCAATTTCTCCGACCATGAACTGCCGCCCGTCAATGTTGATGACCAGGACAGCAAAGGTCTCAAACTTGATGCTGGAGCAGCCGCAGACATAATCGAGAAGGTCGTCGCCTGTGGGCAGGTCATCCGCCCGCAAGCCGAGCCGCCTGGCCGCCTCGGATATGATGTTTACATCAATATCCGAGTTCGTAAGCGAGTGCGTTGCCTGCCAGGCGGGATAAGCCAACTCGCATGGGTCGGCGGGGTCGTTGACGGCGTCAATCATGGCGGCGGCGATACGCTTATTCAGTTGTTTGATATGACTTGGTGTCTTCATGCGTTCTCCTTGCGCGGAAACAAAAAACAAGGAAAGTCGTTGAGACTTTCCTTGTTTCCTCGTAGTAGTATTCTGTCAGGCGTTGATTTGTTCGAGAATGCGCGCTATCTCAAAACCATCATCCAGGTCGGGCCAATAAAGCGCAAATCCATAAGGTTCGATTTGCACCTTATGGCGCTGTTCCCTGCTGGCTGCGGCCAGGAAAGCATGGTCGCTTATGGCAACCTCTACCGTCTTGCCGTTGCCAAGATGTATCACAACCTTCTCGTCGTCAACGCTCACGCTTGTGGCCGCCGCGCTACTTGGAAAAGTATTCATGCCACGCCTCCAGTAATCGGGACTGATGTTTTTGCGCCAGCTGCATGATTTTTCTCATACTGCTTTTGCTGTGACCTCGATTGTACTCCAAGACAACGGGAGATAGCCAGATTTTTGCAACACTGTTGTCTTTGATGGCATGAACATGCGGCGGTTCGCCCCGGTCTGACGAGTAGAAGCGAAACAGATAGCCCTCAATCTCGATGGTTGGCATGTCGCTACTCTCCAACCCAGATACGGTCATAGGCATCGCCGTTGTAGTCGATTCCGGCCTCGATGCCGCCGTCGATGCGTCGCTCGATGGTCACATCGACCGGCTTTCCGTTGTACTCGCCAGCATGGATAAGCACCTCGTTGGCGTCAGCGGCCAGGGTGTACGAGCCGTCATCGCTGGCAAGCAAGCCGCCTCCGTTTGCGGGGATGGTGATGCCCTGATTGGTCAGGGTCGAGCCGCGCGGGGTGATGGGATGGGCGGTGGCGAAGGCCTCGCCGGTCTGGTCATCCGTCCATACGTTGATGTCCCAGTTTCCCAATTCAACCCACTCGTCATCCGGCCACTCATCGCCGCATTCTTCGAGAACGAACTTGCGGGCAGCGGCCAGGATTTCCGAAGGGGTCAGGAAGTTTGGGTCGTTGTCTTTCTTGGTGGTCATAGCAGCCTCCGATTTGTTGGTAAGGTATGCGCTGTCATCGCCTAATACTCCGATGGCAGCATGACCACAATCCCGTTGTACTCGTCGTTGGTGACATACAACTCGATTTCGTCAAGCGGGAAGGTGGTGTACGGGATTTCCTGGGAAGCCAGGAGTTTGCCATTGCCGTCATCGGCGGCGATGGTCGCCTTGCCGTCCTCGTGTACAGCCAAAACCCAGACCTGGAACGGCTCGGCCATCACCTGGCGATTGGTGAAATGCGAAGCAATCAGGTCGATTAACCAGTAGCACTCTGCCGTGTCGGCCAGGTGCTTTGTGCCGTCCGTGAGCAGGAGCTGGCGGCGCAGCCAGGGATAGTTCTGGCGATACCAGGTTTGACTGCCGGTGAAGCCCGGCAAAGTGGATTCCAGTTTGCGTACTTGTTGCTTATCCATGTGTATCCTCCGTTTTCGAGAAAAGTATGTTTCGGGCCGTAGGCCGCGAAACAAAAAGGACGAGGCGGAGGGCCTCATCCTTTTCAGTTCGGGGTTACAAAAACGCTATGCGGGCTGCTTGATTGAATCTTTGAGTGATTCCAAGTCGTCAAGCATCTTTTGAACGCGCCGGATATGCGTCTCGATGTCTTGCTCCAACTCGGCTGCATCCGAAGGAACGATTTGCCCTTCGATATATTCAAGCCATTCAGCGGCATCTCGCTGGTTGCGCCAGATTCCCTTGGGCGATTTGACAAGCACCATGATGCGAGACGGCGACACTGCCACATCTTCGACGATGCCCGTCCAATGCTGAACGCGAACAAAAGCGCCGGGCGTAAGCCAATCGGGTTTACTCATCGTCAGTCCATCCATTGGAAAGCAACCTTTCTGCAATTTTCATTGCTTCTCGTCTCGACATGGGATGATAGCCAATCTTGTTGAGAATGTAGGTGAGCATATAGTGTTCGCCAGAGGCTGAAGAACCTTCGTCAGGGTCAGGCGTTCGGGCGTATTGGTTATCCAACCGTTCCCATTCGCTCCTGGTTAGTTTGCGGTCAGTCATTGTTACCTCAAAGTATATCAGAAAACGTTTGTTCGCAGCCTTGCCGCGTACTGGTCACAGCCTTTGTACGGGCAAATTGCGTCCGCGTCCGGGTAGTGCAATATCAGCCGCCCGGCGTAACGGGGATAGCCCGGATTTCAGGCGGCGGTTTGCCGTCTATTGCGTCCGGCACGAATATAGCGACCGATTTCAACTTCCGCGCCTCGCTTAAGAGCCTGCTCGGCTTGCAGATACAACCGAGATGCGACTTCTTCGGAGAGGTAATATTCTCCGCAGTTTTCGCAAATATCAGCAGGGACATCCTTGATGACAAGCGTATGCTCGCCGCGTTGCAACGTAACGGTCGTAAATTCTGGCCGCGTTTCGCCGTGTTTACAGATGTTTCATGGTTTCATCGAAAAGTACCTGGTCGTTTATTCGATTTCCAGCACTTCGGCCAGGGCCTGCGCGACGCATCGCATCTCACGCGCTTCCAGCGTTCCCAGTTTGCGCACAAATCGCTCTTGCGAAACTGAGCGCACTTGGAATGCGTCAACCGCCGATGGTTTTGCCAGTCCGTTTTTGGCAGATGGCTGCACCCACACCATCCAGGGAACTTCCTTGTAACGGGGCTTCCAGTCAGTGAGCGGTGCGATTACCTTAAGCGGCAAGTTGCCAACATCGTCGCTGGAAACGATGACAGCCGGGCGGGTTTTCTTGATTTCCGCGCCAACGGTCGGGTCAAGGGAAATGAGCCAGATTTCAGCGCGGCGCATCGAAAAACTCCTCGCCATCCAGGGCAGAGAACACGGTCAAATCAGGGTTGGAGCGGTATTCATCCGCCATGATTTGGGCGGCCTGGCGCAGTTTTGCGCGCCGATGCTCCTTGACGCGCTCCCGCAGTAATCCACGCACAATATTTGACATGCTGGTGTTGGCTTCGCCTGCAAGTTGTTCGAGAGCCTGTCGCTCTATAGGTTCGAGCAAGATTTGAATTCTTTCCATGTCTGCCTCCGTTTTCTTGTGTATATTCTATACACAAGAATAATGCGTGTCAAGGAATAGCGTTTCGGTATGTTTTCGGGCGTCGGTATGCCGCGAACAGAAAACCACGAGGCCAAATGCCTCGTGGTTTCGGTGTTCGGGGCTACACGAGCCTAGAAGGGGATGTCTTCGTCGCCAGGCGCGCCGAAAGCAGCCGCCGCCTCGGATTCGTGAGCGCCGCCGTTGCCATTGCTGCCGCCCTCGTGGGAGGAGAGGAAGCGCACGGTGCTGGCGGTCACCTCGAAGGAAGCGCCGGACGAGCCGTCTTTCTTGTCGTAGACGCGCGGCCCGCCGGTGGCGGGGTCAGCGGTCAGGCGGCCTTCGATGAGGACTTTGCTGCCCTTCTTGAGATACTGGTTGCAGACTTCGGCCTGCTTGCCCCAGGTGGTGACGCGGAACCAGATGGTCTCCTTGACCACCTGGCCGTTGTTCCCGGTGTACTGGCGGTTGGACGCCACCGAGAAATTGGTTACGGGCTGCCCATTGGGCGTGTAGCGCATTTCGGGGTCGCGGCCAACGTTGCCAACGACGATGATGGTGTGGTACGACATGGGTGTACTCCTTGTGAAATTGGGAAAGTAAGTGAGTGGGCATTTGTCCACATCTGGCAGCCTGGAAAACGGGTTTCCGGGCTGCCAGATGGGGGCAAAACAAGGAAAAATTACGCAGTACAAGGTGTATTGTTGTGCGTAATATGCTATAATACGCATGATAACAGGGCAGTTTTGCCCCAAAAACCGCCAAAAATTACGCAGTACAATACGGAGCAAACCCAGCATGAAACCAACCCGACAAATCGCGCAGGAACTCTATGACCGCTGGCAGGCCAGCCCGCACAAACAAGATGGCGGGGACTTTACCGGCGTGGCCGTCCATGCCGCGCTGATTTACGAACTGCAAGCCGAGGGAAAGAAAGTTGCCCCCATCCTGGAAATTGGGGAACTGCCAGGCGGCGGCCTGCAACTCTCGTCCTGGGTCAACGTCTGGGCGGACCCGGGCGATAGCGGCTACTTCGACCTGATGGCTACCCCGCCAATCTTCAACGCCCAAACCCTGCCTGGCCGCCGGTGCGTCAAGGACTACATGATTCACGACTTCGAGGGACTGATGAGGCAGCTGTACGCTTCTGGCTGCGGCCCGCTGATTGCCGATTTATCCCCCGTTCTGGACTCGATTTATAGCGAAAGGAGCATTGCATGAGTAAGAAGAAAATACCCGTTCTCAACCGAACCGAGATACTGCAGAGACTTCACGATGCAGATTTGCGCAGGTTTGGCGTAACCAGCCTGGCGTTGTTTGGTTCTGCTGGCAGGGACGAGATTGGGAAACGGAGTGACGTAGACATTTTGGTCACTTTCTCGGAAATCACAAGCGATAACTATTTTGACTTGAAGGTATTCCTGGAAAACCTTTTAGGCCGGAAGGTTGACCTGGTTACACCAAGAGCCATCAAACCCCGCATGATGCCCTATATTCAGGAGGATTTGTATGCCGTCACGCCGTAATCCGCGCTTTTATTTTGACGATATTTTGGACGCCGTAAGCAATGTCGAAGAATTCACGCGCGAAATCTCGTTCGCAGAATTTGAATCAGATAAGAAAACACTCCACGCAGTACTCAGGAATCTTGAAGTTATCGGCGAAGCGTGCCGCCAGGTTCCTCGGACAATCAAATCGCGGTATCCCCAAATTCCCTGGCAAAGAATATCTGCGATGCGCAATATCATCGCACATGAATATTTTGGCGTAGATATTGAGATAGCCTGGAAAGTGTGCCAAAAAGACATAAAAGAACTTGAAGCACGTATTCGGGAGATTTACAATGACATACCAGATAGCATTTGAGCAATACCTGGCCGATAACGACCGCTCGCAGAAAACCATTACCGGCTACCTGGCCGACTTGGAGCGTTTCGCAGCCTGGTTCGAGCAAACCAACGGCGAGGGGCTGACCCCGGAACGCCTGACCCCAACCGATGTGCGCGAGTTTCGCGCCTTCCTCCAGCGCAAGGACGCGAAGCCTGCCACCATCAATCGCGCCCTGGCCGCCATCCGCGCGTTTGGCAAGTGGGCGGA
>DAOTZM010000256.1:0-13897 GCA_034434035.1 Anaerolineales bacterium
AGAGCCGAGGGTCGAGTAGCCGGTGATTTTCCGGCGTACACCTGCACTTGTAGCGCAGGCGCAAGTGTCGAGACCCGGAACCGGTGGTTTCGATACGGCGACTGAAGAACGTCGCCTACTCAACCACCTGCAATAACTGAAATGAAACACACCCTAAAGATTCGTGCTGATGAGCGCAGATTAGTGGATTCACAGCATTACAACACGCTTCCCAGCCCTTCGGCGCGCAAAAACCCGCCGGTTTTGGGCAGCAGTTCCAGGTTCAAATCGAGCAGGGAGCTCGGCACCACGCGGCAGGCGCGCAGCAGGTCGTAATCCTTCAACACTTCCTCCGGGCGGCCATCGGCGCGCACCGCGCCATTCGCCACCAAAATCACCCGGTTGGCGTAAATCACCGCCAAATCGACATCGTGCGTAATGAACAAAATCGCCTCGAAGCCCGGCAGTTGCAAAATCGCATCCATAAAATTGATGTAGTTTTTATAATCCTGCCCGGCGGTCGGCTCGTCCATCACCAAAATTTTCGAACGCATCGCCAAAATCGCCGCAATCGAAACCCGCTTCTGCTGCCCGAAGGAAAGCGAAAGCGGCGGGTCGTTCTCCTTATCCGCCAGGTTGACAATTTCGAGCGAATGTTTCACCTGTTGTTCGATTTGCGCGGGCGTGTGCTTCAGGTTTTTCGGCCCAAACGCCAACTCCTCCCGAACGGTCGGCGCAAACAGCATGTGGCTGGGGCTTTGGAACACATACCCCAGCGTGCTGGCAATCTCGGCCACGCTGGCGTGATGGGTGTCCTTGCCGTTCACCAGCACCTGCCCGGCCTTCGGTTTGAGCAGGCCAATCGCATGTTTCACGAAGGTCGTTTTCCCGGCTCCGTTCGGCCCCAGCACGGCGATGATATCGCCTTTTTTGATGTCCAGGCTGATTCCATGCAGGACTTCGCGCCCGGACTCATACCCAAAGGTGACATTTTCGAACCGCACCAGCGGGGACGCGGACTCGGCCTCAGCCTGACTCCCGGGCAAAAACATTAACTTTTCTGGAACCTTTTCCCGCTCCGCTGCGCTCCGGGGACTTTCCCGCTCCGCGCGAAGGGCAATCTGCCGCGCCGGAAGTTTGACCTCGCGGACATCGACCGCCTCCGCCAGGCCCTCGGCATCCCCCAGGTAACGAATTTCGCCTTCGCTCATATACATCACCCGGCTCGGATGGATTTTCAGGACATCCTCCACGCGGTGCTCCACCATCAGGATGGTCAATCCCTCGTCTGCCAGGCGGCGCGCCATCTCCAGCGCATCCAGCGCCGAGGCCGGGTCCAGGCTGGCGAGCGGCTCATCGAGCAGCAAAACGGAGGGCTTCATCGCCAGCACGCCCGCCAGGGCCACCTTCTGCTTCTCGCCGCCCGAAAGGTTGAAGGTCTCCCGATCGCGCAGGTGGGGAATTTTCAGGTAGGCCAGCGCTTCCTCGGCGCGCTGGAGGATTTCCGGGCGCGGCAAACCCATATTTTCCAGGCCAAAGGCCACTTCGTTGATGACCTTCGTGCCGAGAATCTGTCGTTCCGGGTCCTGCAACACCGTCCCCACCATCTGCGAAATGCGCGAGAGCGGCATGGCTTCGGTATGCTGACCCATCACCCTGATTTTGCCGCTCAACTCGCCCTTGTACGAGCGCGGAATCAGGCCGTTGATGGCGCGAATCAGCGTCGTTTTGCCGCAGCCACTGGCGCCCGCCAGCAAAACCAATTCGCCTTTTTCAGCCGAAAAGGAAATATTATGAATGGCCGCCCCCTGCCGGTCGCGGTAACGGAACGAGACGTTTTCTACGAGGAGGGGAGATTCTGTCATGAGAACGACACTTCAAACGGGTCGCCGACTTTGGCATCCAGCCGCTTCTGGGCGCTGCCGTTGACCACCGACACGATGAGATTCCCCGTGCTGCCCATCAGGGCAATCAGTTCGCCGGGCGCGCGTTCGCCGAAGGTATTCACCAGGCCGCGAATCTCCGCCCCGCCGACCCGCACGGTGAACCTTTCCGGCGCTTTGAGCGCGTCCGACAAGTTCTCGGCGCGAATGTTCGAGGCCACATTGCCGAAATGGTCGATGTGGATGATCTCCCCCTTCCAGCCGGATGATGTTTGTTCGGGGCGAGGCAGTTCCAGCCGGATTGGGTTGTCAAAGGGCGTCCCCAGGTCATCGAGAGGGATTCCCGCTGCCAGGCGCGCGGCGACCGGGGCAAAAATATCCCGCCCATGGAAAACGTAGGACACATTTGGCAGCCAATACTTTGGCCTGTCGAGATGGACAAAGCGCGTTTTCTGACCTGTTTTCTCGGCCTGTTCCAGCAGCAGGGTGATGGTGCCATTATCCGGCCCAACGTAATACTGCGTCCCAATTTGGGCAGCCATCGGGCGGCGGGCCGTGCCAACACCGGGGTCAACCACCACCACATGAACAGAAAAATCGGGGAAGTAGGGCGCGGAGCGCGCCAAAATCAGGGCCGCCTCACGGATGTTTTGCGGCGCAATCAGGTGGCTGAGGTCTGAAATTTGGGCTTCGGGCGCGATTTTCCAAATGACGCCCTTCATCACGCCCACGTTGCCATCTTTCAGGCCAAAATCGGTCATCAGTGAAATAACAGGCATAGGGTCTCCAATTCGAGGGGAATAACACCTCTATTATCCGTTGAGTTATGCTTTGATGTCAAGCGGGAAGCGGGTTTTGGGTGTGTTTGTGACGCCAGTTTGCTGTCATACAAACTCCTTACAAAAAAGAAAGGTGTGTCTATGTTCTGTCTACGCAATTCCGATAAGATAAGGTCAACAAATTGAAACGTGGTCTGGGGCCCACGTTGCAGACACCGGTACACAGGAAGGGGGACTTCCGCGACCGGTGTCTGTCTTTATTTGGGCGTATTTTCGGCTCCATGCTGCTCAATCGCCAAAAATTCCTTACAAAAACGCAAGGTGTGTCTACGTTCTGTCTACGGATGGTGAGTATCATAAGGTCAATAATTTCAAACGTGGACTGGGGCCCACGTACCAGACACCGGTTCAGAGGAAGGGGGCTTTCCACAGCCGGTGTTTGCTTTTAATGCAAAAACAGGAAGCAATTGCTTCCTGTTTTTTGGGAATTACTCGACTAACGTCCACGCAGGAACGAAATCAGCGAGCCAAAGCCGCCAATCAGCGCCAGAAGCGTGATAACCAGTCCCATCGGCACGCCGGCTGCCCGTTCATCGGGATTCTCGTAAGTCGGGATAGCCAGTGGGGCGGGGGGGGTATAAGTCGGCAGACGGGTGGGGGTGTACTGGGGCAGGAAGGCCGCTGCCAGCGTAGGGTCGATGGTCGGGGTGGTGAGCGGCGTGGGCGTGGGAGGCGGCTCCACAATCGGCAGGTTCGGCCCCGGCGAAAGATTCACATAAGGACCATAAACCCACCCAACATCCCCCGGAATGCCGGGGTAACGAATCTTAATCCAATCCCCGCCAGGGGAACGCCCAATTGCCGGGGCAGTCTCTCCTACCAATAGCACGCCAACAGCAGGATAAAAATATGTGCTTGGCCCAGAACGGATATTGATTGGTTCGCTATAAGTAACGGTAATCATCCGGCCTATGGGCGTGCTGGTCACTGTTGGAACAGAGCCGGTTGGCTGCTGGGCTGCAACTTTATGAGAGGCAGGCACGTTAAATACAAAAGTTCCTAATATACCAAGCAGCAAAAGCAGGCTAAACAATTTCATCGTGAGACGCATTTCGCACCTGTTTTCTCGAAATTCAAACGAAGGCGATTATAATCTATACTATGGAACAGAGAATCTTTCACGGCGACTTGGCGCCTAACGATGTAACCAACGCACTTATCGCCCACTTTAACCGCGGCAATTTGCGCGCGCAGGCTTTCGGTGACGACCGCAATATGAAAGTGCAGATTGCCACTCGTCAGGGGGCAGCTAGCGGCGGACAGACAGCCGTTACAGTACAAATACAGCGCATTTCTGATGGCATAATGGTGACAGTAGGTCAGCAAGCCTGGATGGGCGTGGCCGCCAGCATGGGAAAAACACTACTCGCCACGCTCCGCAATCCCTGGAATTTGCTAGACAGACTGGACGATATCGCCCAGGATATTGAAAATCTGCAAATTAGTGAGAACGTCTGGCAGGTAGTGGGTAAGTTTGCCCAATCTCGCCGCGCTAGCACGCAAATCTCTGAACGACTCCAGCGCGCCATCTGTGAATATTGCGGAACTCCGAATGCGGTTGGCGCGGGTGGCTGCATCGCCTGCGGCGCGCCGCTGGGAAATGTCCAACCGCGCACCTGCGCCGCGTGTGGATTCGTGGTGCTGCGGGGAGAGCGCACCTGCCCGCACTGCGGGAAACCTATCCCAGTATAATTATACGCTTCCGAGGCAGCCGCCCCGGAAGTTTTTTTACGCCAATTGACCACATTGATCCAATTTGACTCGCAGAAAAAGTTGCTTAAACCATCTACTTTATGTGATAATGCAACCAACAGCAAGAACACCCCCTGATGGGTTGCAAAATCCGGCACAAAATTCTATAATAGTCACGAATCGACGCCCCAGGAATTTAGTTTTATGGCCTTCCAATTAAGCAATATCGAAACTCGCCTGCAAAACCTGATTGAGGTGCATCTCGTCAAGTATTTGCCCGGCCCCAATTACCGAGACCGCATCTCGCGCCAATTGGCCGAAACCTTGCGCTCCAACCTGGCAACCCAGGGCCTGGACGAAAACACCAACGTCCTGCCACACCAGTTCCAGTTGGTGGTGCATCCTTCGATGATTTCCCAGTGGCAAAAAGACCCGCGCCTGGTCGAAGGCCTGACAAAAATCTTCCGCCTGGTTGCCAGCGAAATCGGGGTTCGGTTCGACGGCATCCTGACTATCGGGATGACGGGCGACCCGCTGGTGGAAATCGACGATGTGCGCGTGCGTATCGAGAAGGCAAATGCGGTGGCCGAGACACAGGACATACGCACCGGCGACGACCAGGATGCCCCGGCACGTGCTGCTTTCCTGATTGTCGGCGGGACGAAAGTCTTCACGCTCAACCAGGCCGTCACCAACATCGGGCGGCGCCTCGATAACCACCTTGTCGTAGATGACCCGCGCGTCTCGCGCTATCACGCCCAAATCCGATATGTACGCGGACGTTTCATTATTTTCGACTTGAACTCCACCGGCGGCACGTATGTCAACGGACAGCGCATCAACCAGAGCGTCCTGTACCCGGGGGATGTGATTTCGCTGGCCGGCCTGCCCATCGTCTTCGGACAGGATAACCCGCCGCCCTCGGTTCATACCGGCGAGACCGCGCCGCTCTCCCCAGCCAGCGGCGAACGCCGCACCGCCGTATTGCGAGACACCCCGACCATCAGCGAAGCCACCCCAGAAGACGAAGATCTGTCATGAGCGCCGTGCTCCTGCTGGGCCTGCGCGTCCTGGCGGCGGCAGCCCTGTATGCCTTCATTGGATGGACTCTTTACCTGCTCTGGCGTTCGCTGCAGCAAGAGACAGTCTTTCTATCTTCCCGCAAAGTCACTCCCATCAACCTGCTCATCCAGACATCCGGTGAATCGTCACAAACCCTGCGCTTCTCACAGGGGGACATCCTGATTGGACGCGACCCGGAATGCGAAGTCATCCTGGAGGATGCCGCCGCGTCGGCCCGCCATGCGCGGTTGTCTTATCATCACAACCAGTGGTGGCTCGAAGACCTGCAATCGACCAACGGCACCAAACTCAACAACGAGACCGCGCAAACAGCCACCATCGTCGTAAATGGCGATACCATCCAATGCGGACAGACGGTGCTGCTCGTCAACCTCGAATAACATGGAGAAACAACCAATGGCAGAAACCATTCACTTTGCCGTCATCGGCGGTTCGGGATTGTACGCAATGTCCTCCCTCAGCCAGGTGCAGGAACATGACCTGGAAACGCCCTTCGGGAAGCCGAGTTCCCCCATTGTGGTTGGAACGCTGGAAGGAAAACGAATCGCCTTCCTGGCCCGGCATGGCATCGGTCATTTCATCTCCCCCACCGAGGTAAACTACCGGGCCAATATCTACGCGCTGAAAATGCTCGGCGCAAAACGAATTATCAGCGTCAGCGCCTGCGGTTCGCTGCGCGAAGATTACGCCCCTGGCCACATCGTCATCCCCGACCAGTTGTATGACAACACCAAGTACCGCGAACGCTCCTTCTTCGGGCAGGGACTGGTAGCGCACATCGGCGTCGCCGACCCGTTTTGCAACGGATTGAGCCAGGATGTCTACCAATCCGTGAAAGATGCCGGGGGGACTGTCCATCAGGGCGGCACATTCATCACCATCGAAGGCCCGCGCTTCTCCACCAAAGCCGAATCGAACGTCTTCCGCGCCTGGGGCATGTCCATCATCGGCATGACCGCCTCCCCTGAAGCCTTCCTGGCGCGCGAAGCGGAGATGTGCTACGCCGCGATGGCGCACGTCACCGACTATGATGTCTGGCATGTTTCTGCCGAACCCGTGACCGTCGAAATGGTCATTCAGACCCTCAACAAAAATACCCAACTGGCCCAGGAAGCCCTGCGCTTGCTGGCAAAAAACCTGCCCGACGAGAAGCCCTGCGACTGCCACAACGCGCTGGCAACCGCGCTCATCACCAACCCGGCGGTTATCCCCTCCGAAACACGACGGAAACTTGACTTGCTGGTTGGCAAATACATCCAATAGCCCGGTTCGCTGCACGGAATACGGGATTTCGTATTCCGTTTACCGAAAACTTTGCTTCCAACTTACCTCCCCCCTGTACCCATCCAAAGCCGCCTGCTAAAGCTGGCAGCGTTCTTCCTGGCGATTAACGCCCTGGCGCTGACCATCTCTCCGCTGGCGCGGCTGCGCAGTTGGGATGTCGAACTGCGCTGGTCGCACTGGATTGGGATACTGGCCTGGATGATTGTGGTGTACCTGGTCCAGAGCCAGTTCAGCCGCCACACCCCCGATGCCGACCCCTACATCTTCCCCATCGCTGCGCTGCTGGCAGGCTGGGGATTGCTCTCCATCTGGCGGTTGAGCGAGGGCTTCGGACTGCGCCAGACTGCCTGGCTGGTCATCAGCATAATGATACTGTTGACCGGCTTGAAATTCCCCAAAAACCTGGATATCCTGCGCCGCTATAAGTATGTTTTCTTGACGGGCGGCCTGCTTTTGACCGCGCTGACGCTGGTGTTGGGGTCGAACCCGGGCGGCGCCGGCCCGCGCCTGTGGCTGGGGTGTTGCGGAATCTATCTACAGCCCTCCGAACCGCTCAAACTCCTTCTGGTTGTCTACCTGGCGGCCTACTTTGCAGGCAGGGATGCCGCCCACGCCCGGCTGCTGCCCTTGCTCTACCCGACCCTGTTCCTGACCGGACTGGCGCTGCTCATCCTGTTCTTCCAGCGCGACCTGGGAACCGCCTCGATTTTTATCTTCCTGTACGCTGCCATCGTTTATATGGCAAGCGGCAGGCGCATCCTGCTGCTGTTTTCGCTTACCACCCTGATCGTCACCGCCCTGGCAGGCTATTTCCTGGTCGACATCATCCAGGTACGCATCGACACCTGGCTCGACCCCTGGGCCGACCCCTCTGGACGTTCCTACCAGGTCGTCCAGTCCATCCTGGCCGTTGCCAACGGCGGCCTGGATGGGCGTGGACTGGGCATGGGTGCGCCCGGCCTCGTCCCAGTGGCGCATTCCGACTTCATCTTCACAACCATCGGCGAAGAATACGGCCTGATGGGTGGTATCGCGGTGTTCATCCTGTTCGCCATGCTCGTCGCGCGGGGGTTCATCATCGCCATCCGCGCCGGGAGTAACTTCCGCCGCCTGTTGGCCGCCGGGATTGCAACCTACTTCGGCGCGCAGGCCATCCTCATCATCGGGGGCAACCTGCGCCTGTTGCCGCTAACCGGCGTAACCCTGCCGTTTGTGTCTTATGGCGGTTCCTCCCTGCTGACATCTTTCCTGGCGCTGCTCGTCCTGATTCAAATCAGCAACGAACTCGACGAAGAACCCGCCCCTCTGCCCCAACCCGCGCCCTACCTGCAAACCGCCGGATTGCTCTGCCTGGGCATCGCGGCTTGCGCCCTGTCGCATGGTTGGTGGGCCATCTGGCGGGCCGATGACCTGCTGACTCGCACTGACAACCCTCGCCGGGCAATTGCCGAACGCTTCGTGCCGCGCGGCAACCTGCTCGACCGCCGCAACCAGGCCATCACCTCCATCCAGGGACAGGTTGGCAGTTACCAGCGCAAATACAATATCCCGGAACTATCCTCAGTGACCGGGTATACCCATCCAGTCTACGGACAGGCCGGCCTGGAACAAACCCTCGACCCTTACCTGCGCGGGCTGCAAGGCATTCCCACCCTGCAAATCTGGTGGGAGCATGTCTTATACGGCACGCCCCCCCCCGGCTTGAACGTGCGCCTGAGCCTCGACTTGAACATCCAGGCCAAAGCGGATGACTTGATAAAAGACAAACGCGGCGCAGTCATTTTGATGAACGCTGATACAGGAGAAATCCTGGTTATGTCCTCGCACCCGACCTACGACGCCAACCTGCTCGACGAGACGATTTTTTCCGCCCCCAACGCCCCGCTCTTGAACCGCGCCACCCAGGGACTCTACCCGCCAGGCGACATTGTCTCACCCTTCCTGCAAGCCCAATTTGGACGGACAAACATCAGCCAGGAAGAACGACATAACCTATACGAAAAACTTGGGTTTTACGAGCAGCCCGCCCTGCATCTGCCGGTTGCCGGGAAGACGGATTTCCGTGTCTCGACGCCGCTCGACATCCGACTCAGCCCGGCGCAACTGATTCGGGCGGCTGCCGCTCTGAGCAACAAAGGAATTTGCCCGGCAGGGCAACTGGTCATGGCCGTCAACACACCCGCGCAAGGCTGGGTCATCCTGCCCGCCCTGGGGCAATCCACCCAATGCCTGGCGGCGGGAGACGTCGAGAACCTGCTCAGGGCAGAAACAGGCGCGTTCTGGTCGTACACCGGCAGCGGGGAGTCCGAATCTGACAGCGCGGCGGCCTGGTTCATGGGCGGAACGACCTCCGGTTGGCAGGGAACTCCGCTGGCGGTCGTCGTCGTCCTGGAAAACAGCAGCCGCCTCCAGGCGCGCGCCGTTGGGCTGGCGGTGCTGGAAGCGGCTATCAGATAAACCGTCCCGAAGGCTTCGGCAATAATGCGCAACCGGCAACCTTCAGGACGGCTATGAATCGTCCTACTTGGAACTGTAACCGGGACCTTTCGAGAAGTAGTCGGCGTTGCGTTGGATGTCCTCCGTCAGGTCAACGACTTCGCCTGCCGCGAGTTGCTTGACGCTGTCGAGGACAACGGCATCGCCATGATGATTAGTGCCTTCATAGTGGCCGGTGAGACCAATCTTGTTGATGAATTCACCGCCCTTGGCCGTGTAAGCCGAAGGAACTTCATCTTCGGGGAAGATGGCTGCATACGGACATTCGGGAACGCAGGCACCGCAATCGATGCAGGTGTCGGGGTCGATGTAAAACATTGGCCATTCTTCCTGCGGGTTGCCAGGGACGATGCACTCTACCGGGCAGACTTCGACACACCCGCTATCGCGCAGGCAAAGGCTGGTAATTACATGAGTCATACGAGTTCCTCCTCTGGATGTCCCGCATTTTGGCGGGATTTTGGTTGGAAATACGACCAGACAAATCCATTATATCAAAATCCATAGCGCAGCCGCTTCGCGGGCCGCAACCAAAGGTTGCTATGATTTGCGCTAATAGCGCAAATCCTGCGCCATAATACTATATATGAGGGCGCGGATTTTTGTTTACATCCAGTAATACCCAATAGACTTTATTGGTAATTGGTCAACGTCATTTTTGGGACGCGGACAAGAGCCGAATACGCGGAGAAAAATCTTAAAATCCGCTCTTGTCCGTTCTCGTCCGCGTCCAAAACGGTTTTTGCCGCAAAAATTATACGAACTTGATTCACGCTGTCCATAATATAAAATTAAGGGAACGTCCCGAAGGTTTTCTTACAAAAAATCTGCCTTTGACGCCAACCTTCTGGACGGTTTCGCCGTGAAAGAAGGCTTGCTTGCGGCAGACTTGTTTACTTGCCGAAGCGTCCGGCAACAGCCTCCCAGTTGACCACGTTCCACCAGGCGGCGATGTAATCGGCGCGGCGGTTCTGGTACTTCAGGTAGTAAGCATGTTCCCAGACATCAATGCCCATCAACGGCTTGAGACCATCGGTCAGCGGGTTATCCTGGTTGGCGGTCGAAACAACAGCCAGTGTATCGCCCTTTTCGACGAGCCAGGCCCAGCCGGAGCCGAAACGCCCCATGGCGGCCTTGTCGAATTCGGCCTTGAAGTTGGCAAAAGAGCCGAAATCGCCCTCGATTGCTTTGGCAAGCGCGCCAGCCGGTTCGCCGCCCGCGTTGGGGGCCATAATATTCCAGAACATATCATGGTTCCAGTGGCCGCCGCCATGATTGCGGACAGCGGCGCGGATGTCTTCGGGAATCTCGGCCAGTTTGGCAACCAGGGTATCCAGGCTCCAGCCGCCCAGTTCGGGATGCTTTTCGAGCGCGGCGTTCAGATTGGTGACATACGCCTGGTGATGCTTGGTGTGGTGAATATTCATGGTCTGCGCGTCGATGAACGGCTCCAGGGCTTCATACGAGTATGGAAGTTTGGAAAGTTCGAATGCCATCGGGTTTTCTCCTGTTTTGGTATCGCAGCGCGGAATGAATTCCGCATTACGGGTAGGGTTGACGGAACAACCGGAGTGATTTAGGATTACAGGGACATTCTAGCCGGGTGAAAACCGAAAATCAATTCCATGATAGGGTGATTCGTATCGCCAATATGGGTGATACCCCGCCCCCATCCCTGCCTCCCCCCATTTTCGCAAAATACGCGAAAATTGGGCAGCAATTCCAAATCTGAAACCAAAACAAGCGAATTGGGACGCGGATTAACGCTGCATACGCGGAAAAAACCTTGAATCTACGGTCTGCGCAAATTTGAATGCCGTTTACGCAAAATTTCGCGCCAAACTGCCCACAAAACATCCGCGTTCATCCGCGCTCGTCCGCGTCCTTTTTTAGATTTGGAATTGCCGAAAATGGGGGGAGGAGAAAAAGGAAGCCTTTTGAACACCACGCGCCGCAACCCAGCCCTGTTCACCCTCGCCATTGCGGGCGGGGTGCTTGCCGTTTCGACCGCGGCAATATTCATCCGCTACGCCCAGCAGGATGTCCCCTCGCTGGTGATTGCGGCGGTGCGATTGACACTGGCCGCGCTGGTATTGGCCCCCGTTGCCTTGGCGCGTCACCGCGCTGAAATACACGGCCTGTCGCGCCGTGAGTTGGGACTGGGGCTGCTCTCCGGCTTTTTCCTGGCCCTGCACTTCGCCACCTGGATTTCGTCGCTGGAATTTACCTCGGTCGCCAGTTCGGTCGCGCTGGTCAGCACCACCCCGCTGTGGGTGGCGATTCTCTCCCCGCTCGTGCTGCGCGAATCCATCAGCCGGGCGACCGTGTTCGGGCTGGCGCTGGCGCTGCTGGGCGGGACGGTGGTTGGGCTGAGTGAAACCTGCCAGATACAGAACGGCCTGGCCTGCCCGCCATTTTCCGAATTTATGCAGGGTCAGGCCCTGTGGGGCAACTTCCTGGCTTTCTGCGGGGCCTGGATGGGGGCCGGATACCTGCTGATTGGCCGCCGCCTGCGGGCCAAGATGTCGCTCATTCCTTACATTTTCGTCGTCTATGGCATGGCCGCGCTCGTGCTGGTCATTATCATGCTCGCGGCGCGACAATCCCCCTTCGGCTACCCGCCGATGAACTACCTGTGGATGCTGCTCCTGGCGCTGGTTCCGCAACTGCTGGGACATTCCACCTTCAATTGGGCGCTGCGTTACCTGCCGGCATCCTTCGTGGCTGTGACCCTGCTCGGCGAACCGATAGGCTCCACCGTGCTGGCGTTTTTCATCCTGCGCGAAGCGCCGTCCGCGCTCGAAATTATCGGCGGGCTTCTGATTTTGGCCGGGATTTATGCGGCGGCGAGGGAGAGTGGACAGTAATCAGTAATCAGTGTCGAGTAACCGGTAAAAAATACATCCCGAAGGGCTGTAATCCTTCGGGATGTTGCGTTCAACGCTGGTACAGGTAATTCAATTCGCGGATGCGCCATTGCAGATCATCGGTCAGGCTGCCTTCGGGCATTCTCCACGACCAAAAGCCGCCCACCTTGCCGGGGAAGTTCATGCGCGCTTCGGTGCCGAGGTTCATGAAGTCCTGCAAAGGCGCCAGGGCAAAGACAGCCACCGAGGCCCAGGCCGAGCGAATCAAATCCCAGGCGAAATCGTTTCCGCTCACGTTGAGATAGCGACGGGCGAAATCGAGCTCATGCTGCGGGGCGGTGCGATACCAGCCCCAGGCGGTGTCATTATCGTGCGTGCCGGTGTAGACCACGCAGCTGCGCGGGTAATGATGCGGCAGGAAGGGGTTATCTGGCCCGGAGAAGCCAAACTGGTAGATTTTCATACCAGGCAGGCCGAGCGCATCGCGCAGTTCGATGACATCCGGGGTGATTTCTCCCAGGTCTTCGGCGATGATGGGCAGGTTGCCGAGGGCTTCCCGGATGGCAATGAACAGGTCGATGCCAGGGCCGGGAACCCAGCGCCCGTTCTGGGCGGTGGGCGCGCCGCCGGGGATTTCCCAGTAACCGGCAAAGCCGCGAAAATGGTCGATGCGCACGATGTCGACCGTGCTGAGGGTGGCGCGGATGCGCTCAATCCACCACTGATAACCGGCAGCCTGATGCGCTTCCCAGCGATAGAGCGGATTGCCCCACAACTGGCCGGTCGGCGAGAAATAATCGGGCGGGACGCCCGCCACGACAGTCGGCTTGCCGCTTTCATCGAGGTAGAACAAATCGGGATTGGCCCAGGCGTCCGAGGAGTCCATCGCCACGAAAATGGGAATATCCCCGATGATTTGTATCCCCTTGCTGTGGACGTAACTGCGCAAGGCGTTCCACTGGCGGAAGAACAGGAACTGGCGAAATTCCTGACGGCGGATGGCGTCGGCGTACTTCTCGCGGGCTTTGGCAAGCGCTTTGGGTTCACGCCGCCGCAGGGCTTCCGGCCACTCGTTCCAGGCCGCGCCGCCGTTGGCATCCTTGATCGCCATGAACAGGGCAAAATCTGACAGCCAGGAATCGTTATCGAAACGGAAGCCATCGAATTCGGCGCGGAGGGGGATATCGGGCATCGACTCAAAGCGTCGATACGCCTTATCGAGCAAAGCCGGTTTCCACTGGTAAATCAGTCCGTAATCGACAAAACCAGACCACTCAGGCATGTCGCTGAAGTCTTCTTCGACCAGCAGGCCATCGTTCTTGAGGAAATCGGGGCTGACGAGGTAGGGGTTGCCCGCAAAGGCCGAGAAACACTGGTAAGGCGAATCGCCGTAACCGGTAGGGCCAAGGGGAAGCACCTGCCAGAGGGTACAGCCGGTTTCGGCCAGGTAATCGATGAATCGATAAGAAGCGGGGCCCAAGTCGCCGATTCCGTAGGGGCCGGGGAAGCTGGTAGGGTGCAGGAGGATGCCGGAAGAACGTTTGAAGGTCATAATAGCCTCGCTATCGAACCGCAAAGAACGCAAAGTTTTTAAGATTTTCTCACCTGTCCTGGCGGGCGGTGCCAGGGTAGCGTTCTTGGCGTCCTTCGCGGTAAAAAACTTCTTGTTCTAACGGAATTTGTGGTTTGCTATTTCCCGCCCGGACGTAAACGTCCGGGCTATCCACGCAGCGTCCGATAAATCGGACTTTTTAGCCCTGTTCACAGGGCGCTG
>DAOTZM010000257.1:0-23489 GCA_034434035.1 Anaerolineales bacterium
ACAGGCCACAGACGCGGAGCGAGTCCGGCTGGATGGCGCGCTGGGGCTGGTGGTTGGCTCGGAGGGCGAGGGGATGCGCCCGCTGACGCGCAAATCCTGCGATATCCTGATGAAATTGCCGATGCGCGGGCAAATCGAATCGCTCAACGCGGCGGTGGCCGGGTCGGTGGCGTTGTATTTGGCCTATATGGCAAGGAAAAAGTAAACTCATGGAGTCGAAAATCTCCAGATTTTCGACAGCAATTTTTTACGACCCATTGGCAAACGTTGGGAGAAGACGTTTGACTCCGAGGAGAGTAACATGGCCGTAGCGACCTTTCATTTCCCGAAAGGCTTCCTGTGGGGCTGCGCAACCGCCTCGCACCAGGTAGAAGGCAACAACACCAACAATAACTGGTATTACTGGGAGCAAACCGGTCACACCAAACACCAATCGGGGCTGGCCTGTGACTGGTGGGGCGGACGTTGGAAGGAAGACATGGACCGCGCCGCCGAGACCGGTCAGAACACGCATCGCCTTTCGATAGAGTGGAGCCGCATCCAGCCGGCCCCTGACCGCTGGGACGAAGACGCGCTGGAACGCTACCGCGCCATGCTGCGCGGGATGAACGAGCGTGGAATCATGCCAATGGTCACGCTGCACCATTTCAGCGACCCGCTCTGGTTGTTCGAGCAGGACTCGTGGGAAAACGAAACGGTTGTGCCGCTCTTCGAGAAATATGTCCGCAGAGTGGTGGACGCGCTCAAGGAGTACACAACCCTGTGGTGTACCATCAACGAACCGAACGTTTACGCGCTCAATGGCTATGTGGCGGGCGATTTCCCAACCGGCAAGGCCGGACATAAAGGCATGAACCTGGCGATGAAAGTCATCGCCAATATGCTGCGCGGACATGCCGCCGCTTACCGGGCGATTCACGAAATCCAGCGCGAGGCGCGGGTGGGCTATGCCCTGCACTACCGCCCAATGGTGGCGGCGCGCTCCTGGCTGCCGCTCGATGCGCTGATGCGGGATATTCAGTACAATGGAATCAACATGGCCTTCCCCAGCGCGCTCAGCACGGGGGTCATGAAATCGCCGATTGGCAACGTGCGTATTCCCGAAGTGAAAGGCTTGCAGGATTACCTGGGACTGAACTATTACTCGGTGGATACCGTCAAATTCGACCTGTTCAACCCCCAAGAGCTGTTCGCGCGCCGCTACTACCCCGCTGATTCCGACTTTTCGGCCACGAAGTTCATCGCCAACCTGCCGCAAGGATTGTTCGACAGCCTGAAGTGGGCTGTCAAAACCTACCCCAACCTGCCCATCATCATTACCGAAAACGGCGTGGAAGACCCCGACGACCGGATGCGCCCTCGTTACCTGGCCCAGCACCTCCAGCAGGTCTGGCGCGCCGTCAACTTCAACTGGCCGGTCAAGGGCTACTACCACTGGTCGCTGGTTGACAACTTCGAATGGGAGCGCGGCTGGACGCAGCGCTTTGGCCTGTGGGGGTTGGATGTGGAAACCCAGGCCCGCATCCGCCGCCCCAGCGTCGATTTGTACGCCGAAATTTGCAAGGAAAACGGCATTTCAAGCGAGATGGTCAAGAAATACGCCCCTGAAGTGCTGGAAAAGATGTTTCCGGGCTAAATGTCTCGAAGGTTTTCGGTTGACTTGATAACCGGTTTGGGAGAAGACCTTCGGGACGTTAAAATGTTCCTATAGGAGGCAGTCATGGTCCAGCCAGATTCTTTCGACCCTTCGCTGGCCCTGCGCATTCCGGCCATCGAATATCACGATACGGAATACAAGGGCGGGCAGACGGTGCAAATGACGACTGCCTGGTTCCTGGCGCAGCTCCAGTGGCTGAGCGATAACGGCTGCCGCGCCCTCAGCAACGAGGAAATCCTGCGCTTCGTGCAGGGCGAGTTCCAGCCGCCGAAACGGTCGTGTTTCCTGCGTTTCGATGTGGGCATGCCCATTTACAAGAATCTTCAGGAAGTCATTGTTCCGGCCCTGGTGAAGCATTCTTTTCATGCCACCTTTTTCGTCCTGACCAGCGCCATCAAGGAGACCAGCAAAACCAACTACGTTTGCTGGAGTCACCTGCGCGAGTGGGAGCAGACCGGGCTGGTGGAAGTTGGCTCGCACGGCGTCTATCATCCCGATTACCGCGCCGCGCCCACCGCCACCCGCGTCTGGGACGCCCGCGAGAGCAAGCGTACCATCGAGACCCAACTCGGCCACCCAATCCCCTTTTTCTGTTTCCCCTACGATTCTGTGCCGAATAATCCGGGTGCGCTGCTGAAACTGTTCGGCTATCAATTGGGATTTGCAGGGAATTCGCGCACCAAAGACCGCAGCATCCAGTTCAAGGACCCCAATCCATTTTCGCTGCCGTGCTACTATCCCTACAGTTACAAGAAAATCTATCCCCTGATTACCGGAACCGCAAAACTGACCTTCGGCCAGATGATGGAAGCGGCTATAAAATAATGAATATCCCGAAGGCTGCCAAAACCTTCGGGACGCTTTCTTGTTCAGGCCGCAACGGTGTACGAGAGCAGTATCCAGCCGACGCCCGGAATCTCTCCCCAGCCGTTCAACTCGCGGGTGACTTCGACCACCTGGTCTTTGCGCAGCGTCCCTGCCAGGGCAGCGTTCAGGGCCGGCCCTTTGCGGATGTTCAAGGACAGGATGTTGACCCGCGCCCGGCGCGCCAGCCGGAACCCCAGCGCCTTGGTCGGAACCAGGGCCGAACGTTCGGGAATGGGGGGTTGTGGTTCGATGGCGCTTTCCTTCCAGGCCCTCCAGAAAATATCCAGCGGGATGGCGCGCGCCGCGCCCTCGGCTGCGGTAGCGCAGCGTGGGTCGTGGAGGTAGGCATAACGGATATCCAGCCCTACCACGACGACGAAATGCGGCCCGCCGGGGCCGTGTTCCGCTAAACCGGCTTCGGCCAGCGTCTGGCAGCGCAAGGCGGCCAGGACGGGTTTGCTGGCCGCCAGGAAGGCGAACAGGTCCTGCATTCCCAATCCCGCGCGCGATTCGGTGGAAAGTCCCAGGCTGGCCAGGGCCGCCCGAATCTGCGCCAGGTTGAAGTGCGTATCGGCGGGCAGGGCAAAGCGGGCCGAGAAAACATCCGGCGTGAAGGCCGAATTGGGCTGGTAAGCGCGCACCAGCATGACTGCCGCAGCCGCGCCGCTGTCGTTTTGACGGGAATCGGCTCCAGGCCCGACCTGCGAAACGAAGGGAACGGGCAGGGTGGTCAACGGCTTGAAGGCCGTTTCCAGCGTGACTTCAGATTCCGAACCGGTATCGAGATTTTTGACCTGGTAGCGCATGGGATTGGCTCCGTGTGAATGGCGTTTCCCATACTATAAATGAATTTTGGCGTTGTGACAACTGGCTTGATAAAATTGGACTCGCTCGCAAACAGGAGACGAAAGCATCCCGCAAAATTCCTAAAAAATTCAGTCTCAAGCCGCGGGCGTGATATAGTATTATGGCGCAGGAGTTGCGCTATTAACGCAAATCATCGCAACCTTTGGTTGCGGCCCGCGAAGCGGCTGCGCTATGATAACCGCTGGAGGTACTCATGGCAGACGTTCCTTATGTAACAGAACAGGATTTCCAAAGTGAAGTGATTGACTCATCGCTCCCCGTGCTGGTCGATTTCACCGCCGCCTGGTGCGGGCCGTGCAAGATGGTTGCGCCCATTATCGCGCAGTTGCGCGTCGAATGGCAGGGCCGGGTCAAGGTCGTCCAATGCGACGCTGACCAGAACCCGAACGTGCTGATGCAGTATGGCGTGATGGGCATCCCGACCATCATGCTGTTCAAGGGCGGCCAGGTGGCCGAGCGCGTCACCGGCTACCAGCCCAAGGACAAACTGGTCGGCAGGATGTCGCCGCACATCGGTTCGTAACTCGGTATTCGATATTGGTTATTCGGAAATCGAATAACGAGTATCGAATATCGAGCATCAAGTATCGAATATCGTAAATCCAAAATCACAAACCCAAAATCGAAAACCCCATGACCCAAGCCCTCTATCGTAAATGGCGGCCCCTCGCCTGGGACGAAGTCGTCTCGCAGGAACACATCATCCAGACCCTCAAAAACGCTGTCGCAGGCGACCGCGTGGCGCACGCCTGCCTGTTCAGCGGCCCGCGCGGCACCGGCAAAACCACTGCCGCGCGCCTGCTGGCCAAGGCCGTCAACTGCCTGGACGAGGATGTCACCAAACGTCCCTGTAACGAGTGCGCCCACTGCCTGGCCGTCAACGAAAACCGCTTCATGGATTTAATCGAAATCGACGCCGCCTCCAACACCTCGGTCGAGGATGTGCGCGACCTGCGCGACAAAATCAACTTCGCGCCCTCGCAGGGACGATACAAGGTTTATGTGATTGACGAAGTCCACATGCTCTCCACAGCGGCCTTCAACGCCCTGCTCAAAACCCTCGAGGAACCACCCCCGCACGCCATCTTCATTCTCGCCACCACTGAAACTCATAAAATCCCGGCCACCGTGCTTTCGCGCTGTCAGCGGCACGAGTTCCGGCGCTTCCCGCTCGGCGAAATCACCCGCCGCCTGAACGACATCTGCAAAGCCGAAGCTATCGAAGCCGACCCCGACGCCCTGACCCTCATCGCCCGCCAATCTTCCGGCGGTATGCGCGATGCCATCTCCCTGCTCGACCAACTGGCCTCCACCGGCGGCAGAATCACCCTCGAAACCGCCCAAACCGTGCTGGGAACCGCCACCAACCAGTCGGTCATCGGCCTCGTCCAGGCTATCATCGAAAAAGAACCGGCCCAGGGCCTCGACGAAATCCACCGCGCCCTGGACGGCGGGGCCGACGCCCGCGCCCTGGCCCGCCAGGTGGTCGAATACCTGCGCGGCCTGCTGCTCATCCAATTGGGCAACGGCGACCAGGTCGAAGCCACCGCCGACACCCGCGCCCAGATGATGAACCACGCCCGCGCCCTGCCCACTGCCGAAGTCCTGCGCATGATGCGCGCCTTCAACGCCGCCGCCTCCGACCCGCGCGGCGGCTGGTCGCCCTCGCTCGGCCTCGAACTGGCCTTTGCCGAGATGTTGGAGCAGCCCCAGGTCATGCAAATCGAAGCGGGTTCGACCCCGAAAGCGACAGCCAAGTCCCCGGCTGCCTCTCCGCCCGAACCTGCCCCCGCGCGGAGCGGGCCGGTCACAAGCCAGGGTTCCGTTAAATCGACCGAACCCGCACCCCGGGCCTCCGCGCCCTCCTTCGAGGGCGTCACCAAAGCCTGGAAACAGGCCGCCCACCTTGTCAAAGCCAAAGATACCAATGTCGCCGCCCTGCTCAACAGCGGCAAACCGCTCGAAATCCGCGAGGGCGTTCTGCTGGTCGCCTTCGCCAGCGACATTCTCAACGAGAAATTCAACCGCCCCGAAAGTTTGGAACTGACTCGCAATGCGCTGCGCGAGGTTTTGGGAGTAAATTTACCCGTGCAGGGAGTCGTCACTGGCGGCAAGAACGCCCTGCCCGCGCACGTCAAACCCGACGGCATGGTCGCCGCCGCTCTACAAAACGGCGGAGAGATTGTGGATATTCAATGATTAGCGCTGCTCTAACTGAATGATTGACTACCTTTTTTCCCTGCCTGCTCTTTTCTTGTTTGGCTCTGCCTTGTTTTCGCTGGGGCTTGCCATTTACGTTTTCACCCGCCGCCGCGCGCCGGGCGCAACAGCGCTGGGCGTTCTGGCCCTGCTGATTGCCGAATGGTCGCTCACCTACGGGCTGGAAGTCGCCTCGTCCGATTTACCATCCATAATTTTTTGGGGGCAACTCAAATACATTGGCATTGCTTTCACCCCCTTTTTGTGGCTCTTATTTGCCGTACTCTATACCCGGCAAGAGAATCTCATCCATCGCCTGCCAACGATTTATCTGCTCGGCATCCTGCCGCTTATTACCTCCATCCTGGCGCTGACCAATAGCGCGCACGGTCTAATCTGGCGCGAAACTTTCCTCGAACCGATGGACGATTTCATCGTTTTAGGCGTGGAATACGGCCTGTGGTTCTGGGCGCATTTTGCGTTCTCGTATTTATTCTTGTTGGTTGGCACGGTTACCATCCTTCGCGGCCTGCCGCGCATGAAAGGCCTCTCTCGCGCTCAAATTCGGGCCTTGTTCTTGGCCGTCATCCTGCCTTGGCTGGGCAATGTTATTTATTTTGTCACCTCACCTGCGATTGACCCGACCCCGTTCGTCTTTAGCGCCACCGTCATCGTACTCGGCTGGGCCATTTTTGGCTATCGCCTGACCGACATCGCCCCCATCGCCCGCGAACTGATTTTGGATAGTTTGCGCGAAGGGGTAATTGTGTTGGACTTGCAAAGGCGCATAGTGGACGTGAATGCGTACGCAGCGCGTTTTATCGGGCTTGCGCCATCTCAAATTGTGGGCAAGTCCACCACAGAAGTTTTAACGCCCTGGCAGCCGGTGTGGCAAAAATTTCAAGAGGTCATCGAGGCCGAGGAGGTCATTGAAGTTGGTTCGGGCGAGGCAATTCGGCGGCTGGGATTTCGCATCAGCCCGCTGCGGGATGAGCGCGGCGCTCTGGTTGGGCAGCTCGTTACGTTTTGGGAAACAGACAAAGCCGTTCCTGCGCGCACTTCGGTTCGGATAAGCGAGCCTCTCACACAGCCGCTGCCCGCTTTGCAAGGTCAAGCCAGCATCGAGCCAGGAAGCGAAAATCGCTTGTGGCGGTCTGTTCAGACTTTCTTTTTGCCAGAGCCTCTGTCCACTCAAGATGCGAAAAATGCGAATTCGCTTTGGACGCAAACGATTGAGCGCACACTGACAGGAATTTTGCGTTTCGGGGCGTTATTGGGTTCGGTGGGTCTTCTGACGTTTGCCGCTATTTTGGCGCAGTCCGCTCCCAGCCTGCTGTACGTTGTCTCTGACCATTTTATTTATCTGCAGGCGCTGATTTTTTCCGTTCTCTGGTGGCTTGCTTTTGCCCGCCGCCTGCCTTTTTCTTTTCGGAGCGGCGTCCTTCTCTTTCTCATTTACGGTTTGACGTTCAATGAAGCCATGAATTATGGTTATAGCGCAGAGGCATTTGTATTTTTGGCGGCTTTTATGGCTGTGTCGGGCTTGCTGCTCAGCGTGCGTGGCGGTGTGCGCGCGTTGGTCATCGGGCTGGTGAGCATGGCCGCTCTTGGCTTTTTGATTGCGACAAAGGCTTTTCATCCTTTCGCTGTTTCGCCCGAAATACAAGCTCCCCCACCCTCCATTGAGTCGCTTTTGTCGAGCATGGCGGCATTAACGGCGGTTATGGCTGGGCTGTTTATCGCCATGAATACGTTGAAATCCAGCCTTCACCGGTCATTCGCGCAAGAGACCCAAACCCGAAATTTGTTGCAGCAAGAACGCGACCTGCTGGAACAGCGCGTGCGCGAACGCACCGCCGAACTGCGCGAAGCCCGCGACCTGGCCCTGCGAAGCCGTGACGAACTGCGCACCTACTATCAAGCCATCGAGCAAAGCGGCAACAGCATCGTCATCACCGATCCACAAGGCGTCATTGAATACGTTAACCCGTTTTTCGAAAAAGCGACTGGCTACTCTATCCAAGAAGTATTAGGAAAAACTTCCCGCATTCTCAAATCGGGCAATCAATCACCGGAATTCTATAGCCGCTTATGGAAGGCGCTTGCCAATGGAGAAACCTGGCAGGGTGAGTTCCTCAACCGGCGCAAAAATGGCTCGTTATATTGGGAACTTGCCACCATTGCGCCTGTCAAAGACGAACAGGGCAAAATTTCGCGCTATGTAGCCATCAAAGAAGACGTTACTGCCCAAAAAGAACTGCGCGAAACCCTGGCCCGCCAAAACGAATACCTGGCTGCTCTGCAAACCATCACGCTAGAACTGCTCGACCGCCGCGACCGGCAGGAATTGCTGGATAATCTCTTGCAGCGCGCCCGTGATACCCTCAACGCCTCGTTGGGAGCAATTGCGTTATGGGAGAACGAGCAACTTGTCTTTCGCGCCGTACCCAAAGACCGGCAAGATCTATATGGCCAAATCGTCTCGCGTGAAGTCTACCCACTGGTCTGGGAAGCCATTGCAAAACGCCAGCCGGTTGTTGTGGAGAACTATTTTGAAAAATATGGCGAGTACCAGATTCAGCCAGGGCAATCGCTTCACGCAGTTGCCGATTTTCCCATTATTTCGGGCAATCAGGTTTTGGGAGTCATTGCGCTTGGACGTATCGAACACGAAAAGCCTTTTACTGCCTCGCAGGTGGAGTTTGGTCAATCACTGGCGCAAATTGCGGCTCTGATATTGGACAACGCCAACCTGTACGATTCTGCCCTTCATGAATTGGAAGAACGCAAGCGCATCCAGGCCAGCCTGGAAGCGAGCGAGCAGGAACAGCGCGCCCTGGCCAGCATTTTACAAACCGGCATGAAAGAAGAACCGCTCGAGGCTATCCTGTTTTCCGCGCTCGGCCATTTGCTCTCCATCAATTGGCTGGGTTTAGAAGCCAAGGGTGGTATTTTCCTGAAAGACCCGCAATCCGATACCCTGCTGTTGATGGTCGAACGCAACCTTTCCCCTGAAATCTGCTCGCTCTGCCAGCGGGTGGAGTTTGGAAAATGCCATTGCGGGCGCGCCGCCCTCACCCGCCAGTTGCAGTTCAGCAGTCAGATGGACGACCTGCACGAAATCACCTGCGAGGGCATTCCCGACCATGGCCATTACAACATCCCGATTCTCAGTGGCGAACAGGTCCTGGGCGTCATCGTATTGTACCTGCCTGCCGGTTACGCCTATGACGAACGCGATGCGCGCTTCTTGCAGTCTTTTGCCAGCACGCTCAGTAACATCGTCCGCCGCAAACGCACCGAAGACCTGCTGCGCGAAAGCGAAACCCGCTTCCGGCAAATTGTGGAAAATGCAAGCGATGTCATTTATCGCATGGACGAGCGCGGGCGCATGACCTACGTCAACCCGGTGGGGCTACGCCTGTTCGGCTACGAGCGCGAAGAAGAAGCGCTGGGCAGGCCTTTTTCCGACTTTGCCGCTCCTCAGTGGCGCAGCCGGGTTAAGGCGTTTTACAAACGTCAGGCTTTGCAGCAGCAGGAAAACACCTACTACGAATTTGCCGCGCAAACCCAAGACAGACGCGAAATCTGGCTGGGGCAAAACGTGCAAATCATCCGCTCCGAAAATCAGGTGATCGGCTTTCAGGCCGTTGCGCGCGATATCACCGAACTGAAAGAAACACAGCAGGCGCTCGAGGAAGCCCGCGACCAGGCCCTGGAAGCCAGCCGTTTCAAGAGCCAATTGGTCTCGCGCATCAGCCATGAGTTGCGCACCCCGTTGGGCGGCATACTGGGCTATGCGGAATTGCTTCACCAGGGCGCACTTGGTGAGTTACTGGAGGAACAATTGGATGCCGCAAGTAACATCGTTGCCAGCGCCAATTATCTCAACCTGATGATTAACGAACTGCTCGATCAGACCCAAATCGAAGCCCGCGCTGTCAAAATTCACCTGGCGACGTTCGAGCCTGCCATTTTACTGCGCAGCGTACAGGCCAACATGACCATCCTGGCCTTCAACAAAGGCTTGCAATTCATCCCCGAACTCGACCCGGCGCTTCCAAGCCCGCTGGTGGGAGACGAACGCCGCTTGCAGCAGGTTTTGATTAATCTGGCCGGCAACGCCATCAAATTTACCCAGGAGGGCCAGGTGCAGGTTTCCCTGCTGCGCTTGAGCGATTCCGAATGGGCCATGCGCATCGCTGATACCGGCGCAGGCATCCCCGGCGAAGCCCAAGAGTATATCTTCGACCCCTTCCGCCAGGTGGATAACACCATCACCCGAGACAATCGCGGCACCGGGCTGGGTTTATCAATCACCAAACAACTGGTAGAATTGATGGGCGGACGCATCGAACTCGAAAGCGAAGTCGGGCGCGGCAGTACCTTCACCGTCATCCTGCCTTTGCAAATTCCGTAATGCGGCATTTATTCCGCAACCTGAAAGAACGCAATTTGCTCGGTGGCATTTGTGCGGACAATTAACCGTAACGCAGGAAAACTATGCAGCCTTACATCCTCATTCTCGAAGATGACCCTATCCTGGGCAAAGTGGCCGTCGAAGCCGCAAAACAAGCCGGTGTTCCTGCCATGCTCGATAATGACGGGAACAAATATCATGAGATTCTCCGTGAACAGGGCTTTCCCAAAGCCATCCTGCTCGATTTACACCTGCCCTTTGCCTCCGGCGCCGAGTTGCTCAAAGAATTCCGCGCCGATGAACGTTTCCAGGAGATTCCCATCCTGGTCATGACAGCCGACATCATCCAGGCGCGCGCCTTGCAGGATGAGGGCGAGCGTGTCCTGCTCAAGCCAGTCAGCGTCATGCGCCTGCAGGAAATTCTTTCACGCATCCAAGGATAGCATTGTGACCAAGAAACCATTGACTTTCATCGTCGAAGACGACCAACAACTCAATCATCTGTTTGGTCTCACCCTCAAGGCTGATTTCGACCTGGTTCAGTTCCATGACGGAAGCCAGGCGCTGGCACACCTGCAACAAAATATTCCTTCTCTGATTGTGCTGGATATGAACCTGCCTGGCGTATCTGGCGCAACGATTCTGAACTACGTGCGCGCCGATGAGCGCTTCGCTCAAACCCGTGTTATCCTTGCAACTGCCGATGCCCTGCAAGCAGACGCCCTGGGCCAGCAGGCCGATATCGTCCTCCTCAAACCGGTCAGCCCGGCGCAACTCAGAGACCTGGCAAAGCGCATCTTGCCCCAAACTTGAATTCAACAGTTCTCTACCGGACAAACTTCGTGTTAGTTTGTCATTTCGAGCGACAGCGAGAAATCTTCTTCCAGTGCGCAAGATTTCTCCCCGCTGCGCGGCTCGAAATGACAAGAATAAGATGTGAATTACAGTTTAGATTGTTTTGTCCGGTAGAGAATTCAACAGGAGAAATTCGTTCATGGCAAAAGGATTCAACAAAATGCCCGCAATGGGCGGACAGGCTGGGATGATGGCCCAGTTGCAAAAACTCCAGCGCCAAATGGAAGAAGCGCAGGAAAAGTTGAAGGTCGAAACCGTCAGCGCCACCTCGGGCGGCGGAGCGATTAAAGTCACCATGACCGGCGACCAGCGCTGCGCCGGCGTCGAAATCGACCCCGAATTCCTGAAAGACGCCGACGCCGAGATGCTCAACGACATGGTCCTCACCGCCGTCAACCTGGCGCTCGACAAATCGCGCGAACTGCAAGAGAAGATGATGGGCCCGCTGGCGGGCGGGTTACCCTTCTAGTGTTCCAGTGTCGGGTTCCAGGCGTCAAGAAAAAACCCCTTTTGCTGATACCTGATACCTGACATCTGATACCTGACACTTGATACCTGACACTTGATACCTGACACCCTCTATGCTTCTCCCCGAACCCATCCAAAACCTCGTCACCGCCTTCGAGCGGCTGCCGGGCGTGGGGCCAAAATCGGCCTCGCGGTTGGCGTTTTTCCTGTTGCGCGCCCCCGAAAACATCTCGCAGCAACTGGCCGATGCGTTAATCGCGCTCAAGCAGAATACCGCCTTTTGCCCCGACTGCTTCAACATCATGCTGGCCGGGCGTGAACGCTGCGAAATCTGTGAGAGCCGCGCCCGCGACGAGTCCGTGATTTGCGTGGTCGAAGAACCGCTCGATGTGCTGGCTCTGGAGCGGATTGGCGCGTACCAGGGCAAATACCACGTCCTGCACGGGGTTTTATCACCCATCGAAGGCATTGGCCCCGACGACCTGAAAATCAAGCCGCTGCTGGCGCGGGTTGCCCTGGGAACCGCGAAGGAAATCATCCTGGCGACCAACCCGAGCATGGAAGGCGACGCGACGGCGCTCTACCTGCGCCAGCAGTTGCTCCCCTTTGGCGTTCACGTCACGCGCCTGGCGCGCGGCCTGCCCGTCGGCGGCGACCTGGAATACGCCGACCAGAATACCCTGCTGCGGGCATTATCGGGAAGGCAGGAAATGGGTTAAAAAGACGAGCTCCCCGGTCAGGTTGGCCGGGGAGTTTTATCTTTATTTTTAAGGAGCGGGGGAATTATCTAGTGTCAAATTCGACCAGACGAACTGTCCCAATTGACTCCAGTATGCTCGATTTTCATTTGTCAAGGCCGTGACCATCCCGGTTGGGCCGGTGTTTTGGATAGTCGGGGCGATGGCGGCAGGCGCATGATTCGAGGGAATGGGCAAATCGGGATTGGGGGTGGGGATTGCGCTGCCCACATCTAAAGGTGGCACAAAAGGGAGCTGCCAGGTGATTTCGTCGTATTTTTTACCGTCAATGACCGCACCTTCAACCGACAGCATAATGTATTTGTCGTGGAGCATATCGAGCGTTTGCTGGCAGGTATTCACTTGCCTGGATACCCCAAACGGGAAGTAGAGAAATCCGGTATGCTGCGAGGTCGACATTTTTAAGGAATGTTTGAAAAAGCCGTCGGTGTGGCTGACAGGAACCCGAAAATCGGTGTTCTTTTTCAGGAAGAAGTTTGTGGCGGGCAGTTCAATCTGGATTTCGCTTCCTTCAGGAACTTCAGCCTGGATGGTGACCAGGAATAAAAATTCCTGACGCTCGTCCATTGCCCGTAGTCTTTGATCGGAGTAAGCACTTAAGTTGAGCCCCGAAATATACTTGTCTTCGAACATTTCTTTATAAATAACGTGGTTGAGGATCACCGCGCGAATTAATTCTGGGCTGATGAAAGTGGCCACCAGTCGTACCTGTTTATCTCCCTCGCCCACATTTTGGATGCTTGACCAACGCATGGTTTCATAGGCCAGGAACTGCAACGCCCGGCTTTTCTGCCTGTCAAGCCCGACAACATCGTTGATTCTTTTCGCGGCGAGCGACTTAACGTAAATATCCCCGGTGATGTTGTCCGCTTCCTGGTTCTGACTTCCCAAGACGCCAACGGTGGATGAGAAGAACTTGAACGGAGTGGCAGTAGGGATACATGTAGGGAAAGGCGTGGGGGTGGGGGTTGGGCTGGGTAACGCGGGCCCGTTACAGCCTGCAATCATGGCTAATAAGACCAGGAATCCAAAGCATATCAAAGGCAACGCAAACGGTCGTTTCATGATTTCCCTCGCTCTTTCTTTACAAAAACGAAAAGTTTGTGTCAGTATAGCGTACCTGCTCGACCCCAAAATAGTGACGAAACTCACTATTTTCTCGAATCTAGCGCATTTGGTCGAACATGTCCTGCTGGCCCCAATCCCTGAGCGCCCAGGTTCCGGTTTCGGGGGCGGCGCGGGTTTCGAGGTCGGTAAATTCCGGGTTGCCGAGCGCGGCGTGGAGTACGGTATCGTAAGCAGCCAGGGTCTCGTTTTCGGCGGGGGTCATGCCTTTGGCGGCGAAGGCCGTAAGGGCCAGGGCGTGCAGGTGGATGTAAGGGAGCGGCTCGCCGCGCGCTTCCAAAATCTCGCGCAGGATTTTGCGGGTGTAGTTCACATCCAAGGGGAGGCGGGCCGGGCGCGGCTTTTCGGATTTTTTCCAATGGATTTGGAGGGGTTCCTGCTCTCCGCGCAGGGCCAGGCCGCTGAGGTCGAATCCCGCCAGGCGGGCGGCCAGCAGCGCTGAGGAGACGAATCCCGGCTCCGGCTCAGTCAGCAGGCCGAAGAACGGGATTCCCGCCGGGAGTTTGCCGGCCAGGCTGGTGAACAGCGCCTGGAGTGCCTCGGCGTGCCAGTTCCAGTCGTAGCGGCGGCGGCGCAGGACGCCCTTGAATGGGCCAATGGCTTCGCGCCCCCACAGCCAGCCCGCCCAGAGCGCGGAAAGCGTCCAGAAGGCCTGGTTGGGGCGCGGCAAGACCCCGGCAACGGCTCGGAGCGGGATTTCGCCCAACTCGGCAGCCAGGGCGCGCAATGGGCCTTCGTAGATGCACAATCCGCCGCTTTCGGGTGGTTCTGTGGGCCAGAGTGTGTGCGGGATGGGCGGGTTTTCATCGCTCCCGATGGTTTTGACCGCCGCTTCGAGCGCCATCCAGGCGTTGTTCTCGCGGAAGACGTTGGGGAAGGTCAACTGTCGGGGACGGGGGCGTTCCATCGGGTGCGGCCAGAGTGAATTGGTCGAGTCGAAGGCCCATAGCAGCAGGGCCAGGATGCAGCGGCGGCGCTCGCCGCTGGTCTGGAGAGCGTCGAGACGGTTGACGAGCGTGCCGAGGGCGTAAACGGCGCGCGGTTGGTAGATGTCGAGGGCTTCCTGGGCGGTGGGGCGGTCGGGGTCGTCGAGGGGCGCAATCCGCCCGAGGGCGCGCGAGCGGTGCAGGTTGTCGGCCCGCGACCACTCCGAGGCGCGCTCCAGGTCGTCGGCGGTGGCGGGATGTTCGCCGCCAGAACCGCAGGCGCAGTTGTAGATTCTGCCGGTCAGCGCGCCGCTGCGGCTGTCCCACAGGAAGGCTTCGGCGGGCAGTTCGCGGCCACAGTGGGCGCACCTGGTGAGGTAAAGGGATTGGAGATGGGTTTCGAGCCGCTCGTCTTCTTTGCGGGCGGCGGCCAGTTCGGCCAGGGCGGCCTGCAAACCAGCCAGGGCGGGCGGATGGGCGGCCAGGTCGAGCAGGAAGCGGTTGACGGGGTTCCCGGCTGTCACCAATACCCGCGCCCCGGCGCGCGCCAGTTCGACCGCGAATCGGGGAGAAGAACCGAAAGGGTCCAGCACCCACAGCCCCGGCGGAGTCCGCTCCGCGAGAAAGGCCCGGGCCACGCCCTCTGGCGCGGGCGGCAGGTAGCGCGCCAGGGGGCCGGAAGCGTCCGGTTTTATTCCAGAAAAATAAGGCATGGAGGGGGCGAAATCCATGCCTTTAGTATAGCAAGTTGAAATTCGCATGGCAAGCCATGCGGCTCCCATATCAGGCGAGCAGGAGGGTCATTTCGTAGGGGTTGAGCAGGAACTGGTTGGCATAGACGCGCAACTCCTCGCGGTTGGTGGAGAGCAGCAATTTGGCGGCATACGGGTCGGCGCCGCGCGCCAGGCTGGCGGTGTTCATCTTGCCGGTGAAGTTGATGTAGACCAGGATGCGTTGGTCGCCCAGGGCGCGCTCGTAGGCCAGCACGCCGGTATCAACGCGGTAAAAGAGCCGGAAGTCGCCGCGCTGGAGGGCCGGGTATTCCTTGCGCAGGGCCAGCAGTTTTTTGACGAAGTTAAAGAGTGAGTTGGGGTCGTCCTGCTGGGCAATGGCATTGCGCCTGGTGTAATTGGGGTGGACGGGCAGCCAGGGTTGGGCGGTGGAGAACCCGGCGTAAGGCGAGTCGTCCCATTGCATGGGTGAGCGGCAGCCGTCGCGGCCTTTGTAAAAGGGCCAGTAGTATTTGCCGGGCGGATCCTGGATTTCACCCCGTTCGAGGGAAATGTCTCTCATGCCGATTTCTTCGCCGTAGTATAGGTAGGGCGTGCCGCGCAGGGTGAGCAGCATACCAAGCGCGGCTTTGGCGCGGGCGTCGTCCTCGCCTTTTGCTTGCCCCCACAAAGTGGGGGCGCAGCGGGTGGCCGAGCGGGGCTGGTCGTGGTTGCTGAGGACGTAGTTGGGCCAGGCTTCCTTGCCGATGGCCTGGGTCCATTTTTGGATGCCCTCGGCGAAATCGGCGGCGGAGAATTTGCGGAAGAGGAAGTCGAAGTTAAAGGCGGCGTGCAGTTTATCGGGGCCGCAGTAGGAGGCGGCTTTTTCGGGCGAAGCCAGGAAGGTCTCGCCGACGGCGTAGCGTTCGGGGTAACTATCGAGCAGGGCGCGGATTTCGTTCAGCAGGGGGACCATTTCGGGCTGGTCGATGTCGTAGATGTGGCGGATGCGGTCGAAGCCGCGCAGGCCGAATTTGCGCGGGTTGTTACGGAAGTGTTCGTCCTTGAAGTAGGCGTTGAAGACATCCAACCGGAAGCCGTCCACGCCGCGTTCGGCCCAAAAGCGGAAGACATCCAGCATTTCACGGCGCACTTCCGGGTTGCGCCAGTTGACATCGGGCTGCTGCTTCAGGAACATGTGGAAGTAATATTCGCCGGTTTTTTCGTCCCATTCCCAGCCGCCCCCGCCGAAGATGGATTGCCAGTTGTTGGGTACCCCCCTCTGTCCCCCTATTTTCTTAAGAAAATGGGGGGAGGTGGAGGGGGGCTGCCACAGATACCAATCCCGCTTGGGATTCTCGCGGCTGGAGCGGGATTCGAGGAACCAGGGATGCTGGTCGGACGTGTGATTCAGCACCAGGTCGACGATCACCCGGATTCCGCGCCGGTGGGCTTCGGCGACGAGCGCGTCGAAATCGGCCAGCGTGCCGAAGAGCGGGTCAATGTTTTTATAGTCGCTCACGTCGTAGCCGAAATCGGCCTGCGGCGAGGGGTAGAACGGCGAAAGCCAGATGGCGTCGATGCCCAGGTTGGCGAGGTAATCGAGCCGGGAGGTGATTCCCGGCAGGTCGCCAATGCCGTCGCCGTTGGAATCGGCAAACGAGCGCGGGTAAATCTGGTAGATGACGCCGTCGCGCCACCAGAGGAAGTCGTTGGTCATTTACGCTCCTGTCTATACATTGCGTTATTGTTATAGTATTATGGCGCAGGATTTGCGCTATTAGCGCAAATCATAGCAACCTTTGGCTGCGGCCCGCGAAGCGGCTGCGCTATGCGATTGCCTTACAGAATTTTAATCCAAAGCGGACAAATTTTAAGATTCGTGCTATCATAGCCTGGTATGGCTCCCTCTACGAATGAAAAAATCCTTATCGTCGAAAACGACCCGGATGTCAGCGACCTGATTGGCCGCCAGGCACTCCAACCGCTTGGTTATCGGGTGGAAATTGCCGCCGATGGGCCGAGCGCCATTAAACAGGCCATCCAGTTCCAGCCGGATGTCATCCTGGCGAATTTGAACCTGCCCGGCCTGGGCGCCAAAGATTTGCTGGTGGCGCTCTCTTCGCAAGGACTTTCCGCGCCAGTGATTGTTCTGGCCGAAAAGGGGCAGGAGCAGCATGTCATCCAGACTTTCCGGCTGGGCGCGTTCGATTACCTGATGCTGCCGGCCCGCGAAGCGGAAGTGGTCTCGGCGGTGGAGCGTTCCCTGGCGCAAACGCGCGAGGCGCGCGAGCGCGCCAAACTGGATGCCCAGTTGAAGCAGGCCAACAATGAACTCCAGCGCCGCGTGCGCGAGTTGACAACGATTTTCTCGGTAGGGCGGGCAGTGATTTCGATTACCGACCAGCGCGTCTTGTTCGAGAAAATTGTCGAGGCGGTGGTGCAGTTGGCCGAGGCCGACCTGGGCTGGTTGACGCTCAAAGACGAAAAAACAAAGGCGTTCTTACTGGCAGCCCATCGCGGCTTGCCCGATGCCTGGGCGAAGAAGCTCGGCCAGCCGTTGGATGATGGAATCAGCGTCCTGGTCGCCATGTCTGCGGAAACGTTGGAAATTCACGGTGCGCCGTTGGCAAAATTCAAGGTCGCCTCGCTGGGCAAGGCGGCGATGGTTGTGCCAATCAAAGTGCAGAACGAGGCCATTGGCCTGATGACGGTGGCGCGCAAGGCAGAGCGGGCTTTTTCGCAGGGCGAACAGGTTATCCTGGAAGCAATTGCTGATTATGCGTCCATCTCCCTCATCAATGCGCGCCTGTTCCGCGCCTTGTCGCAGACCGCAGAATTGGCCAGGGCGGGCGAGCAGCGCAAAGCCGCCGAACTGGCGCGGGTGCAGAAGGAAATCCAATCCACGATACAGGTGATGGGGTATCCGGTAGAATTGCTCGCGTCTGGTAAAATGGGTGCGCTGAACGAACAACAGGCGCAAGCATTGGAGAATATCCAGGCGGGGGTCAAACACCTTGCGTTGCTCCTGAACCAGCAAAAGACACAGCCAAAATGACACGTTAAGGTGAAATTATCTGTATGCCGCCGATGGATTTAATCCTGCTTGCGATGGAAGAAACGCCCACGCTGGGGCTGTTGGAGCGCGCTTTGCGGGCGGGCGGCTATGTTGTGGCTGTCGCCAATGACCCGGAATCGCTGGAAAAAGTCCTGTTCGAGACCATCCCGACGCTGGTGGTTATCACCGAAACCCTGGGAGGCAAAAAGGGTATGGACCTGGCCGGTAAGATGCTGGAACGATTTCCCACCATGCCGGTCATCTTTTTTGCCAGCCGCGATAACCCTGCGCTGATTAAGCAAGCCCTGAAAATGGGCTTGAGCGATTATCTGCACCCCCCACTCAAAATCGATGACATCGTCAACTCGATAAAGCGCAGCCAGAAGCGCGCCGAGCAGATGGGGGACTGGGTGCGCCGTGAAGTGCGCCGCACGACCGCCTCGCTCGAGCAGCGGGTGGACGAGATGGATACCCTGGTCAACCTGGGACGTTCGATTACATCGACCCTTGACCTCGACAGCGTCCTGACCAGTGTTGTGACCGCCGCTGTGGAGTTGACTGGCGCCGAAGAAGGCCACCTGCTCCTTGTGGACGAGGAAACGAATGAGCTTTACATGCGCGCCGGGCGCAACTTCGAGGAGAGTTTTGCGCGCACTTTTCGACTGCCCGTCAGGGACTCCATCGCCGGACAGGTGGTTAATACGGGCCGGTCGGTTTCTTTCAGCGAAGATTCTCCTAACAAAATCAAAACGGCCTACCTGGTCTATTCGCTCATCTACGTTCCGCTGCGCTCCAATGACCGGGTGATTGGCGTGCTGGGGGTGGACAATCGCCAGACCAAACGCCCGTTTAGCCAGCATCATGAATTGCTGATGACTGTGCTGGCTGAGTATGCTGCCATCGCCATCCAGAACGCGCAGTGGTATCATGAATCAGAGAACGAGCGCAGTAAGCTAGATGCCACCATTAACAATATTCAAGATGGCGTCATCCTGCTCGATGAAGAAAACAAAATTATCTTGCTCAATCCGGCGGTTCGCAGAATCTTTGGCCTGGGCCTGGGAGATTTGACCGGGAAACCCGTGCTGGAAGTGATTGCGCACAATGATTTTGCCGTTTTGCTCACGTCTATCCAGCAGGATAACCCGCTCAAAACCCAGGAAGTCGTCTTCGAAGATGGCCGCGTGTTCAATTACCAGTACACGCCCATTCCAGAGATTGGCTCTGTCATTACACTGGAAGACATCTCGCACCTGAAAATGCTCGACCGGCTCAAGAGCGATTTTATTCACACCATTTCCCACGACCTGCGCTCCCCGTTGACGGCAATCATGGGCTATATCGAACTGCTCGACCGGGTTGGCCCGCTCAACGACCAGCAGAAACAGTTCGTGCGGCATGTTCAGAACAGCGCGCAGAATATCACGGCATTGGTCAACGATTTGCTCGATTTGGGCCGCATCGAAGCTGGCTCCGATACCCGTAAGGACGAAGTTTCGCTGGAAAAGATCGTGCAATGTGCGCTCGAAAACCTTGGCCGTCAGATTAGCGACAAGAAACTCGATTTCAGCGTGAATATCGCCCCAGACCTGCCCGCTTTACGCGGCAATCCGATTCGCTTGCGGCAAATGGTGGATAACCTGCTGGTGAATGCAGTCAAATATACGCCGGAGGCTGGCAAGATAACGGTCAACCTGTGCCTGGAAGATTCCCAGGTTATTTTCGAAGTATCTGATACGGGCATGGGCATCCCGGCCACCGACCAGCCGCATATCTTCGAGAAATTTTACCGGGCCAGCAACGCGCCCAAAGGCACCCCAGGTACGGGTTTGGGGCTGGCCATCGTGCGTTCGATTGTGGAGAATCACCAGGGGCGCATCTGGGTCCAATCCAGTGTAGGAGCGGGGACGAAGTTTGTGGTGGTGCTGCCTGCCTCGCCGCTTGAGCAGCCGACAAGTCAATAGAAATCGGATAGGTGTAATTGAAAAACCGCAGCCCAGGCTGCGGTTTTTTGATGCGCAGGATATGATTTTTACTCGCCTTCGCTGCCTGCGCCCCCGGCCTGGCGGACCTCGATGACCTCGCCGTGATAGTTGACCACGACTTTGAAGCCAATCATGCCGAGCCAGGCGCGCATGTCTTCGGGAATTCCGACCTCGAACAACCTCTCGAACTGTTTGTCGATGTTCTTCAACTGGCTCTCGATGATGGCCTTGCTGAACGGGTCCTCGGCCCCGACCATTTTGGCCGCTTCCCGGCTGATGAAATCCTCGTTGCCCTGGATGAGTTTCTTCATCTCGCCCAGCACCACCTTGTCGATTTGCTCGGAAGGGACGTGCCGCCGAAACCCGGCATCGTCGATGACGTAGGCGGGTTCACTCCCTATCCAGCCGGTATCGAGCGGTCGGTCGTATTCGTCGAAGACGAGACCGGGAAAAAGGGCCTGGCGGGGCATTATTCCTGGCGTCCTTCGATGATGGCTATCAGGACGGCGGCGGCCAGTCCCAGGCGGCGGTCGAGACGGCGGGCGCTGTCCATGCTGAAATCAATGTCCATCTCATAGCGAAACGGGTTGAAGCGCTGTTTCAGGTCGGCCACGCGCTGTTCGCCCAGGGTCAGGTCGTAATCCTGGGGCAGCCAGGCGCCTAGCAGCAGGCGGCGCAGCATGGCGCGGGTCATGTTGTCTTCGAAAAGTTTCCCGATGACCTGGTCGTTCACATCCAACACTTCCCACTCATCGCGCAGGATGGATTGCAGCCCCTTGCGGCGCAGCGCACCCACCTTTTGCCCGGTTCCGCTATCGACCACGTCATACGCTGCGGCGAAGTCGATGATTTGGCGGGCTTTGATGGCGAGGACTTCTTGGGATTTCTGTTCATCGGCGTATAGCCGAATGTCCTCGCGCAGTTTAAACATTTTCTGCTCGCTGAACAGTACCAGTTGCTCCTGCGGGTTGTAGAAGCGCAGTTTGCCAGTGAGAGCAAAGACCTGGCGTTTGAGAATGTACTGGTTGTATTGAAACGCGGTGTGCATAATTCATCTCTCCTTGGAATCGAGTTGGGGGTCGCAGTCCAGCCGGTAGCGGATGGGACTGGATGTTGGCGAAAAGACCGGTTCTTCGTAAATGTTTACGCGCGTGCCGGTCCCAGGCTGGTAGATGTGGCGCTTTCGCTCCGGCACGGAGGGCGTCGTCCAGCGATAAATCCATTTGGCCTGGTCGTTAGGCAGGTTGATGCAGCCGGCGCTGCGCGGCGCGCCAAAGTCATTGTGCCAGTATGTTCCGTGAAAGGAGACGCCCTGGTCGTTGATGTACGATGCCCAGGGCACGCCGGGCAGGTCGTAGGCCGAGCCGCCGCTGCCGCCGACCATGTGACCGGCAGGCCGCTTGAAGAAGGTGGTGAATCGGCCTGAGGGGGTGCTGGCGTAGTGCATGTTGCCCTTCCCCCGCCCGCTGGAGATTTTTGCAGTGAACACCACCTGCTCGCCCTCGAAGGCTGCCATCCTCTGTTCCGGCAGGCTGACGACGATGCGCTTTTCCTCATCCGGCACATCGGGAGAAATAGGGGTTAGTTCTTCGGGCGGGACGATGCGCAGGTGTTCGGCGCGGATGAAGAAGACCAGTTTTAGCAGGTCGTCGTAAATGCGATACCAGGGATTGCCCTTCTCATCCTCGAAAAGGGCGCGCGCCCAGTAGGTCGTGCCGTAATACAGGCGGTAGCCGCGCCGCGAGTTTTTGGTGGGCTTCCAATACGAATCGGTAAAGGGGACGGTTAGCTCGGCCAGCAGCCCGGCTTCTTTGGGAAAATCGGTGACGGGGCTGTTCAGGATCTCCCGCACTGGCTGGATTCCGCCGGAATAGACGTAGCCGCCCTCTTTGAGTTCGTACCAGACCCGGTTGTAGGCCGATGTATCCGCGCCGCGAACGGTTTGCTCAATCGACAGGATTTGGTCGAACTTGTGGGTGGTCAACACTGTCCCTGCCGGGTCGGGCGCATCGTAAACGGTGACTTTGTTCCAGCACACCCGCCCCAGCATGGAGGGCGAGTCCGCTGCTGTAACGGAAGGCAGGTTCAGGGTCGAAAAGAGCGAAGCGCCGAGTGCGCTGGCGCTCAGCTTCAGGAAATCCCGCCGGGAGAAGTGATATTTCGGAGTCATCTATAAAAAGTTTAGGGACAACGGTGACAGTCACTTCTGAATTGACTGTCACCTGTTACCCATTGCCATCAATCAATAGTGAACGTTGACCAGCGTGCCAACCGATGCAAAATTGTACAACCATTCGGCATCGGAGATGGTCAGGTTGACGCAGCCGTGACTCATGGGCGTGCCGAAGTTGTTGTGCCAGTAGGTGCCGTGAATGGCGTAGCCTTTATAGAAGAACATGGTGTATGGCACGTTTTTCAGGTAATAGCCAGGGCCAGACATGTCTTTGTAGCGGTATTTGATGTAGATGCGGTATTGCCCGGTTACGGTGGGCGTGCGCCAGGTCCCAGTCGAGACGACGAAAGAGCGCATGAGCGTGTTGCCTTCGTAAGCGTAGACCATTTGCTGTGTCAGGTCCACATCGATCCAGCGTTCGCCGCCCACGCCGGGATTCTGAGCCTGGGGCGGGGCGCGGGTCGGGACGATGCGCGTGGGCAGGGCCGTATCGGTGGGCAGCGGGGTGGGCGTGGCCTCCTCGGTCGGTGTGATGGAGGGCGTCTCGCTTGGCGTCGGCGTGTTGCTGGCGGTTGGCGTCTCGGTGATGGTCGGCGAAGGCGAGATGCTGGGCGTAATTGTGAAGGTGCTTGTCGCAGTAAAGGTTGCCGTTGGGGAGGGCGTAGCCGTGAACGTGGCGGTCGGCTCTGGCGACGCGGTCAAGGTCGATTTGGAGACATCGGCCTGCGCCCAGGCCGGGCCGCCCGGTTCGCTCCTGAAAAAGGCAGCGACCGGCGTGGCGCTCCACCAGATAATCCCGCCGATGACGGCGCACAGGACGAACGCCAGCAACGGCAGGATGGGAATCCACCTGTGTTTGCGCGGTTTCTGGGCCAAAACGGTCTTTGCAGCAGGCGCGGATTTCGGCTTCGAGACGGGCAGGGGCGTGGCTGGCTTTTTCCCAGGCTGCGCTTCGATTGGGGATGGAACCGGGCGGGTGGGCTGGGTTCTCTCCGCGGCAGAAGCGGCCTGGCGGGTTTCCGGCGGCCTGGCCGGAGGGGCGTTCCCTGGCGGCGCGGCGGCGCGGTGGTCGAGCGGCGTCGAGACCCGGTGGTCGGGCAGGTGGTCGAGCTTGTCGAGACCTGTCGAGACTTTTTTCAATCGTTCCATCGCCCAGGCCATGCCCTTTTGGGCGCGCTCGCTGGCCGGGTTGATTTGCAAGGCGCGCTGCAAATAGTCCACACTGGCGTGCGGCGAGGCCAGCGCCGCCATCATCAGCCAGGGTTCCTCCAATTCTGGTGCGGCGCGGACAGCCTGCTCGGCAAAATGGCGCGCGCTGGGTTTGTCCCCGGCTTTCAGGGCTTGCTGGGCCTGCTGGAGTGCCTGGCAGGCGGCTGCCTGGTTTGGATTCATGAATCACCTCTAAAATTGACCGTTGAACG
>DAOTZM010000258.1:0-2834 GCA_034434035.1 Anaerolineales bacterium
ATTTACGACACCACCCTGCGCGATGGAACCCAGTCCGAAGGCTTCAACCTTTCAGCCAGCGACAAAATCCGCATCGCCCAAAAACTGGATGACCTGGGCGTGGCCTTCATCGAAGGCGGCTGGCCCGGCTCGAATCCCAAAGACGTGGAATTCTTCGACCGCGCCCGCGATATGGCCTGGAAACACGCCAAAATCGCGGCCTTTGGTTCCACCTGCCGCGTCAAAGGCGGCCCGGAGGATGACGCCAATATCAAGGCCTTGCTCAAGTCCGGCGCGCCGGTCTGCACCATTTTTGGAAAGACCTGGACGCTGCATGTCAAAGACGTTTTGTTGACCACGCTGGAAGACAACCTGCGTATCATCGAGCAGTCGGTTGCCTGCCTGCGCTCCCAAAACCGGCGCGTCATCTACGACGCTGAGCATTTCTTCGACGGCTACAAAGCCGACAGCGCGTATGCCATCGAAACGCTCCAAGCCGCCATGCGCGGCGGGGCCGAGACGCTCGTGCTGTGCGATACCAACGGCGGAACCATGCCTTGGGAAATCGAATCCATTATCCGCGAGATGAAGACTTCCATTCTGGGTCTCGATACGGCTTTGCCGCTCGACCCCCATCCTTTTGGCATTCACACCCACAATGACGGTGATTGCGCGGTCGTCAATTCACTGGTCGCGGTGCGCGAGGGCGCAATCCAGGTACAGGGAACCATCAACGGCGTTGGCGAACGCTGCGGCAACGCCAACCTCGTCTCGATTATGGCCGACCTGGAACTCAAGATGGGTCTCAAATGCCTGCCGGAGGGCAGGCTATCCAAACTGACCGACTTGTCTCACTTCGTAGATGAAGTCGCCAATCTGACTCCCAACGACCACCAGCCATACACTGGCCGGAGCGCGTTTGCGCATAAGGGCGGCGTGCATGTCGCGGCGATGCGGCGTTCGACGCAATCGTACCAGCATGTCGCGCCTGAGACCGTCGGAAACAAGATGCGGGTGGTCGTCTCGGACCTGTCGGGGCGCGGCAACCTGCTCGCCAAGGCCGAGGAACATTTCCTCGAGGTCGATGTCGATGAAGTCGTCCCGGTGCTGAACGAAATCAAGGAGCTCGAATCGCGTGGGTTTTCTTTCGAGGCGGCAGAAGCCTCGGTGGCGATGATGCTCAAACGCCAGGAACTACACTACAAGCCGCCTTTCGAGTTGGTAGATTTCCTCGTCAATGTCGAACACCGCTCCGGGCGCGGGATTTTTGCCGAAGCGATGGTCAAGGTGCGCGTCAAAGGCGAGATTTTGCACACCGCCGCCGAGGGCAACGGCCCGGTCAATGCCCTCGACCTGGCCTTGCGCAAAGCCCTGCTGCCGCATTATCCCGTTCTGAATCAGTTCCAACTGGCTGATTATAAAGTCCGCATCCTGGACGGCAACAACGGCACATCTGCCCTGACCCGCGTCCTCATCGATACCCAAAACGGCGCCAAGCGCTGGAGTACCGTCGGCGCGAGCGCAAACATCATCGAAGCCTCCTGGCAGGCGCTGGTTGATTCGGTGGAGTATGGGCTGCTGGTGGCGCACTAATCATTTGGTGATTTCGTGATTGTATGATTGAGTGAGTGCGTCTGTTCACAATCACCAAATCAACAAATCACCAAATCAGAAAATCACCAAATCAGAAAATCACGAAATTTGGAGCATTAATGCAAGCAAAAATCACCCTCCTCCCCGGCGACGGCATTGGCCCCGAAGTGGTTGCCGAAGCCGCGCGCGCGCTGGAAACGATCGCCGCTAAATTCGGCCACGCTTTCACCTATACCGAGCGATTGATGGGCGGCTGTTCCATCGACAAATTCGGTTCCTCGCTCACCGACGAGACCCTGGCCGACTGCCAGGCTGCCGACGCGGTGCTGCTGGGCGCGGTCGGCGGCCCCAAATGGGACGACCCCAACGCCAAAGACCGTCCCGAACGCGGCTTGCTGGCCCTCCGCAAAGGCCTGGGCGTCTTTGCCAATATGCGCCCGGTCAAAGTCCACCCGGCGCTGGTAGATTCGTCCCCGCTCAAGCCCGAAAAGCTTCAGGGCGTCGATATCCTGGTCATCCGCGAACTGACCGGCGGGCTGTATTTCGGCTGGCCCAAAGGCCGCGATGTCAAGGATGGACGTGAGCGCGCGGTGGACACGCTCGAATACTACGATTACGAAATCCGCCGCGTGATGGAACTGGCTTTCCGCCTGGCCGCCGGGCGCAAGAAAAAGGTTACTTCGGTAGACAAGGCCAACGTGTTGGAATCCTCCCGTTTGTGGCGGCAAATTGCGGCACAAATCGGGGCGCAGCACCCGGATATCGCCCTGGAGCATGTCCTCGTCGATACGGCCTCCATGCGGCTGATAACGGGGCCCGCCTGGATGGACGTGGTCGTGACCGAGAACATGTTCGGCGACATCCTGACCGACGAAGCCTCGGTTTTGGCCGGTTCGATGGGCATGTTGCCCTCCGCCAGTATTGGCGAACAAGGCCCTGGGCTTTACGAGCCGATTCACGGTTCCGCGCCGGATATCGCCGGGAAAGGCATCGCCAACCCGGTTGGCACGATTCTTTCCTCCGCCATGTTGCTGCGGCACTCGCTCAAACTCGAATCCGAAGCCGCCGCCCTCGAAAAAGCGGTCGACGAAACCATTACCGCCGGCTGCCGCACCTCCGACCTGGGCGGTAAATTATCCACCCAGCAGATGGCGGATGAAATCATCTCTCGTCTTTAACCCAACGAAACACGCAGCGCGTATTGCGTAGAGCGTGTTCCGTTTACGAAATTATCACAACAAGGAGTTTTTTATGGGCATGGA
>DAOTZM010000259.1:0-11110 GCA_034434035.1 Anaerolineales bacterium
GCATCGAGGCCAGGTATAGCGGCTATGCGCCTTACAAATTGGTCAAACAACAAGACATTATCGGCGAAGTGCATGATACGAAAATGATTGGCAGCGTCACCTTTGAGTGGCAGGGCAAGGAAGTTCGCCTGGATGCCGAGGACGCCGGCACCGGCGGCCTGTTCATCGCCCTCCGCGACCAGACCAGCGGCAAGACCACTTATGCAGGCGGGCGCTATCTGCTGACCGAGAAACCCGAAAACGGCAAAGTGATTCTCGATTTCAACAAAGCCCACAATATGCCCTGCGCTTACACTGCCTACGCCACCTGCGGATTGCCCACACCCGGCAACCGCCTGCCCTTCGCCATCGAAGCCGGGGAAATGAAATATAAAGACGACCATTGAGTTTGCGCGCTGATGGAACGAGCAAATCACCGGTGAACTTTAACACCGGTGATTTTTTATTTGCCCCGCCTTTTCTGGTAGACTCGACCCAGGAATAACTCAATGCAACTCCTGGTACCCGCTGGCCTGGCGCTGCTGGCCCTGGCTGCGCCCATCCTGCTGCTTTACATGCTCAAACTGCGCCGCAAGCCGGCGCAGGTCTCTTCGACTTTGCTTTGGGAGCGGCTGCTGCGCGACCAGCAGGCCAACACCCCCTGGCAAAAACTCAAACGCAACCTGCTCCTGTTCCTGCAACTGCTGATTCTGGCCGCGCTGGTCTTTGCCCTGGCCCGCCCGGCCCTGCCCACGCCGGTCGTCGCATCCGGCGCGGTCATCGTGCTGCTCGACGCCTCGGCCTCGATGAACGCGACCGATGTCAGCCCAACGCGCTTCGAGACCGCCCGCCGCTCGGTCGGGACGCTCATCAACAGCCTGCCCAACGGCTCTCGGATGACCCTTATTTTGGTTGGGAACAGCCCCCAAACGCTGATTGCCGCCGAAAGCGACAAGGCCCTCCTGCGCAGCGCTCTGACCGCCGCCGGGCCCGCCCAATCCGGCGCCGACTGGCAGTCCGCCTTCGCCCTGGCCGCCGCTGCCGCCCGCAATCTCCCCGAAGTGACCACCGTCATCGTTTCGGATGGCGGCCTGCCCGCCGAGGGGTTGCCCGCCCTGCCCGGCGACGCGCGCTACATCCCCATCGGCGCATCCGATGACAACCTGGCAATCAGCGCCCTGGCCCTGCGCGGCGGGCAACTCTTTGCCGAAGTCACCAACTATAGCGCCGCGCCGCGTTCTGTCCTCCTGTCGCTCTATCGCGCGGAGGAACTGCTCACCGCCCGCCAACTCGAACTCGGCGCGGGAGAAAGCGCCAGCCTGATCCTCGAAAACCTGCCAGCCGCCGCCGGTATTTATCAGGCGCGGATGTCGAACCCGCAGGGCGATTCCGCGCTGGACGCCTTCCCGCTCGATGACACGGCTTTTGCCGTCAACCAGGACGCTGCCTCCCGGCGCGCGCTGCTCGTTTCGACGGGCGCCGCCCTGAGCTTGTCGAAGGGCAATCTCTATCTCGAACAATTGCTGGCCTCCCTGCCCGGCCTCCAGCCCTTCCGCTCGCTGACCGGCGAAATTCCCCCCGAGCCCTTCGATTTGTACCTGTTCGACGGCGCGTACCCCTCCCAGGCCCTGCCCGGCAGCCTGCTGCTGGTCAACCCGCCGCCCAATCCGCTTTTCGTGGTCGGCTCGGCCTTCCAGCCCGCCGAAATGAGCGTGAGAGAACATCCGCTCACCCGCTATGTCGATTGGAGCAACGTCCACATCTTGCAGGCCAGCAGCGTGCCGCTCCCCGATTGGGCCGACCTGCTCATCGAAGCCGATGGCCGCCCGCTGGTCTTCGCCGGGGAAACGGGTGGCCGCCGCGTGGCCGCGCTGACCTTCGACCTGCGCCAGAGCGACCTGCCCCTGCAAGTGGCCTATCCCATCCTGTTCAGCAACCTGATTAACTACCTCGTCCCGCCGGCCGCCTTCGACGCCTCCCAGGGCTTGCTCCCCGGCGAGAGCCTGACACTCGTCCCGCCGCCCGGCGTCGAGCGGATTGTGGTCGCCGCGCCTTCGGGCAAACTCTACACCCTGTTCCCCGGCGCCGCTTCGCTGGCCTTTACCGACACTGACGAAACCGGTTACTATGCCGTCAATTTCCTGTCCAAAGACGCGACCCGCGCCGAATACTTCGCTGTCAACCTGTTCGACCCGTCCGAATCGAGCATCCGCCCGGCGGCCGCCCTCCAAATCGGGCAAACGACCCTCACCCCTGCCGCCGCCGAACAAACCGGCCTGCGCGAACTGTGGCCCTGGCTGGCCGGGCTGGCCCTGTTGGTTTTGCTGGCGGAATGGCTGGTCTATCACCGGCGCTCATCAGTGAGCAGTCATCAGTGAGCAGTTATCAGTTATCAGTCATCCTTCCCTATGACCTTCACCTTCCCGCTCGCCCTCCTGCTCCTCCTGCTCCTGCCCATCTTCATCTGGGCAGCGGGCGTAGCGCAAAATGGCATTTTGCGCTACGAAAAACGGGAAATGTTCAGCCTCGTCCTGCGCCTGGTCATCGTCCTGTGCCTGGTACTCTCCCTGGCCGGGCTGGAGATTGCGCGCGGCGGGGACGAACTGGCGGTCGTCTTCCTGGTGGATGTCTCAGATTCGATGTCGGAGGAAGCCGTTGCCGCAGAACTCGATTACGTCAGGCAGGCGATGACCGGGATGGGGCCGGATGACCAGGCCGCAATTGTTCTGTTCGGGGCCGACGCGCTGGTCGAGCGGCCCATGCTGCCCGGCGGCGCGCTCGGATTGGTCACCTCCGCGCCCATCACCACGCAGACCGACCTGGCCAAAGCCATCCGGCTGGGGTTGGCACTCTTCCCCTCCGGGTCGGCCCGCCGCATGGTGATTCTCTCGGATGGCGCGCAGACGACCGGTGACGCGCTCAAAGCCGCCGAATTCGCCGCGGCGGCGGGCGCGCAAATTGTGGTTGTGCCGTTTATTGTCGAATCGGGCGCGGAGGCCATTGTAACCGCCATCGGCGCCCCGGCCAGCCTGCGTCCCGGCGAGCGATTCGACCTGAACGTATCCGTCCAATCCAACCAGCCGACCCGCGCCACCCTGCGCGTACTGGCCGACGGCGCGATTCTCTACGAACAGCCCCACGACCTGCGGCGCGGGAGCCAGACCTTCAGCCTGCCGCTCACTGTAGGACAGGCAGGACAGGATAAAATCCTGTCCTACATCCGTTACCAGGTCGAAATTTCCCCGCAAGACGACACCTTCTACCAGAACAACCGGCTGTACGCCTTCTCCAAAATCGAGGGGCCGCCGCGCATCCTGATGGCCGCCCCGCCCCCCGGCGAGACCCTGCCCGGCGGCAGCACCCGCCCCGATGAACATTCCGCCCTGCGCGCCGCGCTCGAGGCCGCTGGTTATGCAGTTGATTTCGTTCTTCCAACCCGCCTGCCCGCCGATTTGGCCGGGTTGGCCCAATACAACGCTCTCGCGCTGGTCAACGTCCCGGCGAGCGAACTGAGCAATCGCCAGATGGAAACCGCCCAGGCGTACGTCCGCGATTTGGGCGGCGGGCTGCTCGTGGTCGGCGGCCCGACCAGTTACGGCGTGGGCGGCTACTTCGAAACCCCGCTGGAGGCTGCCCTGCCGGTGGATATGCAAATCAAAGACGAGCAGCGCCGCCCCTCGCTGGCCATCGTCTTCATCATCGACCATTCTGGCAGCATGAGCGAGACATCCGGCGGCGTGAACAAACTGGAACTTGCCAAGGAAGCCGCCGCGCGCTCGGTGGATTTGCTCTTCCCCACCGACCGGGTGGGCGTCATCCAATTCGACGACTCGGCGGCCTGGGTCGTGCCGATGACCGACCTGGGCAACCCGGCGGTCGTCAAGAGCGCGATTGGCAGCATCCGCATCGGCGGCGGGACGGACATCCTGGCCGGGCTGCAGGCCATGGCGAGAGTCCTGCCCGAGGACCCCGCCAAAGTCAAGCACGTCATCCTGCTGACCGATGGCGGCGCCGACCCAAGCGGCATTCCGGAACTGGTGCAGAAACTCTACACCGAAAACGGCATCACGCTCTCGACGGTGGCCGTCGGGCGCGACGCGGCCCCCTTCCTGAAGGATTTGGCCGAACTCGGCAACGGGCGCTATCACTTTGCGGCTGACGCGGGCAGCATCCCCAGCATTTTTACCGAGGAAACCACCCTGGCGACGCGCGCCTACATCGAGGAGGGCCTGTTCTCCCCGGAACGGGTCAATGCCTCCCCGATTCTTTCCGGCATCGAAAGCCTGCCCCCGCTGTATGGCTATGTCGCCAGCAGTCCCAAAGAACTGGCGCAAGTAATTTTGGAGTCCGGCGGCTCGCCGCCGGGCAATACCGACCCCATCCTGGCCGCCTGGCAGTATGGATTGGGCCGCTCGGTGGCCTTTACCTCAGACGCGACCGGGCGCTGGGGCAAGGAGTGGGTCTCGTGGAGCAATTACGCCGCCTTTTGGGCGCAGGCCGCGCGCTACGTTTTGGGCGAGATGAGCGCCGCCCGCCTGCAAATGGAGGTGCAACTGCGCGGCGAGACGGCCCGCCTGACCCTGGAGGCGCGCGGCCCGGGCGGGGATTTCCTGAACGGCTGCCGGGTGACGGCCAACGTGGTCGCGCCGGAGGGCGGGACTCAAACCGTCACCTTGCGCCAGACCGCGCCGGGACGCTACGAGGCCGAGTTCAAACCCGCCGAGCAGGGCGTGTACCTGTTCCGCTTCGACGCCGAAGGCGAAAACAGCGCCTTTGCCGAAACGCTGGGCTGGGCCCTGCCCTATTCGCCCGAATACCGCGACACGAACCCCAACCCTGATTTACTCGCGCGTATCGCGGCGCTGACCGGCGGCAAGGTGGCTTCCGCCAACCCGGCTGAGGTCTTTATCCATGACCTGAAGGCCTCGCGCGCTTCGCGGCCCCTCTGGCCCTGGCTGATTGCGCTGGCGGCGATTCTGCTGCCCTTCGATGTGGCCGCGCGGCGGCTCATCCTCACCCGGCAGGATTTCGCGCGGGTACGGGAACTCATTCAGGCGCGGCTCACGTTCCAGAAGCCGGTCAAAGAGAAGATAACGGTCTCCACCCCCAGCATGGAAGCCCTGCGCAAGGCAAAGCAGCGTTCACCAACGGAAGCAGGCCCAACGCCTGCTCCACCCCAGCCCCAGCCGCCGATTCTGCCGTCCATAACGGAGAACGCCCCGGCTCCGAACCCGCCCGGTTTGTCCCCAAAAGAAAAAACGCCCGCTTCCACCGCCAGCGTGCTGCTGGCGAACAAGAAAAAACGAAAGTAAGGAGGAACCATGGCATCCCCCTTCGACATCTTGTTCGGGCCGGTCAAAATTGGCCCGGTGACGGCCCCCAACCGCTTTTACCAGGTGCCGCACTGCAGCGGATTCGGTCACCGTATGCCGCAAGGCCTGGCCGCCATGCGCGGGATGAAGGCCGAGGGCGGCTGGGGCGTAGTCTGCACCCGATATCGCCGTCATGCGCCTGGGCGGCAATCAACGTAAAGTGTACGCCAACGGCGGCGTCGATATCGCCGGTTCCGATTTCGCCCGCGCCATCATCGAAAAACGGATGCTGGCGCACTTTGGCCTGGGGCGCGTTAACGGTCAGGTGGAAAAGGTGCTGCTCGAAACGCTGTCCGATGCCGGGCTGGAAGGGGCAAATCGATGCGGTCGTCAAAACCGGCGGCTCATCGAGTATCCCGCTGTTTACCGCCCTGCTGGCGCGCATGTTCGGCGCGGAAAAGGTCCAAGATACGAATGCCTTTTCCTGTGCGGCGGCCAGGCTGGCGATTAAGGCGAGCGGGCGCTAATCAATTCCCCGCGCTGCGAATATACTTCCACAAAATCCCCGTCATCAGCCCCAGGCAGCCCAGGATGACGGTGTAAATGTGAAAGGCGAAGCGCCAGCCCAGGTTGGTGATGAAAACCTCGCCGAGCAAGGCCAAAACGACATTGCACCAAGAGGAAGCGCCTTTGCCGAAAATTCAACAAAGGCGCTCTATCTGGGGCGGAAGGTGTCCTGGTTATCGTTTGGCGCGCGCCAAATCCTCGGAACTGAAATAAAAGCCTTCGTGATATTTGGCCCAGTTGCGAGGCACGCGATTGAGAACCACCCCAAGAATGTTGCCGCCAGAACGCTGGAGATATTCCAGCGCCGCTTGCGCAGTTTCGATGCTGGTTTTGCCGGGCCGCATAACCAGCAGGACGCCATCGACCCGCGAGGCAAAGGCCAGCGCATCGGCTACGAAGACGGGCGGGCCATCCAGAATGACCATGTCTACGTTGGCGGTCAACTTGTTCAGGATTTGCCCCAGGCGGTCCGATTCGAGCAGTTCGGTGGGGCTTTCGGGCATGTGGCCGCCGGTGAGGGCGCGGATGTTACGCTGTCCTTCCAGTAGCTGCGTAGCGCTGCTCAGGTCGGCTTTATCGTCGGCCAGGATGTCGCCCAGCCCAACCCGGTTTTCCATGCCCAGGGTGGTGTGCAGGCGCGGGTTGCGGATGTCGGCATCGACGACGGTCACTTTCCTGCCGAGCAGGGAAAAACTGGCGGCCAGGTTGAGCGCGACCGAGGAGCGCCCATCGCTTGGGTCGGGGCTGACGATGAGCAGGGTCTTAATCGAGTTCCCGTTCAGGCCATACAGGATTCCTGTGCGCAACAACCGATATGCATCGGCAATGGGCGATTTTGGATTTTGTATGATGAAGATTTCGCCGTCTTTCAGGTTTTTACTGCTGAATTCCTGGATGCTGGTCATGGTGTGCAGCCCCAGGTGCTGCATGATGTCTTTGGGCGATTTGATGGTGTCATCCAGGAATTCGATGGCAACCACCACTGCGCCAAGCAGGGCCACGCCTGCCACAATGCCCATGATGAGGTAGCGCAGGGTGGAAGGGCGAACGGGTTTTTCGGGCGGGATGGCTGGTTCAATCTGGTCAATGTTGGGAGTATATTGCAGGCGCAGGAGTTGCAGCGATTCCAGGTTGTTGAGCAGGTTCAGGTAAAGTTGCTGGTACAGGCTGAGTGTGGATTGCAATTGCAGCGTGCGGAAGTCGGAACGCGCGCTGACGCCGAGCGCGGGCTGCCCCAAAAAGAGCAGGTTGGAGCGGATTTGCTGGTAGTTCAATAGCAGGGGCTGAACTCTTTGAAGTTGGGCCTGTTTTTCGGCCAGTTGCGCCTGGCGGGCGCTTGCCTGGTCTCTGGATTCGTTTCGGGGAACAGTGGCTAACTGCGCAATCTCTTTTTCGAGGACGGCGACTTCATCTTGCAGGGTTTCGATTTGCTCCTCGACTTGTGATAGTTGCTCTTGTATCTCTTGTTGTGAAATCTGGTCGAATTCGGCGCGAAGCAGTTCTATTTGTTTTTCGACCTCCTGAATTTGAACCTGCAAACTGGCCTCAACCGAAGCGTATTTGCCAGCCTGCAATTTGCCGCTCTGCTCGATGAGAACCTCTACCAGCGCGTTGGCAATTTGCGCCGCGCGCGCGGGGTCTTCGTCTTCGACAGCAATCAGGATGATTTGGGTCTGGCGTACCTGCACGATGGCAATTTGGGCCGGTTTGAACTCGAAGCCGACTTTTTGGATGATGGAATCAAGGATGGGTTTGGTTTGCAGGATTTCGATATAAGTTTCTAATAGTTGCTGGTCGCTCAGGTAGGCGAACTCGAAGTTCGGGTCCTGGCGATTGCTGGTGACCAGGATTTTGGTCTGCGCCTGATAGATGGGGGTGGTCAGGCGGCTGAGCAAAAAGCCGCCTGCGCCGCCCAGCATCCCGCCGATGATGAGCAGCCAGAGCCATTTTTTGAGCAGGAGGAAGTATTTTCGGATTTCCATTTGATATTTTTTACTGATATATCTGCTTACACAGAAAGAATCGCCCGGATTTCCTGAACGACGCTGATGACATCTTCCTCTTTCATCATCGGGTAAAGCGGCAGGGTGATTTCGCGCCGGGCAATGTCATCTGTCAAGGGCAGTTGCGCCGATGTTGCCAGTTCACGATAGGCAGTGAAACTGTGGACGGGAGGGTAGTGGATACTGGTCTGGATTCCCTGGGATTTAAGGTGTTCCATGACTGTCACGCGTTCGATGCCCTTTGGAAGCAATGCGGGCAGGATGTGGTGGGATGACGCGCCGGGATGACTGGAAAAGGGGATGGTCACTTCGGGCGCCAGTTCCTGCATGGTTTCACGATACAGTTGGGTTAATTCGGCGCGGCGGGCGTTGTTGCGCGGCAGTTTTTTGAGTTGTTCCAGCCCCAACGCGGCGCGGATTTCATCGATGCGATAATTGTAGCCCAGTTCGACGACATCGTAACTGAAGGCGTGGCCTTTGTGGCGGTCCCAGGTGAGGGTGGTCATGCCGTGCGAGCGGAAGACGCGCAGTTTTTCGTAGAGGTCTTCGTGGTCCGTCGTCAACATGCCGCCCTCGCCGGTGGTCATGTTTTTGTTGGAGAAGAAGCTGAAACAGCCAATCGCCCCCCAGGTGCCGAGTTGCCGTCCCGCGAGGCTTGCGCCGACTCCGTGCGCGTTGTCTTCGATGACTTCCAGGCCATGTTTGGCGGCAATCTCCATGATGCGCGGCATGTCGCATGGATAGCCGGCATAGTGAACAACGAGGATAGCGCGCGTTTGGGGGCTGATTCGTTTTTCGATTTCCGCCGGGGAGAGGTTAAAGTCATCCTCCCCGTTCACATCGGCAAAGACGGGCGTCGCGCCCACATAGCGGACAGCGTTGGCAGTGGCGACAAAGGTCAGGGATGGCGCAATCACTTCGTCGCCGGGGCCGATGCCGAGCGCCAGGCAGGCCATGTGCAGGGCGGCGGTGGCGTTGGAGACGCTCAGGGCGTATTTCGCGCCGGTGAATGCGGCAAACTCCTGCTCGAATTGCTGGGTTACGCCGCCCATCGTCAGCCATTTGCTGGCAAGCACGGCTTGCACGGCGGCAGATTCTTCCGGGCCGAAGTCAATATCAGCCAGTGGGATGCGCCAGTTCATATCGAAATCTCCTCTGGCAGGAATTCGCTGCGCATGGTTTCGAAATCGCGCGCCGCCTGTTCGTAGTCATCGGGACGGCCCAGGTCTTGCCAGTAACCGCCAAATTCATAGCCGACCACCTTCTCATCGGCGGCGATAAGTATTTTAACCAGGTCGGGAAAGTCGAGATATTCACCTTTTGGAATGTAGTTCAGTACACGCGGCTGGAAGACGTACACGCCCATGCTGACACAATAATCGTAGGTGGGCTTTTCGATATAGCCGTTGATTTCCGGTTTGCCGTTCCATTGGATAACGCCCAGGTCGATTTTGACTTTGCGCTGGTGGACGGCGATGGTGGCAGCAGCTCCTTGTTCGCGGTGAAAGCGAAGCACATCCGCAAATCGCAGGGTGGTTAAGACATCGCCGTTTGTGACAAGGAAGGTGTCATCCAGGCCTTCGATGAGCGCAATCGGCCCGGCGGTTCCCAACGGCGAATCTTCATAACTGTATTCGATGTGCAGTCCCCACTGCTGACCATCCTGGAAGAAGGCTCGCAGCAGCGTCGAGAGATGCCCTACGGTCAGGGTCACATGGTCAATCCCGGCCATTTTCATTTGGCGCAGGATGACTTCCAGAATGGGTGTTTCCCCAATCGGCATGAGAGGTTTGGGCAGGATTTTGGTGTAGGGCGCAAGGCGCGTCCCTTTCCCGCCCGCAAGCACGACTGCTTTCATAAATTTCACTATCTCCAATTCAGACAGGTAATTAGAATTCGTATACCCCGACGCGATACAGGTCGAGATGCTGTCCAATCCACTGAATCGTGTGGTCCAGGCCGCTGTCCAGGCCGGTTTCCGGCTGCCAGCCGAGCGTTTCGCGCGCCTGCGCATTGTCGGACAGCAAGCGGTAGACTTCCGAGGCTTCGGGGCGCAAGCGTTCTTCCTCCACCTGGATTTCGACCGGGCGGTTGATCTTCGAGACAATTTTTTCGACCAGTTCCCCAATACGGATTTCGGAACCGGCGCCCAGGTTGATGGTTTTGCCTTCCACGCCGGGGGTTTGGGCGGCCAGCATAAATCCCCTGACCGTATCTTGTACGAAAGTAAAATCACGGGTCGTGTTGACGTTGCCCAGCTTGATGACGGGCCGGGTAAGCGCCTGCGTGATGACCGCCGGAATGACGGCGCGCGCCGATTGACGCGGCCCATACGTGTTGAAGGGGCGCAGGGTGACAACCGGCAGGCCAAAGGCGCAGTGAAAACTTTCGGCCAGTTTATCGGCCCCAATTTTGCTGGCTGAATAAGGTGACTGTCCCTGCAAGGGATGCGCCTCGCTGATGGGGACCTGTCGCGCCGTGCCATAGACTTCACTGGTGGAGGTATGTACCAGCCGCTCCACCCCGGCCTCGCGGCAGGCGGTCAGCACGTTGAGCGTGCCGATGACGTTCGTCTGCGCCACTTCGACCGGGTGGTAGTAGGAATAGGGAATGGAAATGAGCGCGCCCAGGTGCAAGACGACCTGACAGCCTTCGACGGCCTTCCGTATGGCATGTTCATCGCGCAGGTCTCCGCCGATGATTTCGAGTTGGGAGCGCATTTCGGGCGGGGCCAGCTTGAGCAGTCCCACATCGGCGCGGGAGTTGTAGCGTACGAAGGCGCGGACTTGCGCGCCTTCTGCGGCCAGCCGCTCCACCAGGTGACTGCCGATGAAGCCGCCCGCGCCCGTAACCAGGACTTTTTTATTATGCCAGAGCGGGTTCATAGTGTTTGACTTCGAGAATGGTTCGTTTGCTATAGCAGGCGGTGATGTCGGGGTTGGTCTTGTCCAGGCAGTCGCTGTCGTGGCAGACACCCAACACCGGTTGGACGTTGAAGCGGTGTCCGTTGATTTGGTAGGGTTTCGAAAGCGAGTTGACAATGCGCCGGGCAACGATGTCGGTTTCGTCCAGGCTGGCGAGGTGTTCCAGGATGAGCGCGAACTGGTGTTCGCCAAAGCGCGCCAGGGTGTCGCTATCGCGCTTGCAATGCGCCAGCCGCCGCGCGGCCTGAGCCAGCACTTCATCGCCATATTTGCGGCCCAGGGTGTTGTTGATGTCGGGCAGGCCTTCCAGGTCGATGAACATGAT
>DAOTZM010000260.1:0-3644 GCA_034434035.1 Anaerolineales bacterium
GAGTAGTGGATCCAATCCAGACCAAGCCGGAAAAGACTTTTGTCAATGCGATCGGTACGATCAATCAGGCCAACTTTCTTTTCAGCGATTACCAGCAGTCCCTGGCAAACCATCCAAAGATAAGCCATGCAAGAAGCCAGGAGCAGGCGACTCAACCGGGCCGGATCAGCCAGGTGGCTCTTGTGCAGGTGAACCCCACGGCTTTTTTGGTCAGAAAAGAAGGTTTCAATCTGGAAACGGCGGCGATAATACCTGCAAGACTGGCAGCCGTTGTCCAGGCTGGTCACCAAATAGAGTGGTCCATCGTAGCGACTGCTCCACCAGCCCACCAGGTTCAAACATACTTTGGCATCTTGGGTAAAACCAACCTGGTGATGTTGAACAACTTGTCCTTTTACCACAGGGTAGTCGCCAATTGGCTGGCTTTGTGAGCCTTCTTGCACATAGATTTGTGGCGCTGTCCGCAAAACAAAGTCCCAGCCTGGCTGTTGCTTGACCCACAACAACATTTCGGTGGTGTCGTACTCTGCATCACCCATCAAAACAACCTTTGCATCCGCTGGCAGCAGCGGCAACACTTTGGTAAGCGCCTCAATGTGACGCTGGGCAGTCGTGTGGCCTTTCTTGCCCTTGTAAACAACCCAACAGATGGGCAAAGCGCGTTTTTGATACAGCACACTGACCATCAAGACCATGCAGCCACGCCCAATCTGGCTGCCATCCATCACCAGAAGCAATGGCAACGCGGATAAGGTTTCCAGAATCTGCCGGGCGAAGGGCAGATACACGACTTCGGTGTCAATACTGTCGTGTTTGACCCAGCGTCTTGGCCGCATTTCGGTGCTATTGTCCTTGGCTTTGGTGGCTGTCTCGGCACTTACTGCGGATAATTGGGCGTTTCGACTGGTCACGATCCCGGCCATCAGCATTGCCAGGGTCAAAACATGGCCCGGATGCGACAAGCTCAACATCTCTTTCAGCACTTTCAAAACTTTTGTGTATACTTTGTAGCGGTCAGTCATTTTGGCTCCACTTTTTTGGTTTGGTCGCCGCAAAAGTGTACCTTATGACTGACCTTTCATTTCAAATGTACGGTAGAGAAGCCTTTAATAAAAAAGCGCAATTTGTGACCGCGCTGGGTATAATCACGGCATGACCTTCGCCCGTGTCGCCGTCAACCTGTCCGCCGTTTCCGGCGAGTTCGATTACGCCCTGCCGCCGGGAATGGTCGTTGGCCCGGGACAGTTGGTCAGCGTACCGTTTGGAGCGCAGACCGTCCAGGGGGTGGTGTTCGATTTGTTGGATTCTGCCTCTGTGCCGAATCCAAAACCCATCCTGAACCTCCTCGACCCCCAGCCGGTGCTGACCGGGCCGCAGCTGGCTTTTGCGCGCCAACTGGCCCAGGCCACCCTGAATCCGCTTTCGGCGGTCATCAACCTGTTCCTGCCGGCCGGCCTGAGCCAGCAGGCCGATACGCTCTACACGTTCCTGCGCGCCCCTGCTGCTGCGGCGGAAGGGAAGGTAGAAAAACGCCTGCTCGACCTGTTCGCGCAGCGCAACCCCCTGCGCGGACGGCAAATCGACCGGCACTTTGGCCCGGTCGAGTGGAGCAAAACCGCCGAAACCCTGGTCAAGCGCGGGGTGTTGGGCAAACAGGCCGTTCTGCCGCCGCCTTCGGTGCGCCCCAAATACGTCCGCATGGCGCAGCTGGCCGTGCCGCCCGAAATCGCCGAAGCGGAATTGCCCAGCCTGGGCAAAACCGCTGAAACGCTCCAGCGGCGCGGCGCGGCCCTGCGCTTCCTTATTCACGAGCCGGACGCGGTGGCCGTCACCTGGGTCTATGCCGAATCGGGCTGCAGCCTGTCCGATTTGCAGGAACTGGAAGAGCGCGGCCTGGTGCGCCTGTTCGAGAGCGAAATCTGGCGCGACCCGCTGGGCAAGTTGGGCAACCGGGAACTGGGCGTTGGCAAGCGCGATGTAACCCTGACCGTGGAACAAGAATCCGCCCTGGCGGAACTCTTGCAAGCCTTCAATCACCCAACACTTGCGCCGCGCGCAAGCGCAGGTGTCGCCCAATCACCCAACCAGCCATTCCTCTTGCACGGCATCACCGGCTCCGGCAAGACCGAACTCTACCTGCGGGCCGCCGCCGAGTCGATACGGCGCGGACGGGGGGTGATTGTCCTTGTCCCGGAGATTGCCCTCACGCCCCAGACCGTGCGCCGTTTCCTCGACCGTTTTCCCGGCCAGGTGGGACTCGTCCACTCGCGCCTGTCGGACGGCGAGCGTTACGACACCTGGCGGCGCGCCCGGGCCGGATTGCTCAAACTGGTCATCGGGCCGCGCTCGGCCCTGTTCACGCCCCTGCCAGATGTCGGCCTGATTGTGGTCGATGAGTGCCACGACAGTTCGTACTACCAGTCCGACCCGCCGTTTTACTCCGCAGTCCGGGCGGCGGAAATCTACGGGAAATTGTGCGGCGCGGTAACGGTGCTGGGCAGCGCCACCCCGCCTGTCGAAATGAGATACCGCGCTCATTCCCCTCTCTCATCGGGAGAGGGGTCAGGGGTGAGGGGAGGGGGAATCCGCCTGCTGGAACTAAAAGAGCGTGTAGCCAATATCGGGGTGGCGGATAGTCTCGAAGGTGGGCTGCCTCCCGTGTCCATCGTCGATATGCGCGAGGAACTCAAGTCGGGCAACCGGGGCATTTTCAGCCGCGAACTGTCCGAATCGATTGCCGAGGTGCTGGAGCGCGGCGAACAGGCAATTTTATACCTGAACCGGCGCGGCACGGCCACCTACGTTTTTTGCCGCGACTGCGGGCATGTGCTGGAGTGTCCGCGCTGCGAAACGCCGCTGACCTGGCACGCCGATTCGAGCGATTTGCAATGTCATCGCTGTGGGTATTCCCGCCAGATGCCCTCTGCCTGCCCGGCCTGCGGCGGGAGAAACATCCGCGCCTATGGGTTGGGCAGCGAAAAGGTCGAGACGGATGTGGCGGCCCTGTTCCCGCAGGCGCGCGTCCTGCGCTGGGATTGGGAGACGACCCGCGAGAAGGACGCCCACGAAATCATCCTGACTCATTTTGCCAATCACCAGGCCGACATCCTGGTCGGGACGCAAATGCTCGCCAAAGGGCTGGATTTGCCGCTCGTGACGCTGGTCGGCATCGTGCTGGCCGATGTGGGACTGAGCCTGCCCGACCCATTCGCCGGGGAGCGCGCCTTCCAACTGCTGACGCAGGTCGCCGGGCGGGCGGGACGCTCATCGCGCGGCGGCAAGGTCGTCATGCAGACCTTCATGCCCGAACACCCGGTCATCCAGGCGGCGGCGGGACACGACTACGCCGGGTTTTATCGCATGGAAATCGAGAATCGCCGCCTGCTGCGCTACCCGCCGTTTTCGCACTTGCTCCGGCTCGAATATCGCCACCGCGACCCGGCCAAGGCCGAGAGCGAGGCGCGCGCTCTGGCTCAAAGGCTGGAGTCGCTCATCGAAATCGAAAAACGCTCCCAGACCGACCTGATTGGCCCCGCGCCCTGCTTTTTTGCCAAAGCCAACGATATTTTTCGCTGGCAGGTCATCCTGCGCGGCCCGGAGCCGCTTTCGCTGTTGCGGAACCTGGCTGGCCTGAATGGCTGGCG
>DAOTZM010000261.1:0-7235 GCA_034434035.1 Anaerolineales bacterium
GCCGCCATCTGGGGCGGGATGTATGTCGTCAGCAAAGTGGTGTTGGAAGTCATCCCACCTTTTGCGCTGCTGACCACGCGCCTGGCGCTGGGGTTCCTGGCGCTCTGGCTGGTCATCGCCTGGCAGAGCAGAGCAACAACGGGGTGGCATGGCTTCAGCCTGACAAAACGCCAATGGCTCATCGCCTTCGGCGTCGGCCTGGTCGGATACGGCATCTCGCTCGGATTCCAGTTCGTCGGAACGAAACTGTCCACCGCCGCCAACGGCGCGCTCGTCACCTCGGCCACGCCCGCGCTGGTGCTGCCCTTTGCTTTCCTGTTGCTCAAAGAAAAAATTACCCCCCGCCGCCTGGTCGCCATCCTGGTTGCCAGCCTGGGCGTGCTGGCCGTCATCGACCCGCGAACGGCAGATTTATCATCCGCTTTATTCCTGGGCAATCTCAGCCTGCTGGGGGCCGCCGTCACCTGGGCCTTGTACTCAGTGCTGGTGCGCAAAGTGACCACTGGCGGCGCGAACCTGCTGCAAGCCACCGCCGTCTTCCTGCTGGGCGGGCTGCCCATTTCCGTTCCGCTCGGACTCTGGGAAATTTCCTCCCAGGGCATTGGCGTCATCACACCTGGCGTCATCGGCGGAATCCTGTTCCTGGGCATTATCTCGACCGCATTTGCCATGTTCTTGTGGAATTACGCCTTTGCCGCGCTCCCGGCAGGGGTTGCCTCGCTGACGTTTTTTGCCCAACCGCTGGTCGGCGCTTTACTCGGCTGGTTTTTCCTGGGGGAACAAATCACGCCGCTCTTCGTGCTGGGCGGCGTGTTGATTGGGCTGGGAATTTTGATTTCCAACGAGGGTTAGATTCTCTCCCCCACATTATGCAAATAGGCCATATTCGGCGGGCGCATGGTGTTGACCGGGAAGCCGCTGATGACCACCACCTGCTGGCCGGGTTCGACCCACCTGGCATCCATCAGTTTGCTGTCAGCCTGGTTGACCATCTCGCGCAGCGAGGCGGCCATCGGCACCAGGTACGGCATTACGCCCCAGTACAGTGACATCCGCCCATAAGACTGCTGCACCGGCGTAAAGGCCAGAATCGGTACGCGCGGACGGGCCTTCGACATCATCAGGGCCGTGCGCCCGGTTTGGGTATAGACTGCCACCGCCGCCACGTTCAAGTCGTGGGCCAGTTCGCGCGCGGCGCGGGTGATGGAAGATGCGTCATCGTGCGATTCTGCATCGGGCGTGTTGAAGTGGCCCCAGTCCGAAAAATTCGCCTCAGCCTGGCACACAATCCGGTCCATCATCTTGACCGCTTCGAGCGGGTATTGACCAGCCGCCGTCTCGCCGGAGAGCATCACCGCATCTGTTCCGTCGAAAATGGCGTTGGCTACATCTGATGCCTCGGCGCGGGTCGGGAGCGGGTTGCCCATCATCGATTCGAGCATCTGGGTGGCAGTGATGACCAGTTTCCCGTGCCGGTTGGCTTCCTGGATGATGCGTTTTTGGGCCATTGGCACGCGCTCCGGCGACATTTCCACGCCCAGGTCGCCGCGCGCCACCATCACGCCATCGGCGGCCTTCAGGATTTCTTCCAGGTTATCGAGGGCTTCTGGTTTTTCCAGCTTGGCAATCAGGAGCGGGCGCGCGCCGCCTTCATCGAGTTCTTCGATGGCCTTGCGCACAGCCAGGACATCCTGCGCCGTGCGCACAAATGAAATCGCAACGCAATCGACGCTTTGCTCCAGGCCAAAGGCCAGGTCGGCGCGGTCTTTTTCGGTAAAACCGGGGATGTTGAGCCGCACGCCGGGCAGGTTGATGCCCTTATTCGATGACAACCTGCCGCCCACGCGCACTTCAGCAATGAGGAACTGCTTCTGTGTTTCGACGACCTTCACAGCCAGGCGGCCATCGTCGAGCAGAACGCGGTCGCCGGCTGCAACGGAGTCGAACAACTCGACAAAGGCAACCGGGACGTGCTTTGTGCCGTTTGCAGGCGGCTTGCTGCCCTCGGCAAACAACGTCACCCGTTCGCCCGGTTCCAGGTCGAGTGGCGGATTCAGCACCCCGACCCTGATTTTCGGGCCCTGTAAGTCTTGCAAAACCCCAACCGAAACTCCCAACGCTGCGGCGGTTTCGCGCAAGCAGCGAATTCGCTCGATATGCTGCTCGTGCGTGCCGTGTGAAAAATTCAGGCGCGCAACGTTCATGCCGGCCCGCAGCATGGCTTCGAGCATCTCCCGAGTTTGGGAGGCAGGGCCAATGGTTGCGACGATTTTGGCTTTACGATTCATAGGTCCATCCTGTTCCGCCAAGAGTACATGACTCTAGAGTGGCATACGCCAATGTTTGTACACAAAGCAGGGGCGCGGAGCGCGTCCCTGCTTTGTAATTTTACACCGAAACAGCCGTCTGTGGCAAAATTCACAAGCGCAGAGTCTGAAACAATCCATCCAGTTACCCTGCCAACAGCGCGCGGTCTAAATAAAGTTCAATTCTTTTGCCTGGCGAGTCAATTGCTCACGAAATTCGGGGTGGGCAACGTTAATCAAGTTTTGGGCGCGCTGGCGGATGGTCTTGCCATACAACTCGGCCACGCCATATTCGGTCACGACAAATCGGACATGGTTGCGGCTGGTCACAACGCCCGCGCCTGGTTTGAGCATGGGCGTAATTTTGGACAGCACCGCGCCATCGCGCATGACCGAGGTGCTGGGCATGGCGATAATGGGAACGCCGCCCTTCGAGCGCGATGCGCCGTAGATGAAATCGAGTTGCCCGCCCACGCCAGAGTAAAGTTTAGGGCCAATCGAGTCGGCGCACACCTGCCCGGTCAGGTCGATTTCGATGGCAGAGTTGATGGCAACCATGCGGTCGTTTTGGGCAATCACAAAGGGGTCATTGACATATTCGGTGCGATGGAATTCGATGAGCGGGTTATCATCCACCCACTTATACAGCCGCTGCGTACCGAGGATAAAACCCGCCACAATCTTGCCGGTATGAATGGACTTGCGCGCATTGGTCAGTACGCCGGCTTCCACCAGGTCGATGACGCCCTCGGCAAACAGTTCGGTGTGGATGCCCAGGTCTTTCTTGTGGAACAGGTACTTCAGCACCGCATCGGGAATCGCGCCAATCCCCATCTGCATCGTCGCGCCGTCAGGAATCAAGTCAGCGCAGAAACCGGCTATTTTCTCCGTGATTTCGGCATCACCTTCCTCGGCCATGTGCAACTCAGAAATCGGGTAATCGACCGGGATGATGTGGTTCAGGCGGCTGACATGGATGAACGAATCGCCCAGGGTGCGCGGCATCTGCTCATTGACCTCAGCAATGATGATTTTCGCCGCCTCAGCCGCGGACTTCGTCAGGCCGACTTCCACGCCCAGCGAGCAGAAGCCGTGCTCATCGGGCGGGGAGATGTGAATCATGGCAACATCCACCGGCAGCACCCCATTCTTGAACAGGAGCGGAAACTCCGAAAGCAGGACGGGCGTGAAGTCGGCGCGGCCTTCGTGAACCGCCTTGCGCACGTTAGCGCTGATGAACATCGTATTGACGCGCAGGTGGCCTGCCATTTCTGGGGCGACATAATCCGCCGGGCCAACGGTCAACGCCTGGCAAATTTCCACATCGCGCAGTTCGGGCGCGCGCCGTACCAGGGCAGCCAGCGCCATTTTTGGAACCGAAACGTTTCCGGTCAGGAAAATGCGGTTCCCTGACTGCACCGCCTTGACCGCTTCATCGGGCGTGGTGACGCGGGATTGATAAATGCTCTGCCAGCTCATAAGTTAACCTCCTTTTTCCACGGCCCAGCGGTGAATATTGCGCAGTTCGCCCTGGTGGGTATTGACCGCCGCCTCGATGGCCGGGAATTGCTCCATCGCCTTCTCCACGCCCATCTGCGCCAAATCCCGAACGTAGGGCATGGCCGCATTGACAAAGGCATGCGTGGAGGTGCGCGCCGCCAGGCTGGGAACGTTGGGGACGCAGAAATGAATCACCCCTTCCTCCATGTAGGTCGGCTGGTCATGCGTGGTAGGACGTGAAGTCTCAGCGCAGCCACCCTGGTCGATGGATAAGTCAATGAACAGGGAGCGCAGCTTCATGGCCTTGAAATTCTCGCGCGAAAAAACAATTGGGGAGCGCTCGCCCGGAACCAGCACGGCGCCGATAACGACATCGGCGTATGCCGTTGCGCGTTCGATATTGCGCCGGGTGGAAATCATCGTGACCACATTGGGGAATCGCTCATGGATGCGCTGGAGCGGCTCCAGGTTCTTATCCAGCACCGTAACATGCGCGCCGACCCCTAAGAAGGCTTTGGCTGCGCAAGTCCCGGCTGTGCCGGCCCCAATCACAACGACTTCGGCGGGCGGAACGCCCGCCACGCCCCCCAGCAAAATGCCTTTGCCGCCAAAGTTACTCTGCATCAGGCGCGCGGCGATTTGGGCAGTCATCATGCCGCCTATCTGGCTCAGTGAACGCAGCACCGGCATATCGCCGTCCGGCTCGCGGATTTCCTCGTAAGCAATGGATGTAATCTTGTTCTTGAGCAGGGCATCGATGCGTTCCTGGCGGGTCGAAGCGAGGTGCAGCAAGCCCATCAGGATGGCGCCGGGTGTCAGCATTTCGATTTCATCTTGTTTGGGGCGGGCGATTTTCAGCAGCAGGTCGGCCCGCCCAAACACCTCGTGAGGCGAATACACGATGGTCGCGCCGGCGTCCTGGTACTCCTTATCGCCAAAGCCCGCGCCCAGCCCGGCTTCATGCTCGACATATATGGTATGCCCGTGCTGGACGAGCATCTCCACCCCAGCGGGAGAAAGCCCGACACGAAATTCGTACGGGCGGCGTTCTTTTGGAATGCCAATGTTCATAGAGCCTCCAGGGAATAAATAAACCCTAAAGGTCTCCACGACCTTTAGGGTTTTGTTCGCTCAATTCATTTGCAGGACTTCGCGGATGCCCGGCAAAGCCCAGTCGATGGTTTCTTTGTCAATCACTAGCGGGGGCGCAAAGCGGATGACGTGGTCGTGCGTCTCTTTGGCGAGAATGCCGCGCTTTTGCATCTCCACGCAGAAACGGCGCGCGCCGCCTGCCTCGGGTTTGAGTTCCACGCCGATGAAGAGTCCCCTGCCCCGCGCTTCCTTGACGTGCCGGCTGGGAATTTCCTGCAACTGCTCAAGGAAATACGTCCCCAGTTCGGCGGAGCGCTCATCGAGTTTTTCCTCGCGCAGGATTCCAATTGCAGCCCGGCCAATCGCGGCTGCCAACGGGTTGCCGCCAAAGGTGGAACCATGCTCACCCGGCTGGAACAATCCCACAATCGGTCTATCGGCCAGCACCGCCGAGACCGGATAAAAACCGCCCGAAAGCGCTTTGCCGATGGTAATCATATCGGGGCGAATGCCTTCGTGCTGGCTGGCAAACACTTTTCCAGTGCGGCATAAACCGGTCTGGATTTCATCGGCGATGAATAAAACGTTACTCTGCTTGCAGAGTTCGGCCACTTTTTTCAGGTAGCCAGCCGGGGGAATGACCACGCCCGCCTCACCTTGAATCGGTTCCAGCATCACGGCAGCCGTGTTCGGCGTGATGGCTTTCTCAACCGCCCCAGCATCGCCATAAGGAACAGTGATAAAGCCAGGCGTGAACGGCCCAAAATCATCCCGATAAAGCGGCTCAGTAGAAAAAGAGATGGCTGTCGTCGTGCGCCCGTGGAAATTCCCGCTGGCGGTGATAATTTCCGCCTGGTGGCGCGGCACGCCTTTAACGCGGTAAGCCCATTTGCGGGCCAGTTTGACGGCTGATTCGACCGCCTCCGCGCCAGAGTTCATTGGCAGCGACATCTCGTAGCCGGTAAATTCGGAGAGTTCCTTGTAAAAGAGCGGCAACTGGTCATTGCGGAAGGCGCGCGAGGTGAGCGTCACCTTTTTGGCTTGTTCGAGCATTGCGTTAAGAATACGTGGGTGAACGTGTCCCTGGTTAACGGCGGAGTAGGCAGAAAGGCAGTCGAGATACTTGTTCCCTTCCACATCATAGACCCAAACACCTTCCGCGCGTTCGATAACGACATCGAGCGGGTGGTAGTTATGCGCGCCATACTGTTCTTCAAGTGCGATAAATTCCTGGGTCTTCATGCTACGCCGCCTCGAACAAACGCGCCAGGACGGCTTTCTGGGCGTGCAGACGGTTGTGCGCCTGCGGGAAGATGACCGAGTGCGGGCCATCGGCCACTTCGTCGGTCAATTCGTGGTTGCGGTGGGCAGGCAGACAGTGCATGACGATAACGTCTTTTCGGGCCTCGCTGACCAGTTTGGCATTGACCTGGTAGGGCGGGAAGACCGCTTCGCGTTTGGCGGTCTCTTCTTCCTGCCCCATCGAAGTCCAGGTATCGGTGTAAATGACATGCGCGTCTTTCACGGCTTCATGCGGGTTGCGCAGGTATTCAATCTTCGCGCCCGATTGGGCCGCCAGGTCGGCGCCAATCTTTTTGGCGACATCCGGCATATCATAGCCTTCAGGGTTGGCAATGCGGAAGTTCGCGCCAAGCATAACGGCAATGTGCATCAACGAAACAGCGACATTGTTCCCGTCGCCGACGTAGACCACGTTCAGGCCTTTCATCGCGCCAAATTTTTCGAGGATGGTCAGGGCATCGGCCATCGCCTGGCAGGGATGTGAGTAATCGCTCAGACCGTTGATGACCGGCACCGACGACCACTTTGCCAGTTCGACCACGTGCTCATGCTCGAAAACGCGCGCCATCATGGCCTGGACATAGCCAGACATGACGCGGGCGATGTCCGCGATGGATTCACGTTTGCCGAGACCGATTTCGTTGGGGGAGAGATAGAGCGCGTCGCCGCCCATGTGGCGCATGGCCATATCGAACGAGACGCGGGTGCGCAGGCTGGGCTTCTGGAAAATCAGCCCAAGCACTTTGCCTTTGAACAGCGGCTGGTTGCCCCCGGCGAAGTATTCCTTCTTCAGCCGAATGGCGAGGTCGAGAATGTCCTGAATTTCTGCGGGAGAATAATCGGACACATCGAGGAAGTGTTTCATGCTTTCAGTCTCCTTGTGGAAATTGGAAGAATTTGCCCCGAGCGCCGCGCAGTCGAGAGGCGATTGAATTGGTGAGAGAAGTGCACACCGCACTATGGATTAAATTGTATCACAGGGGAATTTTCAGATAAGGCAGCCAGTGTCACGTTTTGGCTTGATGTTTGTACTGA
>DAOTZM010000262.1:0-4823 GCA_034434035.1 Anaerolineales bacterium
GACCAGCGCCAGGATATAACGCAACGGTTTGGACATGCGCCTATTATAACGGGTGTTAATCGGTTGTTAATCAAATCATCCCCTGTTCCAGGTCAATTTATGGGTAGTTTTCAAGCTGCTTTCAAAACACGGCTCTAACGTTCCTCTTATTGACGCGCCTATACCCGCATGTTATCATTAAATTCGCCTTTTTAGCACTCTTTTATCACGAGTGCTAAATTTTTGACGGTGACTGATGCCTGACCTGACCGAACGCCAGAAAACCATCCTGATGCTGGTGGTGCGCGATTATATCGACACCGCCCAGCCGGTCGGTTCACATCGCCTGGTCGAGCGCTATCATCTTGACCTGAGTTCGGCCACCATCCGCAACGAGATGAGCGCCCTGACCGAGATGGGCTACCTGCGCCAGCCGCACACCTCCGCCGGGCGCGTCCCCACCGAAGATGGCTATCGCTACTTCGTGGGTCACATGATGCACCCCGAACTGCCCGAAAATGTCCAGACCACCATCAGCCACCAGTTCCACCAGGCGCGCCCTGAAATCGAACAGTGGATGACCCTGGCCGCCTCGGTTCTTGCGCACCAGTCGCAAGCCGCTTCGCTTATCACCGCGCCGCACGCCGGGCAGTCGCGCTTCAAGCATGTCGAACTCATCTCCACCCAGGGTCGGCAGGTGCTAATGGTGCAGGTGATGGTCGGCGGCGAGGTCAACCAACAAATCCTGACCCTGGCGGAACCGGTCACGCAGGAACGACTCTCTGCCACCGCCGCGCGGCTAAACCAGGCTTTCGAGGGACGCACCGTCGATGAAATTTCGGCCCAGCCGCTACGCGGCGATGCCCTGGAAAATGACATCGCCGCCCTGATAGCCCAGGATATGCGCCGCAGCGGGGAGCGCGTGGCCGGGGAACTGTACTACGACGGCCTGACCAACGTCCTGTCCGAACCGGAATTCAACGCATCTGACGAGGCCCGCCGCGCCCTGCGGCTATTCGAGGAGCGCAGTACCCTCCATGAATTGCTGTCTCGCACCATCCTGAATAGCGGCGTAGGGGCTGTTCAGGTCATCATCGGCGGCGAGGGCGCGTGGGAAGAATTGCGTCAATGCTCCATGGTGCTGGCGCGTTACGGCGTCCCCGGTGTTGTGACCGGCACACTGGGCGTGCTTGGCCCAATGCGCATGTCCTATTACCGTACCATCCCAACCGTGCGTTATGTCGCCGGTTTGTTGAGCGATTTAGTCAACGATACCTTTGCAGGAGAACTGACCGATGACCAAGCGTAAACAGGAACACCCCGATACTGAAATTCGAGAAACGATATTAGATAATCGAGAATCGCAAACCGAAGAGCCAATCGACGCCCTGAAAACCCAGCTGGTTGAGGCGCAGGCCAAAACCCAGGAATACCTCGACGCCCTCCAGCGCGAACGCGCCGATTTCGTCAATTATCGCCGCCGGGTAGAGCAGGAAAAAGAGCAGATGGGACAGTGGACGACCGGCGAAACGGTCAAAAAGTTACTGCCCGTCCTGGATGACCTGGAACTGGCGCTCACCAACCGCCCGGCGGGTGAACCCTGGGCCAACGGGGTCGAACTGGTCTATCGCAAATTCCAATCCATCCTGGAAAAAGAAGGCATCCTCCGCATAGATGCCGAAGGCAAGCCCTTCGACCCCAACCTGCACGAAGCCATCATGCAAGAACCCAGCGATACGCACGAATCCGGAGCAGTCGCCGCCGTCCTGCGGCAGGGATACATGCACGGGGAACGGGTGCTGCGCCCGGCATTGGTCAAAGTTGCCCAGTAGCCTTCGCGCTGCGCCAAAGATGCCAGGAGCGTAGATGTCAAAAATTATCGGCATTGACCTCGGTACAACCAACTCGGTGTGCGCAATCATGATTGGGAACGAACCGGTCGTCATCCCTTCGGCGGAGGGCGAACGGCTGGTTCCATCGGTGGTTGCCATCAACAAAAGCGGGGAACGGCTGGTGGGGCGCGTGGCCCGCAACCAGGCGGTCGTCAACCCGCAAGGCACGGTTTCCTCGGTCAAGCGCTTCATGGGCCGCAAATTCGACGACCCGCTGGTGCAGCGAACCCTTTCGCGCATCTCTTATCAGGTTACGGCATCCGAAAATGGCGACGCGCGCGTAATGATGGCCAATAAAGAATACGCGCCGCCCGAAATCGCCGCCATGATTTTGACCAAAATAAAAACCGACGCCGAAGCCTGCCTGCGCCAGCCGGTCCACCAGGCCGTTATCACCGTCCCGGCCTATTTCAACGACGCCCAGCGCAACGCCACCAAAGACGCCGGGAAAATCGCCGGGCTGGATGTCATCCGTATCGTCAACGAACCCACCGCATCCTCGCTGGCATACGGGCTTGATAAAAAGAAAAATGAATTAATTGCGGTCTACGACCTGGGCGGCGGCACCTTCGATGTCTCCATCCTGGAAGTGGGCGATGGTGTGTTCGAGGTACGCGCCACCAGCGGCGACACCTTCCTGGGCGGCGACGACTTCGACGAGCGTATCATGGATTTCCTTGCCCAGGAATTCATCCGCGAAAACGCGCTCGACTTGCGGCGTGACAAACAGGCCGTCCAACGGCTGAAAGAAGCCGCCGAGCGCGCCAAAATCGAACTCACCGCCGCCCCGCGCACCGAAATCAACCTGCCTTACATCACGGCGGATGCCAGCGGACCCAAACACCTGACCGTTTCACTGACCCGCGCCAAATTCGAGCAATTGACCGCTGATTTGGTGGAACGCACCCTCGAACCGGTCCGCCAGGCCCTCAAGGATGCCGGTTTGACCCCCCAGCAGGTTCACGAAGTCGTCCTGGTAGGCGGCATGACCCGCATGCCCGCCATCCGCGAGGCCGTGCGCAATTTCTTCGGCAGGGAGCCACATATCGGCGTCAATCCTGATGAAGTCGTGGCAATCGGCGCGGCCATCCAGGCAGCGGTGCTGGGCGGCGAGATGAAAGACATCCTGCTGCTTGATGTCACGCCCCTCACGCTCTCGATCGAAACCCTGGGTGACGTGGCAACGCCCATCCTCCCGCGCAACACCGCCATTCCCACCCGCCGCGCGCAGGTTTTCTCCACTGCCGCCGATAACCAGACCTCGGTAGAGATTCACATCCTGCAAGGTGAACGCCCCATGGTGGCCGATAACAAGTCACTCGGCAAATTTATTCTGGATGGCATTCCACCCGCCCCGCGCGGGGTGCCGCAAATCGAAGTGACCTTCGACCTCGACGCCAACGGCATCCTGAAAGTCTCTGCCATCGACAAATCGGCCGGGCGCTCGCACAACATCACCATCGCGGCCTCCTCCGGCCTGAGCGCGGAGGAAATTGAGCAAATGAGCAAGGACGCCGAAGCGCACGCCGAAGAAGACCGTCGCAGCCGGGAACTGCTCACCCTGCGCAATCGCGCCGATTCGGCCTTATACCGCGCCGAGCGCGCCATCATCCATGCAGATAACAAAGTACCGGATGGCGCAATTACCGACGTGGAAAGAGCCGCTTTTGACGTGCGCGCCATGCTCACAACCAATGACCCAAAATCCATCCGGCCTGCCGTCGAAGCCCTGGAACTGAACCTGGAAATCCTGACCCGCTTCGGCGGGCAATCCCCTACACCTCCGTCAGGAATTTTTGGAAAGAAATAATCGTCCCCTGCATCCAAAGAAGACCCTATGACAACCAACCGTGATTACTACGAAATCCTGGGCGTGCCGCGCACGGCCTCGGCAGATGAGATTAAATCTGCATTCCGCAAACTGGCGCGCCAGTACCACCCTGATGTGAGCAAAGAAACCAAGGCGGAGGAAAAGTTCAAGGAAATCAACGAAGCCTACAGCGTGCTATCCGATGCCGACAAACGCGCCCGCTACGACCGTTTTGGCCGCGCCGGTCTGGGCGATATGGGCGGCGCGCCGGATTTCAGCGTCCATTTCGAGGACATTTTCGAGGAATTGTTCGGCTTCGGCGGCGGACGCAGCGCGCGCCGCAACGCCCCCCGGCGCGGGCGCGATTTGCAGATGTCGGTGCAGTTGACCTTCGAGGAAGCCATCTTCGGCGTGGATAAAGACATCAGTTTCGAGCGCGACGAGACCTGCTCCACCTGCCGGGGCAGTGGCGCGGAGCCGGGCAGCAGCGTCTCCACCTGTTCCACCTGCGGCGGGCGCGGCGAAGTGCGCCAGGTGCGCCAGACCTTCATTGTCCAGATGGTCGAAACCGTGACCTGCCCAAAATGCCAGGGGCGCGGCCAGGTCATCGAAACCTTTTGCCACACCTGCGCCGGGAAGGGACTGGAGCGCAAAAAAGTCGGCAAGAAAGTGACCATCCCGCCCGGCGTAGATAACGGAATGCAGATTCGCCTGCCCGGCGAGGGCCAGCCCGGCACCAACGGCGGACCCAATGGCAACCTGTTCCTGGCTGTAGATGTGCTGCCGCACGAGTTTTTCAAGCGCAAAGGCGAAGACATCCTGCTCGACCTGGATATCAACATCGCCCAGGCCGTCCTCGGCGCGAACATTGAAGTCCCGACGGTGGATGGCGCGGAAAAACTAAACATCCCGGCTGGCACGCAGCCCGGCAGGGTCTTCAACCTGCGCGGCAAGGGCGTGCCGCGCATCCGCCAGACCGGGCGCGGCGACCAGAAGGTCATCGTCAACGTGGACATCCCCACCAAACTGACGGCGGAACAGCGCGACCTGTTCGAGAAACTGGCCGAGACCCTGGGAACCACCCCCAAGCCGCAGGAAAAAGGATTTTTCGACAAACTCAACGAGTTGTTTGGCGGATAAAT
>DAOTZM010000263.1:0-8309 GCA_034434035.1 Anaerolineales bacterium
CGTCCTGCTGTTCGGCTCCGAGCAAAAGGGACTCAGCCCGGAACAAATCGCGCTCTGTGACGACCTGCTCTCGCTGCCCATGCGCGGGCGGGCCTCCTCGCTCAACCTGGCCGTCGCCGCGGGGATTTTCCTGTATGGATTGACTTGCTGACGTAGATACCGCATCTTTCTGGTGGGGGATGCCATGAGATATATGGTATCGTTATTCGTAGCCACGCCGCAACTGCTCAAGTGCGTGATTTTCATGCTTGTCTCAGCGGGCTGAAATCCTTCAGGCTGTACAACCGCAAATATTCAAACGCAACCCATCCCAGGCACCAGGCATGGGCATGGCGTAAGCGCCGTAGAGCGGGAAACCAGTTTCCGTTTCTCGGCCATTTTTGGCGTTATCCTCGCATTAGCAATCCCCTCTACAAAATCCGCAAGGTTACATGTCATAGTTGACAAGTCGCCAGAAAAAGGATATCATTTGTTAATCGTTTACGCAAACGATTAACAAATGATATCCTTTTTTCTATGAGGAAACTATGGCAACAATTAAAGAGGTCGCGGCGCACGCTGGAGTTTCTTCCGCGACAGTATCGCATGTTATTAACGATACAAGGTTTGTTTCGGATACCGTGCGGGAACAGGTTCAACAAGCGATGGCAGATTTGGGTTACCGTCCCAACGCCCTGGCGCGCTCTTTACGGCGTGGAGAGACTCACACGATTGGATTGATACTGCCTGATAGCGCCAACCCGTTTTTTGCAGAAATTGGACGGGCAATTGAAGCATCGGCATTTGAGCGCGGGTACAGCGTCATTCTTTGCAATACGGAAAATGACCGCGAGAAAGAGCGCATGTACACTGAAGTGCTCGAAAATAAACAGGTAGATGGCATGATTTTTGTAGCATCTGGCAAAGAGCATGAAACACTTGTAGAAATTACCAAAAAAGGTCTTCCCTCGGTGGTGGTTGACCGCGACATGGGCAGCCTCGAATTGGATACAGTCATCACCGACAATTACACAGGTGGTTTGGTCGCTACCCAGCATTTGCTCTCGCTTGGGCATCGTATTATTGCCTGCATCACTGGCCCATCCAACATCACGCCCAGCGCCCACCGTGTCACCGGCTACCGCGCCGCGCTTCAACAGGCGAACATCCCCGTGGATGAATCCCTGCTGGCGCGCGGCGATTTTCATGCCCCCTCCGGCTACCAGGGTGCCATGCAGCTCTTCCAGCGCAACCCCCGCCCAACCGCCATTTTCGTCTGCAATGACATGATGGCCATTGGCGTCATCCGCGCTGCATCACAGCTGGGGCTGCGCATCCCCGAAGATGTCTCTATCGCCAGCTTCGACAACATTGAACTGGCCTCGTACACCACCCCGCCCCTGACCAGCGTGGCCCAGCCCAAGCAGGAAATCGGACAAATGGCTATCACCTTGCTGTTGGAACGCATGCAAAATTCCAGCCTGCCGCCCCGCCGGAACATCCTCCCCACCCGTCTTGTCATCCGCGAAAGCACCCGGAGGCCCTTGTGAATGGAAATATTGTGGTAGTCGGCAGTTTGAATATGGATATGGTCGTCAACGCCCCGCGCCACCCGCAAATTGGCGAGACTATCCTGGGCGGCAGGTTTGCCACCTTCCCGGGCGGCAAGGGCGCCAACCAGGCGGTCGCGGCGGCGCGCATGGGCGCGCGGGTTTGCATGGTTGGCTGCGTGGGTGATGATGGCTTTGGTCTAGAGCTGCTCAGGGTGGCCAGGCAGGATGGAATCGACACCAGCCATGTTTCTGTGGATGAAAAAGAAGCAACCGGGATTGCGCTGATTACTGTGGATGCGGAAGGCCGCAACACGATTGTGGTGGCCTCGGGCGCGAACCTTTCTCTCTCGCCCCGACACTTGCATACTGCCAAACAATCTTTTTCTAACGTGGATGTGCTCGTCACCCAACTTGAAAGTCCTCTGGAAACTGTCAGCGAGGCAATTGCCCTGGCAGCGCAACAAGGCATACGGGTTGTCTTGAATCCAGCCCCAGCCCAGCCCCTCGGCGCAGAAATCCTTTCCCGGGTCGATTATTTCATCCCCAACGAACGGGAAGCGCTGCAAATTTCTGGTACCAATACGCTGGATGAAGCCATCGAAAAACTGCTGGCGCTGGGTGTGCGTAACCTGATTATCACCCTGGGTGAACAGGGCGCGCTGCTGGTTTCAGGCGACAGGCGCACGCAAATCCCCGCTTACCCCGTCAAAGTGGTGGATACCGTCGCTGCCGGAGATGCTTTTGTGGGCGCGTTCGCCACCGGCCTGGCAGAAGGCCTGAGCCTCGAAGCCGCCGCCCGCCTGGGAAGCGCTGCCGCCGCGATTTCGGTGACGCGCCCCGGCGCGCAGCCTTCACTGCCGACCCGTACTGAAGTGGAACAATTTTTGGGAGACAAGAAATGAAAAAAACAACACTCTTGAACGCTGGACTTTCATATGCCATCGCCACTCTGGGCCACACCGATATGCTGGTGGTGGCCGATGCCGGGCTGCCCATCCCGCCTGAGACCGAGCGCATTGACCTGGCGCTGACGAAGGGAATCCCCGGCGCGGTGGAGACCCTGCGCGTGATTTTGGAAGAGATGAAGGTCGAGAAAGCCATCCTGGCGGAGGAAGTACAGGCGCGCAATCCGCAGTTTTTGGAGGCGGTAAAGGCGCTTTTGCCGGGCGTGCCGCTTGAGTTTGTGCCGCATACCCAGTTCAAATCCATCACCCGCGATGCGCGCGCCGTGGCGCGCACTGGCGAGTTTGCCCCGTATGCCAACGTGATTTTGTGTTCTGGCGTGGTGTTCTAAAGATGACTGCCCGGGCTGCGCAACCCCGTCCTGACTCTATCAACTGGAGCGTGCTTTTGCAACGCTTTGGGCTGGCGCTGGTATATGCGGCGCTGGCAGTCGGCCTGTCGCTGCTCTCAGACCGCTTTATGACCGTTTCCAACCAGGTCAACATCGTCCGGCAGGCCAGCATCAACGGCATTGTGGCGGTTGGCATGACGCTGGTCATCCTGACTGCGGGCATCGACCTTTCGGTGGGTTCCATATTGGCGCTTTCTGCCGTGGTGACCGCCGATTTGCTTAAACAGGGTATTCCCGTCCCGTTTGGGATTTTGCTGGCCTTGGGAATCGGTGGGCTAATGGGCGCAATCAACGGCTTAATCATCAGCCGGGGGAATATCCCGCCCTTTATCGCTACGTTGGGCATGTTGACGGTGGGGCGCGGCCTGACGCTGATGTACACCCAGGGCAAACCCTTTACCGGACTTCCCGATGCCTTCCGTTTTATTGGCACGGCCTCGCTCGGGCCGATTCCCATGCCGATTATTGTTGCCGCTCTGGTGTTCGTTGTCGCGGCAATTGTTTTAAGCCGCACGCGCTTTGGCGAATACATTTACCTGATTGGCGATAATCCGGTCGCGGCGCGCCTTTCAGGAGTTAACACCAAGAACATGATCGTGCTGGTTTACATGATTTCGGGCATCTGCGCCGCCCTGGCGGGCCTGATACTGGTGGCGCGGCTGGATTCTGCCCAGCCGGTCATTGGGCAGGGGTATGAGTTCAACGCCATCGCGGCTGTGGTGGTTGGTGGAACCAGTTTTTCGGGCGGCGAGGGCACCCTGCTTGGGACGCTGCTCGGCACGTTGTTGATTGAAACGCTTAATAATGGCTTAAACCTGCTGAATGTTTCACCATTGTGGGAGCAGGTGGTCAAAGGCGCGGTGATTGCCCTGGCCTTGTTGTTCTACAAGGCCATCAACCGCAATACAAGATAGGCTTCGGCACAGGGCCCGGGATTGGGCCCTGTTGATAATCAATTTCCAGAAAAGGAGAAGTAGTATGAAACGCTTTACCCCCCTGTTCAGCCTGCTGATGCTCGCTGCCATTGCGCTGTCCGCTTGTGGAAGCGCCGCCACAGCCACCGAACAGCCCGCCCAGCCTGCTGAAAAGACTATCGGCCTGGTACTTTCCACGCTGAATAACCCGTTCTTCGTCACCCTGCGCGATGGCGCCCAGGCCGCTGCCGATGCTGCGGGCGTCAAACTGATCGTCGTGGATGCCCAGGACGACTCAGCCAAGATGACCGCCGGGATTGAAGACCTTATCACCAAGAAGGTTGATGCCATCCTAATCAACCCAACCGACTCTGACGCGGTTGTGCCTGCCATCCAGAAGGCCAATGCCGCCGGCATCCCGGTCTTCACCGTGGATCGTGGCGCGAATGGCGGTGATGTGGCGGCCCATGTCGCGTCTGACAACGTGGCCGGTGGCAAAATGGCCGCTGAATTCCTGTGCAAGGCCATCGGCGGCAAAGGCAATGTCGTTGAACTGCAAGGCATTGCCGGTACTTCTGCTGCCCGCGACCGTGGGCAGGGCTTCAACGATTACATGGCTGCCAGCTGCAAGGATGCCAAGATTGTGGCCCAGCAGACCGCCAACTTCAACCGTGATGAAGGCCTGAGTGTCTTCGAGAACATTCTCCAGGCCCAGCCTGAAATCGCTGGTGTTTTTGCTCACAATGATGAAATGATACTGGGCGCGCTCCAGGCTGCCGAAGCCGCTGGCCGCACCGGTATCATCTTCGTTGGTTTCGATGCAGTGGATGATGCTGTGGCCGCCGTCAAAGATGGAAAACTGGCTGCTACCGTTGCCCAGCAGCCCGCCGAAATCGGGCGCCTGGGCGTGGAAGCCGCCATCAAGTTCCTGAACGGCGAAACTGTGGAAAAGAACATCCCTGTGCCGCTCTCGCTCGTCACCAAGTAAGTTGTCATTCGACCGTTTTCTATGCCCCCGGCCACGCGCCGGGGGCATCCTCCAAAAACTATGACCATACCTCGTCTCCAACTGGAACACATTGTCAAATCCTTCCCTGGCGTGCTGGCTGTGCAGGATGTCAGCCTGGAAGCGTATTCGGGCGAGATACTGGCCCTGGCAGGGGAAAATGGCGCCGGGAAAAGTACGCTCATGAACATCTTGAGCGGTTCTTTCCCGGCTGATTCTGGAAAAACCTGGCTGGATGGCGAGGAAGTCAGCATCACATCGCCGCGCCGCGCGCAAGAACTGGGGATTGCCATGATTCACCAGGAACTGGCGCTAATTCCGCAAATGACGGTGGCGCAGAATATTTTTCTCGGACGCGAGCCGCGCTTTGCGGCTGGACTGTTAGTGGACACTACTCGGATGGTGGCCCAGGCCCGTGATTTGCTCAACCAACTGGGGCTGGGTTTCCCGGCGACAGCACTTATTTCTGATCTTTCGATTGCCCAGCGCCAAATGGTGGAGATTGCCAAGGCGATTTCGTTCCAGTCACGTGTGATAATCCTCGATGAGCCGACCAGCGCCTTAAGTGAGCGCGAATCCGAGATTTTGTTTGGCCTGATGCGCTCCCTGCGCGAAAAAGGCGTTACGCTAATCTACATCTCGCACCGCATGGAGGAGATTTTCAATCTCTCAGACCGGGTGGCGGTGATGCGTGATGGACAATTGGTGGGAGCAGCCCCAACCCGCGAACTGACCGTCCAGGCGGTGGTGCAGATGATGGTGGGGCGTGAATTGAAAGACTTCTTCCCCAAGACCCAGGCCGAGATTGGCGAGATTATCCTGGAAGCGCGCGAACTGTGCAGCGGGAAGCGCGTCCAGGATGTCAGTTTGACACTGCGGCGCGGGGAAATTGTCGGATTGGCCGGGCTGGTGGGTTCGGGCCGCACCGAGGTGGCGCGGGTCCTGTTCGGAGCTGACCGGCTTGAGCGTGGCGAAATAAAACTGGCAGGGCGGACAGTCCACCTGCATTCCCCCCAGGAAGCGATCCGGCTGGGAATCGGCCTAGTAACGGAAGACCGCAAGGCTCAGGGCCTTTTCCTGGGGCAGAGCGTGCGTTCCAACGCATCGGTGCTGCTGTTCCAACAGCTGGCAAAGTTGGGATTTATCCTGTATGCCAGGGTGGATAGCTGGATGCGCGGCGCGGTGAAGCAGTTGACCATCCGCACGCCGCACCTGGAGCAAAAAACGCGCAACCTTTCGGGCGGCAACCAGCAAAAAGTGATACTGGCGCGCTGGCTGGCGGTGAATCCGCAGGTTTTGATACTGGACGAGCCCACTCGCGGCATCGATGTGGCCTCGAAGGCCGAAATCCACACGCTGATGAGTGAGCTGGCCGCCAAAGGCATGGCGATTTTGATGATTTCTTCGGAACTGCCCGAAATTTTGGGCGTCAGCGACCGGATACTGGTGATGCGCGAGGGCCGCCTGATGGCCGAATTCAGCCGTGCTGAAGCCACCCAGGACCGCATTATGCAGGCTGCGACCGGCCAACTGGCGGCAGGATAACCCATGAAACAATCTTTTTTGAACTTTGCCCGGGCAAATAGCGGCCTGATTATCCTGCTGGTGGTGGCTATCCCCCTGACGCTGCTCTCCTCCGACTTTTTGACCGGCCCGAACCTGCTGACGGTGGCCCTGCAAGTTTCGATGATTGCAATAACAGCCATCGGAATGACGTTTGCGCTGATCACTGGCGGGGTGGACCTGTCGGTGGGGTCGGTGGCTGCGCTGACCGGGGCTTTGGCGGCAGGGCTGGCCACGCGCAACGGCCTGGGAACTTACCCGGCCATGTTGTTGGCGCTGGCTGCTGCAGCGCTGGTTGGGGCGGTGAATGCCGCGATGATCGTTTGGGGGCGCATCCCGCCTTTTGTGGCGACCCTCGCCACGATGGCGGCGGCGCGCGGTCTAACACTGGTGTACACCAACGGCAAGCCGATTTCCGGGCTCGGTGAGCAATTCACATTTTGGGCCAGTGAACTGGGGAAAATTCCCGTGCCAATCTTTGTGCTGGTCTTTGTGGCGCTCCTGACCTTTGTGGTTTTACACCGCTCCCTGTTTGGGAACTACGTCTTTGCAGTGGGTGGCGGCGAGGAGACTTCGCGCCTGGCGGGGATTTCTCCCGCGAAAGTGAAGTTTGGCGTCTACATCATCAGCGCGTTGTGCGCAGGCCTGACCGGCCTGCTGTTGACTGCCCGGCTGTGGTCGGCCCAACCCAATAGCGGCATTGGCCTGGAACTGGATGCGATTGCGGCCTCGGTGCTGGGCGGCGCCAGCCTGTTGGGTGGCGCCGGGTCGGTCATGGGGACCGTCACCGGGACCTTTATTGTGGGAATCCTTTCAAATGGCCTGAATTTGTTGGAGGTGCCTTCTTACAATCAGCAGGTCATTAAAGGATTGGTGTTTATTGTTGCAGTGATACTGGATTATGTATTGAAACGACGTTTACGCTCACACTGACAAACTGTGCCCGCTCTGCCCCCATGCGCTCGGCATCAAGTTATGCGCTATTACGTTCAATGGGTTTTTATTTTCTGGCTTGTCCGGGTTAGGCAATTAAAGCAAACAGGGACGGAGCGACCCGCTTCGTCCCTGTTGATTTCCTCGAGCCAATGCGTGGCTAACTAAAACTCATCTTCTTCGTCATCCGCCCACAGGTCATCATCGTCTGCGTCCTCATCTTCCCATTCTTCCAATTCTTCTTCTTCATCCCATTGGTCTTCGTTGGCTGCCGGCCCATCAGTTGGGGAGTAGGTGGCGCAGCCGGTGTCGGGGTCAAGCTCCACTGCTGCAGCGGAACAATATCCCTCATCATTGAAAACGCAATCGTTATAGTGACAGCGAATACGTGGCATAAATCCCTCCTCGTGATTACACCGGTTGGCGAACCAGGCGAATAATGGTGATAATAAACAGGATGGTCATCGTGACTTGCGAAGCAACACAAAACGGACACCACGCCTTAAGAATAAACGCCTCAACATAAACCAGGTAGAGCGTGAAGCCAAACCCGCCTACCCCCAGGCCAAAAACCGACAGCGGGCCGTTTTCCTTGAAAAACTTGCTTTTCCCGTACTTTTCCAGCACCAGCACAGCCAGCATGACAAGATACCCACCCACGCCCACCAGCGCCACAGGAATTCCGAACACCTCCGAATATGCGCTCTCGTTCACAGTAGCGCAATCGCCGCTGCCCAGGCACATCGTATTATTGTCTGTCCATTTATAAATGGTCATGTAAATTGAAACCAGCGCGCCGAGCGCGGCCAGGGCGACAGACGCCCAGTACAATTTTTTATCCATGTCAAGTCTCCAGCATCCATGCGTCTACTTCGGTTCCGGGCGGGCAAGATTTTACCCCACTTGGGATAATCAGTAAAGCATTTGCCTGTACCAGCGAGAACAGGTTGCCCGAACCCTGGTGGCCGGTTAATCTTGCTGTGGATGTCCCGTTTTCGCGCGTGACC
>DAOTZM010000264.1:0-12727 GCA_034434035.1 Anaerolineales bacterium
GAGAGGGGAGAAATCTCGGACGAAATTGTCGTTTTCGGCATAAAAATCCGCTTTTTGTATCCGTTTCCCTCTCCCTTTGGGAGAGGGGCAGGGTGAGGGTAGGTAGTTACCATTTCACAACTATATGAGGTGTTAATCATGAATAAAAGAAACGCAGCGTATTGTGGTTTTTCCTTCCCTTTGTGATTGTCTTTGCGGCTGGCATGATGATTCGGTCGTCGTTTGCGGAAACCCAGGCATTTGCCAGCAGCCTCCCGGCAGGCGCGGGGGGAAGCGAGGTCGTCGTCGAGCATACCCATCCAACGTTCGACAGCGAATCGGTTCACGGAATCGTCTTCCGCGCAAGCAATCCGCGCGTTGATGCGGATTCAAAAAAAACTGGTAGTTGACCTGTGCTATGACCTGCTCGAACCCCGGGAATGGAGCATTGGGGATAGCACGCTGTACGATTCCAATGGAAAGACCGCCCAACTACGGGAATTGGCTTTGCTGGAATTTGTCCTGCCGCCTGTTGCAGTGGACGGCAATTGGATGCAGGAAGTGGTGAAACCTCGCGCAGGCGGCCAGGGGGCGTATTTCATTGATGTCAGCGAAAACAACGGCAAAGGCCGGATGTGCGCCGCCGCTGCTTACCTTCCGCAGCCCGGCTTCGACGTTTCCAACTTCCGAGTGGTGGTCGCTTCGCTCGTTCGTTACCCCTGCGAAAACGAAGCCTGTGACCCCGCTTACCAGGACCGAGTACAGAAAGCGCTGGATGAACGTGGAACAGGCGTCGAAATCAAAATCGAAAAGGAAACCTGGCGCGTAGAGAGTGCGGAAGGGCAATATTCAGAGAGTGAAGTTTGCCGGGTTGCGATGACTTGCCCCGCGCCTTCCAGCGGGGTTCATCCGCTGTTCAATCTGCTCCCTCACCGCTCCTCGCGCGAGTAAGCCGTCATCAGCGCGGCGGGGGCGCCGATTCGTCGTTTGGCGGCCTGACCCGAACTGAGCCACAAGACCAGGATGGTGAGCAGGAAGGGCAGCATGTTGAGCAGGTTGGGCGAGATTCCCAGCGGCTGCAGGCGGAATTGCAGCACGCGCACGCCGCCGAACAGGTAGGCTCCCAACAGGGCGCGCGGCGGGTCCCAGATGGCGAAGATGGTCAGGGCCACCACAATCCAACCGGCCCCGGCGGTCATGCCTTCGATCCAGGCCGGGGCATAGGAGATGGACAGGTACGAGCCGCCGATACCGGCCATCATCCCGCCAAAGGCAACCGCCGCGTAGCGCACGAAGGTCACGTTGACGCCGAGCGCGTCGGCGGCGGATGGATTTTCTCCCACCGAGCGCAGGGTGACGCCAATGCGGGTTTTATACAAAACGAACCATAGCACCGGCACGAGCAGGATGCTGAGGTAAACCATGATGTCGAACTTGAACAGCAGGTCACCCAGGATGGGCAGGTCGCTCAGGCCGGGAATGTAGATGGGCTGCAAGCGGGCGGTGAGCGGCTGCCCGACGAAGCGTTTGCCAATCATGCCGCTGATTCCCAGGCCCAGCATGGTCAGCGCCAGGCCGGAGACTACCTGGTTGACGCGCAGGGTGATGCTGGCAAAGGCATGGATGAGCGCCAGCAGCCCGCCGACGACCGCCGCCGCCAGGATGCCCAGCCCGGCGCTGCCGGTCGTTTGCGCGACCGCAAAGCCGGAGACCGCGCCCATAATCATCATTCCCTCTACGCCGAGATTGAGAACGCCGGAGCGTTCGGCATACACTTCGCCCAGGGTTCCATAGAGCAGGGGTGTTCCGGCTGGAATGGCGGCGCGCACAGCGGCAAGGATAAATTCCAACATCTTACACCTCCAGGCGAAGTTTATACTGATTGAATAATTCGGAAGCGATGACGAAGAGCAAGATCACGCCATTAAAAATCTGCACGGTGGCGGCGGGCAGGTTGAGCGCAATCTGGATGGCGTCGCCGCCCACCAGCAGCCCGCCCAGCAGGAAAGCGGTCAGGATGGCGGCCAGCGGATTGAGCCGCGCCAGCCAGGCCACGATGATGGCGGTGAAGCCGTAGCCGGGTGAGATGGCCTCGGGCGGGCGCAGGCGAAAGTGAATGCCCGCCACTTCTCCCATCCCAGCCAGCCCGGCCAGCCCGCCGCTGATAATCATGACCAGCAGGGCGATTTTCTGGTAATCCATGCCAGCGTAGCGCGAAGCGTCGGGGTTTTCACCCGTTACGCGGATTTCGTATCCCAATTTGGTGCGGGTCAGCAGCAGGTAAATCAGGATAGCCAGCAGGATGGCGATGATGAGGGTGGGATAGTGGATGCGCGTGCCGAGCAGGGTTGGAATGTGCGCGGCGGCGGGAAATTCGTCCGTAATCGGGAATCCGCGCGTGTCCGAGCCGCGCCAGGGGCCATAGACCAGGAATTTGACGGCTTCGTTGGCAACGTAGACCAACATCAGGCTGGTCAAGACTTCATCGACCCGGAAGCGCGTTTTCAGCACGGCAGGGATGGCCGCCCATAGCGCGCCGCCCACGAATCCGCCCACGAACATGGCCGGCAGCAGCAGGAAGGCCGGCCAGTCGGGGAACAGGCGCGAGACGCCGGTGGCGAAGATGGCCCCGACCAGCAATTGCCCTTCCGCGCCGATGTTGTACATGCGTCCCTTGAAGGCCAGCGTCAGCCCGACCCCGGCCAGGAGGAGCGGGATGGTTTTGGTGATGGTTTCCTGTAAGCCATACGCGCTGCCAAACCCGCCCCGGAAAATGCGCTGGAAGGCTGCCAGCGGGTTGACGCCGAGCGCGGCAAAAATGATGGCGATGGTCAGCATGGCGAGCGCCAGGCCTGCAAGCAGTGAGGCCGCCGGCAGCCAGCGTGGGGAGGAGAGTCTTTTTTCGAAGCGGATGCGGGGGAGTTTCATGCAGATTCTCCTGCGGAGGTTTCATTACCGACTGGCTGGCGCAGGGCGCCGGCCATCATCAGGCCGATTTGTTCCAGGCTGGCTTCGCGGGCCGCAAACTGTCCCATAATCTGGCCCTCGAAAATCACTGCCAGGCGGTCGCTCACCGCGAGGGCCTCTTTCAAATCATCCGAAATGAGCAGGACCGCCGCGCCGCGCGCGCGTTCCTCCAGCAACAGGTTCCAGATGGTTTCGGTGGCGCCCACGTCCAGGCCGCTGGTGGGCTGCGCGACGATGAGCAGGGAGGGCTTCTCGGAAATCTCTCTTGCCAGCAGGGCGCGCTGGATGTTGCCGCCCGAAAGCCGCTTGATGGGGGTGTGGCGGTCAGGGGTCGAGATGGCGTATTCCCGGATGAGTCCGTCTGTATACGCGGCAACCGCCTGCCGGTCGAGGAATGGCCCGTTGCCGATGGGCGGGCGGGCATAATTTTTCAGAATCATGTTGTCGGCAATACTCATGCCGGGGATGAGCGCCATCCAGCGCTCGCCCGGCACGAAGCCGATGCCGCGTTCGATACGGGCGCGCGGCGCAGCCTGGGTGATGTCTTCGCCGTTGACCAGGATTCGCCCGCCCGAAACAGGCCGCAGCCCGGTGATGGCTTCTACCAGTTCGCGCTGTCCGTTGCCCGAAACGCCCGCAATCCCGAAAATTTCCCCGGCGCGGACTTCCAGCGACAGGCTGACGACGGCCGGGAGGCCTTTGTCGCTCAGGGCGTTCAGTCCCTCAACTTTGAGTACATCTGCCCCGGCCTCGACCGCTTTTTTGTCCAGGTGGAACAAGACATCGCGCCCGACCATCAACTGGGCCAGTTCGCCCTGGGTTGTTTTGGCGGTCTCCAGCGTGGCGATGGATTTGCCTTGCCGCATAACGGTGACGCGGTCGCTGACTTCGACCACTTCTTCGAGTTTGTGGGTGATGAAAATGACGGTCAGCCCTTCGGCGGTCATGCGCCGCAGGACGCGCAGGAGTTCCATGGCTTCGCCTGGCGTGAGCATGGAGGTTGGCTCATCCATGATTAAAATGTTTGCGCCGCGATAGAGCGCCTTGAGAATTTCGACGCGCTGCTGTTCCCCTGCTGAAAGTTGCCAGATGCGCGCGTCGGGGTCTACTTTCAGCCCGTATTTTTCCGCCAGTTCGAGGATACGGGGACGCGCTGTTTTTTCGGGAAAGAAAAACCCCTCCCGCAGCCCGAGGATAACGTTTTCGGTTACGCTGTGGGTTTGCACCAGCCGGAATTGCTGGTGAATCATGCCAACGCCCAGCCGGATGGCGTCCTGCGGCGAGTAAATCGTCACATGCTGCCCATTCACCCAGATTTCTCCTTCGTCCGGGTGATAGATGCCATACAGGACATTCATCAGGGATGTTTTCCCGGCCCCGTTTTCGCCAAGCAGGGCGTGGATTTCGCCCCTGCGAACTTCCAGGTTGGCGCCGTCGTTGGCGGTGACGCCCGGAAAACGTTTGACGATTCCGCGCAGGGCGACGGTGAGGTTATTTTCCGGCACAGCGGATGTCATGCCTGCCTCCAAGAGGAAAATTGGATGTTGGTTATCAGCAGAAAACGTCCCAAAGGTTCTCGAACCAGCCCAGAATTTCTTGATATAACCTTTGGGACGTTTTTTGTTCTACAAATTGGGTGGGGGCAACCCTGCCTCCCACCCAAAAGAAACGGGGACGCAATTTGCTTACGGATTGGCGTTGCCGATGACGCCTTCGATGAACCAGTCAATCGTATTCAATTCAAAGACCGTCAGGCGCTGTCCGGGCTGGATTTTGAGTGCGCCTTCCTGGTTGTTGATGGGGCCGGTGAAGGGGTCGAACAAGACCGCAGCGTCTTTCATCTGCTCGATGCGCTTGAACACCAGGTCGTACACGCTGATTTCACCCAGCAAAGGGTCGTTCAATTTCTTGGCCTTGAGTTGCGACTCGAAGACGGGGTTAATCGGCTCGCCAAATTTCCCGCCCAGCGCCACCGAAGCGGGCCCGCCCATGTTCGGGTAGCCGCTCAAGAGACCCCAGTAGTCTACGTTTTCAAGGTTCTTGGTGGTGTAGATGCCCAGGTGAATCTTGGTCAGTACGTCTTCGTACAGAAGACCCCAGTCAACCAGTTGACCACTGACCAGGGAGTTGGGGCCAAATTGCGCCATCGGGCTGTAGTGACCGAACGAGTAGACCGGTTGTCCCTTGGCGGTGTATTCTTCGGCGACCTGGACGACGGTGGCGGTGTCTTCGGTGAAGGCCAGCACGTCCACGCCGTTGGCGATGAGGGCTTCCGCCGCTTCACGCGCCTTGGCGGGGTCATACCAGGCGAAAATCCAGTTCACTTCGACGGTGGCTTCGGGATTGGCTTCCCGCACGCCGATGGTAAAGGCGTTGATGTGGCGCACCAGTTCAGGAATTGGGTGCGCGGCAACGTAACCGACCTTGCCAGATTTGGTCAACGCGCCGGCCATCAGGCCGTTCAGGTAATACAACTGATAGAAGTCGGCCATGATGGTGCCCATGTTGGGGGCGCGCTTGTAACCTGAAATGTGGAAGAAATAGTTATCGGGATATTTCTGCGCGGCGGCCAGGGTGGCATCCATGAAGCCAAAGGAAGTTGTGAAAACAACTTTGCATTTCTCTTCCACCACGAAGCGGTCGATGAAACGCTCCGAATCCGACTCGGGCACCGATTCGGCGTAAGCGGTCTCCAGCCAGTCGTATTTGTCGTCTACATAGCGGCGGCCAACATCATGGGCGTTCGTCCAGCCGATATCGCCAATCGGGCCGACGTAGATGAAGCAGGCTTTGAGTTTGTCGGCTGCGGCAGCGGGAGCGGCGGGGACTGCCGGTTGGGCCTGGGTGTTGTCTTCAGCCTGGGGGGCGGCTGGTTGGGCAGTGGGCTGCGTTCCACAGGCTGCCAGTATCAGCGCGAAGACCATCATCAACATGGTAAGGCGAAACAGTTTCTTTTGCATTGTGATACTCCTCCGGGATTTGTGAGTGTTCAGGAATGTGGAATTTGCATACAACCAATTATCGAACGGTTTGGGCGGCCTCCTTTCTGTCACTGCGCGGGTCAGGGCGCGAATTTGTCAGACAATTTAGATTTGCAATCAGGATACAGAATTTTGCGGGCAGAATCTAATGCCTTTTTTCATCATTTTTACAGTCAAAAGGCATTTTTCAGCCGCCGGGTCATTCTATAACCGGGATTCTCACCGGCAAATTACCCGTTTGGGCGCTCCTGGCGCGCAATGGTCAACCTTGTGTTTGTTAATAGTAGCACAAAACGAAAAGGTGTGGACAGAATCTTCCACACCTTTTTTACTGCTTCGTTAATTCATCATCTCTTGTTCGATGGCGTTTGCCATTTCCCTGGCCTTTCGAGGGGCATTGCCGATGTGATGGGCGTAATCCATCAACGCGCGCACCTGTTGAGGGGATAAAAATTCCAGGATGGCCGGGTCCTTCGAGAGATTTTCGACCAGTGGGTTGGGTTCACCGTTCCGAATGGATTCCCAGGCGGTCATCGATTGCGCGCGGATGGTTTCGTGCATTTCCTGGCGGCTGGCCCCGGCCCGCACGGCGGCCATCAGTACCCGCTCGGTGGCAGCGAACGGCCCATAAATATCGAGATTGCGCCGGATAGCCTGGTCGTTGACGCGCAATCCGGCCACGATTCCTCGCAGGGTTTGGAGCATTTCATCGGCGGCGAGGAAGGATTCCGGCAGGATGGCGCGGCGGTTGGCCGAGTCGTCGAGGGTGCGTTCCAGCAGGCTGTGGGCGGCGTTGTCCCAGGCGACGCGCGGCAGTTGGGCCAGGTAACGTCCCAAAGAGTCGATTTTTTCGGCGCGAATCGGGTTGCGCTTGAAGGGCATGGCCGAGGAGCCGACCTGTTTGCTGCCAAACGGTTCGCTCAATTCGCCAATCGGCGGGGATTGAAGCAGGCGCAGGTCGAAGGCCATTTTGTAGAGCGATTGGGCCAGCCCGGCCAGCGCCGAAAGCACGGTGTAATCCTGTTTGCGCGGGTAGGTCTGGGTGGCGACCGGGTAAAAGGGCAGGTTCAGTTTTTCGGAGAGTTTCTGCTCGAAAGCCGCCACATTTTCCGCGCCGAGCAGTTCGGCGTAACTGGCCGAAGTCCCCACCGCGCCCTTGAAGCCTTTGCCGCGAATGGTTTCCCGGATGGCTTTCAGCGTTTGGTAATCCTCCAGCAAATCCTGGGCATATTGGGCCAGGCGGTAGCCGAGCGTGGACGGTTCGGCGGGCTGGATGTGGGTAAACGCTATCAGCGGGGTATCGGCTTGCTCCACCAGATGCCGATTCAGCGTGCGGAGCAGTTCGCGCAACCCATCGAGGGTCAGGTCGAGGCTTTCGCGCAGCCGCAGGGCATCGGCGTTGTCCTCCACATCCATCGATGTCGCGCCAAAGTGGATGATGCCGCCGCCCATTTGGGCCTGCTCGGCAAAGACGCGCACCTCGGCCATCAGGTCATGGTGGATTTCGGCCTCGATTTCGAGCGCGCGCGGCAGGTCGATTTCTTCGGCGTGGGCGCGCAGGTCGGCGGTCTGTTCCGGGCGGACGAGGCCATATTCGGCCTGGACTTCAGCCAGCGCAACCCAAATTTTGCGCCACAGCAGGCGTTTGCGCTGTTCGGACCAGGTCTGGCGCATGACCGGGCTGCCATAGCGCCAGGAAAAGGGAGATTGGTAGGAGGTGAAGTCGCTCATCGCGGTACATTTTACCATCGGCGCGCAAACCGTCAGAAACGTGTAATTGACTCGCCGATTTGCCGATGGTAAGATGGTTTAACCGATTCGATTTCCGTGTGGAGCCTGGTATGCCAATCGAAGTCCAGTTATTTACAACGGATTATGTCATTCGCGGTCAGATTGAAAACGACGGGGAACGCTTGACGGATGTCCTGAACCTGAAAAACGAACAGGGCCTGGTCTTGCTCGGCGCCCAGGCCGCCAGCCTGCATACATTGGGAAAAGCGCCCCCTGTCCGCATGGCAAAGGCGCGCGTCGAAAAGAGCGCTATCACCCTGGCTATTCCCATCCAGCGCGACCTGACGCACAAGAGCATTTTTCGCAAGGCCAACCGGCTGGCTTTCGACGTGGTGGTGCTGGTGCCGCAGTTTCAAATCCAGGGCGTCATCCACCAGACCGAGCGCATGGACCCGCGTAAGGGGTTCACCATGCGGCCTGAAGATTACATCCCGCTGACCGAAGCAGTCCTGACCTTTGCGCCCAATCCGCAACTTGTGATGCGCGTTGATACGGTGATATTCAATAAAAAGCAGATGCTGATGGTTGCCGAACTGCGCGCCCGCACTGCGTCGCTCAACCCGCCGACTGGCCAGCCTCCAGCGCAGTCCGGCGCATAGGATGGGGATAGATGTCGAAGCGGGGATTGGACTTCCAAAAGCCGTTGATGAATGCCGCCGGGACGCTCGGCTTCGCGCCTGAGTCCCGTTTTCCGTTAAATTGGGGGGAGTTTGGAGCCTTTGTCACCAATCCGTTAAGCCTGCGCCCGCGCCGTCCTGCGGTTGAACCGGCTTTAATCGAACACCCGGGCGGGTTCCTGCTGCATAGCGGGCTGCCCAACCCCGGCTTTTCCCAAACGCTGAAACAAGTTGCCGCCAAATGGGCGCGCGCCAGCCTGCCGGTCATCGTCCACCTGATGGCCGACCGCCCCGAAGAGACCCAGCGCATGACCCGTCAACTCGAAAACGTCGAAAATGTGATGGCAGTGGAGTTGGGCTTTGCCCCGCTGCTGGCCGATGACATCATTATTCTGGCGGTGGAAATGTCGGCGGGGGAACTGCCGTTGATAGTCAACCTGCCCTGGGAGCAGGTGCTGCGCCTGGGGCCGCAGGTGTTGGCTGCCGGGGCCGAGGCGGTCAGCCTGGCCGCGCCAAGGGGTGCGCTCGCCGCCAATGACGGAAGGCTGGTTTCGGGCCGGTTGTTTGGGCCGGCGTTATTTGCCCAGTCCCTGCTGCTGGTGCGCGAGGCGGCCCGCGTTGGAATTCCGTTGATTGGCGGGGGCGGGGTGTATTCCAAAGAAAACGCCAGCGCGATGCTGGCGGCGGGCGCGCTGGCGGTGCAGGTCGATGCGGTCCTGTGGCGAGGGACGCTTATGTGAACCAGAATGGTTCGCCGCGATTGAACCGCGCGGCATATTCGCGGGAGATATAAGAGACGCGCTGGATGAGGGTTTCCTGCGATTTGATGTCAGAAATCCAAAAAGAAAATGTGGCAATATAACTCGCCAGGAAATATCCTTCCAACGCGCGCTCGTATCCCGGCGGGAGCGGGGCAAATTGCGTATACTGCTCCAGGAAAATCGGGTGGAGCGCCGTCCGCACATTGGAAAGACAGGTTGCCAGGTCGTAGGCGAAATGCCCAAAAGCGCACATCGAAAAATCGATGAGGCGAATCTGCCCCTCGTGGAACAGAAAATTGCCCCGATGCAGGTCGCCGTGCAAGAGTCCCCAGGTGTGAGGCGCGCGCAGCAGGCGGCTGGTTTCTTCCCCCAATAATTCAAGCGAAGTTTCGAGCGCTTTGTAGTCAGGATAGGAAATGCGCCCATCCTGTATCGCCGGGCGAAGGGAGAGGAGCGCGTTTTGGAAGTAGGCCGAATCTCGTTGGGGACGCAAAAACCCGGCTGGAGTCTGCCAGCGCCGAGCGTGCGCGTGAATCCTGCCGACCAGGTTCCCGATTTGCGCGGCGGTCTGTTCGCTTTCCATCTCGCGTGTCAGCAGGCTGCCCTCCTGCCAGGCCAGCAGGGTGGCGTTGACACCTGACACCTTCGAAACATAGCCCCCTGCTTTGTTCTTGACCGGCGCGGGGACGGGCAAATCCTCCCGGCGCAAGGCCTCCAGCCAGAGCATTTCTGAATTGACGACCTGTCTGTCCAGTCCATCCTTGCCAAAGGACTCTGTGCGCGGGCTGTGCAGGCGCAGCAGGAAAGAGGCATCAGGACAGTCCACGCGGAAGGTCACGTTTTCGCTGTGTTGCAGGAACGTCACCAGCGTGGGCTTTATCTCGTAGTGTTTGAGCGCCTCGCAGGCAGTTTCCAAGCGTCGGTTGGCGGAGGTCGGCATGTTTCGATTTTACCCGCATCTGCCTGCCGTTTGCTGTTCATTTCGTAACAGGATGCGCGCTGCCGGTCTGTCCGTCCGGCGTTACCGCTCCAGCCAGATAGTTACCGGACCGTCGTTGTGGATTTCGACCACCATTTCGGCTCCGAAGATACCCTCCCCTGTTGGGATGCCCTGCGCGCGCAACAGAGCCGCGAAACGCTCCACCAGCGGGCGGGCCAGGTCGGGCAGGGCGGCATCGGTGAACGAGGGGCGGCGGCCCTTTTGGGCATCGGCATACAGCGTGAACTGGCTGACGACAATTGCCTCCCCGCCCACCTCCTTGACGGAAAGATTCATCTTCCCTTCCGCATCCTCGAAAATCCGCAAGTTGGCAATTTTGTCGGCCAGCCAGGCGGCCTGTTCTTCGGTATCGTGATGACCCACCCCAAGCAGAATCACAAGTCCCAGGCCAATCTCGGCGCTGGTTTTACCTTCGACGCTGACTTTCCCGTAGTTAACCCTTTGCACCAGGGCGCGCATGGAGTCCTCCGTAACGCGTGATGCGTAACCCGTTTACGAATTACGCATCATCTACGCTTGCACATTGTTCCGCTTTATTGCTCTATATGCTTTGTTGCTGTTTTGCTTGCTCTCTTGCTTCTTTGCGGATTTGCCCATTTGCTCACTTGGGCAATTGAATCGCCTCGCGCACGGCCACCATCGTCTCTTCGGCGATGGCGCGGGCGCGTTTGCCGCCGTCGTGCAGCACATCCCAGACGGTATCGGGATTCTTGCCAATTTCGGCGCGTTTTTCTCGGAACGGTTCCAGGTGTTTGTTCAGGTTCTCGGCGAATCGTTTTTTACAATCTACGCAGCCGATGCCTGCCCGGCGGCATTCTACGTTAACCATCTCTACTTCTTCTGCTGGGGAAAAGACCTTGTGCATCGAGAAAACATTGCAGACCTCGGGATTGCCCGGGTCGGTGCGCATCTTGCGCTGCGGGTCGGTCACCATTTGCATGACGCGCTGGCGGGTTTCATCGGGGGTGGAGGCCAGTTCGATGTGGTTGTTCAGGCTCTTGCCCATTTTCTGCTGACCGTCGATTCCCAACACTTTGGGAATCTCAGTATTTTTCATCTGCGGCTCTTTGAGAACGGGCGCGCCATAGCGGTAGTTGAAGGAGCGCACGGTTTCGCGCGCAAACTCCAGGTGCGGGGCCTGGTCCACGCCGACCGGTACGACATCCGAGCGATACAGCACAATGTCGGCGGTCATCAGGACGGGGTATCCAACCAGGCCATAGTTCACGTTATCCGGGTTTTCGCGGATTTTTTCCTTGAAGGTAGGCAGGTCGGTCAGTTTACCAAGCGGCGTGACCATCGAAAGGTAGGTGTGCAGTTCCATGACCTGCGGAACGTGGCTCTGGACAAAGACAATCGACTCCTCCGGGCGGATTCCGGCAGCCAGCCAGTCGAGCGCCATATCGTAGGTGTTGTTGACCAGGTCCCTGGTCGTCTCCACGGTGGTCAGCGCGTGAACGTCTACGATGCAGTAAACGCAGTTGTATTCATCCTGGAGCGCAACATAATTTTTCATCGCTCCCAGATAGTTTCCAAGATGCTGCCGCCCGGTGGGGCGGGCGCCCGAAAAAACGCGGCCTCGTTTTGCCATTTTGCCTCACGAATGTAAGAATTTGTCGACCAACCCGGCCACTTCGCCTGCTTCGGCATGCCGCCGGGTCTGGAGTTTCGAATAAATCAACTTGTTATTGACAACGACTTCAAATTTACCCCCATCCGAAGGGATAAGGGTCAGGGATTCGATTTCCGGTTCGTAATTTTTTAGCAGTTCATCTGCCAGGCTCACGGCCCGGTCTGTATAATGTCAAACTGCGCAGTATGTCACCTCGATATTCAGCATTTTTGTACCTCCTGGGTGAGATTGCGCAAATTATAACATGCCGGGCTTGACGCTTCCCTCAAATCCTGATAGACTCTGCGTCCGTTTGGGTTGGGTGCCAGCCTGATTTTGCTGAATGAACAATGCCCAGGCTTGGAAGTTCCATCCAAAATCCCTTGTTGCGGCGGGCAGCCTTTGGTATAATTGCCCCGCTTAACGCGGGGCAGCCTACGCCGACGTAGCTCAATCGGCAGAGCACCCGCCTTGTAAGCGGGCGGTTATGGGTTCGATTCCCATCGTCGGCTCCTTTGTTGGTTGGCGTTCGGGGCCGCTTGTGACCCCGAACTCGAGCCAGCAACGGCTCAAACAATTTAATCGTGGGCAGTTACCCAAGTGGCCAAAGGGGGCTGACTGTAAATCAGCTGGCAGACGCCTTCGGAGGTTCGAATCCTTCACTGCCCACCTTCCCGGTTTGTCCGGGCAGCACGATACGCCCTCATAGCTCAGTCGGTAGAGCACAGTCTTGGTAAGACTGGGGTCATGGGTTCAAATCCCATTGAGGGCTCAGTTGCTGAATATGCACTCTGTTCATTTTTTTTTGTCAAGGAGAGTGAAACATGGCGAAGCAGAAATTTGACCGCAGCAAACCGCACCTGAACGTGGGGACGATGGGTCACATCGACCACGGCAAGACAACCCTGACGGCGGCCATTACGAAAGTGGCGGCGATGATGGGTCAGGCGGAATTCAAGGCGTATGACCAGATTGACAATGCGCCGGAAGAAAAAGCGCGCGGTATTACGATTAACATT
>DAOTZM010000265.1:0-9411 GCA_034434035.1 Anaerolineales bacterium
TGGTCGAACAACATCTGATTTTTCGCGCCTTCGCCCACCAGCGCTGCGTTGATTTCATCGTTATTATCAGCCCTCACCGCCAGCCAACCGGCAGGGATGTCCATTTCGAAGCCGCCATCCAGGTCGGTGAACTTGCTTGCGCCATCTGGCAGCGGCTCCAGTTCCGTGCCAAGCAAGACGGGGATGGGTGTTTCGGTGGGCTGTGGGGTGGCTGTCGCTTCTGCCACTGGCTGGGTGGGCGGCTGGCCGCCTGCCTCCGTCGCTGGCAAATTGCCTGAGTAGTAGGCTATTCCTCCGATACCGCACAGGCACAGGCACACAATCAAGCCAATTTCTATCGCCACAATCAACTTCAAATTCTTGCTCTTCATGCAGGCCTCCTCGAATAAAGCCCCTGTCGGGCAGAGACAGGGGCTTCTCAGTGGCGTCTCCCTCCAGACAACCGGCTTGTCCCAGCGGGATAAGCGTTTTTAATTCATGGAAACAAACTGGGCAAAATTCGTCGCCTTCAGACGCTTCACCAGGTCTTCCTGCGCATCGCACCAAATGGGGCGCAGCGGACATTCATCACCAAACGTACAGGCATCCGTGTCATTGACGCACTCGTTCAGGGCAATCGGCCCATCGATGGCTTCGACCACTTCCAACAGGGTAATTTCTTCGGGCGCGCGGGCCAGCGTCACGCCGCCGCGCGCGCCGCGCGAGGTCTGGAGCAGACCGGCAATCGACAACTGCGAAATAATCTTCGCCAGGAAGGAGGGCGGGATGTGCTGCTCCTGCGCAATCTGGCTGGTGGCAGCGCGCTGGTTCGGTCCCAATTTGGAGATGTACAAAACAGCGCGGATGGCGTAATCGGCCTGACGGGTAATTTGCATGTTGTCCTCTTCTATAAAAAAGGTAATTTTCACCTGGATATACCATATTCTATGGAATATGAAGTTTTTCACAAGTGACCATCGTCACGGATATATTATGACCTTTTACTCCGAAATTAACATCACAAAACGCCCCTCTTTGGCGTGAGATACCAGGAGATTAGGCGATATCAAGAATTTTACGGACGACTTTGACGACTTCGGCGCGGTCAACCGTCTCCTGGGTCGAAGTGGCCAGGTTTTTGACGGTCACTTTCCTGGCGGCGGCTTCATCCGGGCCGATGACGAGAGTTACCCTGGCACCCATCCGGTCGGCGAATTTGAATTGCTTGGGCAGTTTGGCTGGTTCGGGGTAACTGGTGACTTTGATTCCGGCGGCGCGCAATTCGGCGGCGAGGGAATAACTCTCCAGCCAGAGCGATTCGTCGAAAATGGTGACCATCACCGGGGCCGGGGTCGGCACGAAGGGCGGAATCAGTCCCTTTTCCTTGAGGATGATTCCGACGACGACATCCCCCATCGCAAAGCCAACGCCTGAGAGCGGGTCGCCGCCCACGTCGCGCAGCAGGTTGTCGTAACGTCCGCCGCCCAGGATGGCGCGCCGCACCGAGCCGGACACGTCGAAGGCCTCGAAGACCGTCCCGGTATAGTAGAGCAGGCCGCGCATGATGTTCGGGTCGAATTTGACGTATTCCTTGACCCCCAGCGCCTCGAGCGCCTTGAACAGCCGCGCCAACTCGTCGGATTTCTGCCAGAGTTCATAGTCGCTGAGAATCTGCTTCAGACCAGTAAGCTGCTCCTGGCTGAGACCGAGTTCCAGCACGTATTCATCCCACCTGGCGGGCTCCATTTTCGAGCGGCGGTCGACCGCGTTCGAGACATCCAGCCGCTTTTCGAGCGGCACGCCGAGGGCGTCGAATTGGGAATCCATCAGGCGGCGGTTGTTGACGAAAATGGCGGCCTGCCCCGGCGTGAGTCCGGCCATTTTCAGGAAGGTGGCGGCAACGGCGATGAGTTCGGCATCCGCCTCGGGCGAGTTGACTCCCAACATATCCACATTCCACTGGAAGAATTCGCGCGAGCGTCCGCGTTGGGGCCGCTCGTAGCGCCAGAAGGGGCCAAACGACCACCAGCGGACGGGAAAAGCCAGTTCGCCCTGTTTCTGGGCAATCATGCGCGCCAGCGAGGGAGTCAGCTCGGGGCGCAGGGTAATCAGGTCGCCGCCCCGGTCGGGGAAGACGAAAGACTGCTCTTTGACCAGTTCCTCGCCCGATTTGGCGGCGTACAGTTCGATGGTTTCGAGGAAGGGCGCGTCCCATTCCTGGTAGCCGAAGGTTTGGGAGGCCTGGCGGGCTTTTTCGTAGATGAAGTTGCGCTGCGCCATCTCCTCGGGATAGAATTCGCGCGTGCCTTTGACGGATTGGATGATGGATTTAGAGGCCATGTGATACTCCAGAGGGGTTCTAATTTGACAATGTCACATTAATATCAGTGAAATTCTTGCGCAAAAAGCAAGAAATGGACCACGAAGGTAACGCCGGAACACGACGTAAGAGCATTTAAGATTTTCCGTAGTGCCCCGTTGTTGCCGTCGTGGTTAAAGGTTGTCTTTTCCGGCTTGTCCGGGTTAGGGTCTGGCGGCTTGTTTTTACCACGAAGGTAACGATGAAACACGACAGAAATTTTATTTTTCCGTTCTGCCTTGCGCGCCGCCGTCGATGTGAAGAATTTTGACCAATCATCGAAAGATGACATGGTCAAACTACTGATGGTTGGATTCAGCGGGCAAATTTTCCAGCAGGGGCGGTTGTTCGGTCATTCGTTTCAGTTGCAGTTTGCGCGCCTGGCGGGCTTCGAGATAGGCGCGCAAGGCCTCGCGGATAAGTTCGCTGCGCGAGCGATGTTCTTCGGCGGCCAATTGGTCGACCTCGTCCAAAAATTCCTGCGGGAGCGAAACCAAGATTTTCGTGGACATAGGATATATCCTGTATATCCATTGTACGTCCTGTGAACGGTTCCGGCAAGGCAAAGCGCAAAATTCCAGCAATTCTCAATATAAATTGCCAGGCGAACGTCCCGAAGGTTTTTCGAGCGCAATTTGCGTGATTTTGAGAAACCGCTCGGCTGAGCGCTCGCGGCGAAGCCTTCGGGACGCTTTGAAACCAAATTGAGAATTGCTGGTAAAATTCAGCCGTTGAATTTTGAAACGGAATTGGGTATAATCGCAAAACCTGTACGCCACATCATAAGGAGAGAAAAATGGAAATTAACTACCAGGAAACCAGCAAAGACTTGTTGATGCGCATCTACATCCATGAAACCTACGGCGCGCGCAACATCGACCAATGGAACGCCGAAGTCCTCGACCCCAAGCCGGGATTCAAAATTTTAGACGTAGGCTGTGGGGCAGGCAAACAGTGCTTCCTGTACAGCGACCACACGAAGGGCCAGGCTGAAATCATCGGCGGCGATTTTTCGGAAGAACTGCTCGAAAAAGCCCGCGCCAAACTGGCCGAACGCGGCGATAAAAATATCGATTTCCAGTTCCTGGATTTCAACAAACCCTTCAACTTTGCCGACAACGCCTTCGACCTGGTTTCGAGCGCTTTTGCGATTTACTACGCCGCGGACCTGAAATTCACCTTTGGCGAAGCCCACCGAGTCACGAAGCCGGGCGGACGCCTGTTCGTGACCGGCCCGCTGCCCGAAAACAAAAAGATGTTTTATGATATCATCAAAGAAGCCACGGGCAAACCGATTCCGCCCATGCCCGGCTCCAGCCGCTTCAAGGGCGAAATCTTCGACACCATCAGCAGCCTTTTCGCCAAAACCGAACTGCTGACCTTCGAGAACCCGCTCACTTTCCCCGAAGTTAGCCCTTTCATGGATTACGTCCGCGCCTCGCTGAGCGAAGACCGCAAACTGTGGACGAGCATGTTCAACACCAAGGAAGAGTACGCAGAAATCCTGCGCAACATCGAATCCGTTGCCACGCGCTGGCTCGAGCGCGATGGCAAACTGGTGATGACCAAAGTGGTCGGCGGCATTTTAGCCACAAAGTAAGGTTTTTACGAAACACGCAATACGTTGATTCGTGTTGCGTGTTTTGTTTTGGAGAATCGAATGAATTTCTACGGCAAACGCGTCCTCTTCATCGGCGCGCACCCGGACGACATCGAACTGGGCTGCGGGGCATTGATTCACCAGATTGCGCCGCAGACCGACCTCTTGTGCGTCACGCTCTCCGACAACCAGAAAAACCCGCTCCTCACCAGCCTGGTCGAGGAACACCATCGCAGCATGGATGTCTTGGGCGTGAAACGCGAAAGCGTGGTGCTGGGACCGTTTACGACCCGTATCTTCCCCGATGCCCGCCAGGAAATCCTGGAATACTTCCTGAAATTGCGCCGCGAGTTCAGCCCGGATTTGATATTTGTCCACTCGCAGGCCGACATCCACCAGGACCACAACACCATCACCGCTGAAGCCCTGCGCGCCTTTCGCGGCATCACCGTGCTGGGTTTCGACGTGGTGCGCTCCTCCTATGGCTTTTTCCCGCACTTCCTGGTCGAGGTCAGCGAGGAAAGCGTCAACAAAAAAATCGAGGCCCTTTCGCAGTACGAAACCTACCGCGACAAATATTACTTCAACAACGAACTGACCCGCTCCATCATGGTGCGGCACGGCGCGCTGGCCGAAGTCCCCTTTGCCGAGGGGTTCGATATCCTGCGGATTGTCGGAACGTTTGGGAAGTAGGCGAACAATGGACGCTGGAAAATTGACCCGCGAACTGGAATTAGGTATGGGGATGGTCACTGCCCTGCTGGAAGGCGTTTCCGCTGAAGAAGCGCGCTTCCAGCCGACGCCGGAAACCTGGTCGATCCTGGAGGCGCTGTGCTGCCTGTACGACGAGGAGCGCGAAGATTTTCGCCAGCGTCTCGACATTCTCCTGCGCCGCCCCATCGACTCCTGACCGCCCATCCGCCCGGCGGAATGGGTCACGGAACGCAACTATAACAGCCGCGACTTCGATGAAATGCGCCGCCAATGGCTGGAGGAGCGCCAGAAATCGCTGGCCTGGCTGCGCGGGCTGGAGAATCCCGATTGGGAACAATCCGCCACCGCTCCCTGGGGGGCGACGATGAAAGCGGCGGATATGTTCGCCTCGTGGGTCGCGCACGACGGGCTGCATATCCGCCAGTTGGTTGAGCTGCGCCGGGCGCGAACAGAAACGCTCACCAGTCCATACTTTATCGGCTGCGCCGGGGATTGGTAAAAACGAAACCGTCCCGAAGGTTGCTGAAAACCTTCGGGACGGTTCTTATTCAGTCACTCTTTTGGAATTCCCACGAATAAATTCCCATCCTGAATCCGCACCGGGTAGGCCGGGATATCGACAACGGCCGGCATCATCATCACCTTGCCGGTGCGAATGTCGAATTCCGCGCCATGCCGGGGGCAGACGATGTTGTAGTCTTCCAGGTCGCCATCGCCGAGCGGGCCGTCATCGTGGGTGCAGACATCGCCAATCGCAAAATATTGCCCGGCGATGTTAAAGACCACAATCGGTTTATCGCCAATTTCGACAAATAATCGCTCGCCGTTGGGCAAGTCAGCCGGACCGATTTCGTAAAACTCTGCCTGCGAGTCGTCGAAGTAGGTGTAGTTGAACATTTTCTCTCCTATGGGTCGATGCGCGTGTAGATGAGCCAATTGCCAAGCACAATCGGCTCGTTATAGTGAGATTTGATTCTCTGCATTTGACCGCCAATCTGGTGGTCGCGGAAGCCAAAGCGGATATCAGACAGGCTGTCGCCAGAGATAGTGATAATCAGGCGCGGCGGATTCTCTTCCAAGTCGGTCAGGAATTCAGTCACGTTTTCCTTATTGGCATAATCCGAGCGGTAAAGCGGGTATTGGTACACAAAGCGCGCCGGACTGCGGCGGCGGGCGGCAAAGTTATAGGCTGTCTCTGCGCCCCACATCAAGACAGTTTCATCAGGCGTGGTATTCTGCTGGATATATGTCACCAATTCCTGCGGGTCATAATCTGCCGCCCCCGCACTGATGTTATTGTAATCGTTGTGAAAGGTCAGCCACAGGCCGCCAAAGAGAATCACCGTCAACCCGGCAGTGACCAGGCGCGGTAAGTCCCGCACGAGTGACTCGAACGCCAGGTGAACCAGTATCCCGCCGCAGATGGCAAAAACCGGCAACAGGCTGAGGAAGTATGGCACGCGCGGGCGGCCTCCCAGGCTGGCCAGGTACAGTTCGAGCGGCAGGGCCAGGATGGCAACCCACCAAACGGAACGCTGCGCGGCGGGAATGCGCTCACCCTTGAACAGAAGTAAGCCCAGCCCGGCCACCCAGCCCAGTACCGCGACCTGCGCCAATCCCAGATTGGACAGGTTGTTCATGGAGCTAAACAAGGCCGCAAAGCGCTGGCTGTTCTCGCGCGCATCGACATAGATAAAGTTATATAAGAAAGCCTGGTACCAAAAGTCGCGTAAGGCACCCTGTAGGGCGAAAAAGCCAACGATGAAGGCCGTGACCAACAGCCCACCCGCCAGGATGGGCCAGGCCTCGCGCCACAATTGGCGGGCATTTCCACGCGCAAGGCGGCTGGCGAGCAGGTAAACGCCTATCGCAACGGGGATGGCAATCGCATTTTGACGGGTGAAAAATAACAGCGCGGTCACAGCGCCCAGGGCCAGGCCGCGCCACCAGTCCCCCCGGCTCAAAGCGGCGGAGGGCGCTTCGTAATGGGTCGCGTTTTCGGCGCGGTAAAACAGCCACAGCGCGGCAAACTGCATGGGGAGGGCGTATTCGGTCGTCAGATTGCCCCCAGCGAGCAGGTAAAAGCCAGAACACAGCCAGATGAACGAGAGCACGGCGGCAGTCAGGCCGTCGAAAAGCTGTTTGAGGAGGAAATATCCCAGCGCGGCAGCCAGCCAGAGGGCAGCAAACTCCACCAGCCAGATTCCCCAACTTGAATCCGGGGTTAGGAGCAGGCCAAGCGCGTCGAGATAGAAAATAACCGGGGCTTTGTGGTCCCAAATATCGCGGTAAGGCAGGTCGCCTTGGGTAATGCGCCAGCCGATGTATGAAAAAACTCCCGAATCGCGGCTTGGGACGGGTCGTTGAGCCGGGGAATACGGGAGCAGGACAGCCAGCACCAGGCTGGCAAGCAAGGCAAGTTCGAGCGCGGCCAACAAGCGCGCCTGGAGGGCTGGTTTCATTCCACAAGTGAGTCGGGGGCTTCGCCCAGGCCGTAGACGCCGGCCTTAAGCACTTTGAGCGACAGCAGGGCGCACTTCAGGCGCACCGGGCCGAGGTCGAGGCCAAGCATATCGAGAACGTATTCTTTGTCGAGGCGCCTGACTTCCTCGAGCGATTTTCCAATGATGGATTCGAGCAGCAAATCGGCGGAGGCCTGCGAAATGGCGCAGCCATGCCCCTGGAAGGCGGCCTCGCTGATTTTATTCTCGCCATCGACGCGCAGGGTAATCTCGATATGGTCGCCGCACAGCGGGTTGCTGTCGGCAAAGGCGTAATCGTGCGGGTCGAGGCAGCCCCGGTAGCCGGGGTTTTTGTAGTGTTCGATGATAACTTCGCGGTAGAGGTCGTCCATTTCAGTAACCAGTGTTCAGTAACCAGTGTTCAGTGCCAGGTTATCCAAAATATTTCTTGACTTTGTGAAGCCCATTCACCAGCCGGTCAACTTCATCTTTCATAGAGTACAGGTAGAAGGAGGCGCGCGAGGTGGCCGGGATGTGGAATTTCTCGTGCAGCGGCTGGGCGCAGTGATGACCGGCGCGGACGGCCACGCCGTCCTGGTCGAGGATTTGGGCGACATCGTGGGGATGGACTCCCTCAAGCGTGAACGCGGCCACCCCGCCTTTATCCTGTATCCCGGGGCCGAACAGTTTCACGCCGGGGATTTCCTCCAGCCGCTCGAGGGCGTATTCCGTTATCTCGTGTTCGTGCGCGGCGATATCCTCCATGCCAATCGAGGTCAGGTAATCGCAGGCCGCGCCAACCCCGACCGCTTCGGCGATGGCTGGCGTGCCGGCCTCGAACTTGTGCGGCAGGGCGTTTGGCTTGAAGGAGCGCAGTTTGACTTCCCGAATCATGTCCCCGCCGCCGAGGAAGGGCGGCATGGCTTCGAGCAAGCTGGCCTTTCCGTACAATACGCCAATCCCGGTCGGGCCGCACATCTTGTGCGCCGAAAACGCCAGGAAATCGACCTCCAACGCCTGGACATCGACCGCGAAATGGGGCACCGACTGCGCCCCATCGACCAGCGTCAGCGCCCCGGCCTGGTGCGCCAACCGGATGATTTCCGCCGCCGGGTTGATGGTGCCGAGGACGTTAGACATGTGCGTAAACGAGACCAGTTTGGGGCCTTGTTCGAGCAGTTTTTTGTATCCGTCCAGGTCGAGCAGACCAGTTTCGGTGACGGGGATAAATTCCAGCCGGATGCCGCGTTCCATCTCCAGAATATGCCAGGGAACCAGGTTGCTGTGATGTTCCATCTCGGTCAGGATGACCAAATCGCCCGCTTTGAGATTGGTGCGCGCCCAGGAATAGGCCACCAGGTTGATGGATTCGGTGGTATTGCGGGTGTAAACGACCTGCTTCGAGGCAGGCGCGTTGATAAATTTGGCGATTTTCTCACGCGCGCCTTCATAGAGCGCGGTGGCCTCCTCGGCCAGGGTGTGGACTCCGCGATGGATGTTGGCGTTGGCGCGGCGGTAGTAATTGTCCATCGCCTGGATAACGGCCAGTGGTTTTTGAGCCGTAGCGGTCGAATCGAGATATACCAGCGGCACGCCGGGGCGCACTTCACGCTGGAGAATGGGAAAATCGGCGCGGATTTTGGCAACATCAAAGGTCATGGGAATTCCCTGTGCTTGCTTCTTTGCTCTTTTGCTTCCTTGGTTAGTAATCGGGAATATCGTCTTTGGGCAGGCTCTTTTTGATGATTGGCGCGGTTTTTTTGCCGGTGCCGGCCGGGCGAATCTGGTCAGAATTGGTGGGATACCATAGGATGCGGTCGGGAACCATCCAGCCGTCAGTCAGGAATACGTTGGAGCGAAATTGCACGGCGACCATTTTGTTGTCGATTTGCACGACAATGCCCTTCAGCCAGCCGCGCACGCGGTCATTGCCCTTTTCATGGTCGCACAAGGCTTCGACGACATCGCCAACCTCGAAGGCATATTGCGCCGTTGGGGAGCGCATGAAAGAATATGCGGCAGAGCCGCCGCGCAGGCTGCGCTTGGGCTTCAATTCACCGGTTTTGGGGAGGACGGGTGGACGAACAGGTTGTTTCATAAGACTGCCTCAATCTATTATAGACTCAAAATTTCCAGGAAAACCGAGAAACCGGTATCTTCTCAATATTTTGGGGAGAGAAGCGCCGTCCCGCGAGCGCTCAGCCGAGCGGTTTGAACGGCTCAACCAGGTTTTTCAAGCAAACCTCACCTGCGCTTGTCGCGCAGGCGCAAGTGTCGGGACGTTTCCCCATTTTTTT
>DAOTZM010000266.1:0-3035 GCA_034434035.1 Anaerolineales bacterium
CAGCGTTACTATCCCGCTGTTCCGGCGCGGCCCGGCACCAGGGCCGATTTTGCCCTGATAGCGGAAATCTCCAAACGCTGCGGATTCGACCTCGAAGGGCGTTCCCCGCTGCTGGTGATGAACCAGATGGCGGCCAGCGAACCCGCTTTCAGCGGCCTGTCTTACGCCAAGCTGGCCGAAGTGACCGAGCAGTGGCCCATCATCGGGCGCAGCGACCTGTTCTATGGCGGGACGGGGTATGAGAATAAGCAGGGGTTAGGGGTTACCCTCACCCCCGGCCCCTCTCCCGAAGGGCGAGGGGAGCAGGCAATTCACTTGTCCCCCTCTCCCGAAGGGCGAGGGGAGCAGGCAATTCACTTGTCTCCCTCTCCCGAAGGGCGAGGGGAGCAGGCAATCCACTTGTCCCCCTCTCCCGCCGGGAGAGGGGTTAGGGGTGAGGGCCTGCGCCCCAAGGAAGACGAGTTATTCGCCGTCCCGATTACGAAACTGTACGATAACGGGAATACCGTCGCCCCGGCCAAACTGCTCGAGGCGCGTATCACCCGCTTTAACGGGGTGTTCGTACACCCGGCTACAGCGGAGAAACTTGGCTTGTTAATCGGTGGACAGGCTGCGGTGAGTCTGGATGGACTCGAAGTGGCAGCCAGGGTGTTTGCGGACGAAGCCATCTCCACAGGCGTCGTCCTCATCCCGCGCAGTTTCGGAATCCCGATTAAAGAACCGGTGGCCGTGAAATTGACCGCCATTCACGAAGCGCAGGAGGCCTAAATGGATTGGTGGCTGGTTTTGGAGTGGCTGATTAAGAGCGTGGCGCTGGTGCTGATTTTGCTGGCCGGGTTTGCCTACCTGACGCTGTTCGAGCGGCGCGTGCTGGCCTTTATGCAGGTGCGCATTGGGCCGAACCGGGCCGGCTGGCAGGGCATTTTGCAGCCGATTGCCGACGCGGTCAAGTTGATTTTCAAAGAGGAACTGACGCCGGGCCAGGTGTTCCAGCCGCTCTTTACACTGGCGCCGATACTCACGGTCGTCCCGGCGGTGGTGATTGCGGCGGTTGTGCCGTGGGGGCCGGATGTGGAACTGTTCGGGCGGACAATCAAACTTTCGATTGCCGACATCAACCTGGGGACGCTCTACATCGCGGCGGTGGCTTCGATTGCGGTCTACGGAATTGTGCTGGCGGGCTGGTCGTCGAATAACAAGTACGCCATGCTGGGCGGGCTGCGCTCCTCGGCGCAGGTCATTTCGTATGAGTTGAGCCTGGCGCTGTGTTTCGTGCTGGTGACAGTGCTGGCCGGGACGATGCACGCCCGCGAAATTGTGGAAGCCCAGCGCGGGCTGTGGTTTATCGTCTTGCAGCCGGTCGGCGGGATTATTTTCCTGATTGCGACCCTGGCCGAGGTCAACCGCGCCCCGTTCGATATGCCCGAAGCCGAGCAGGAACTGACCGCCGGGTATCACTCGGAATATGCCGGGATGAAGTTCGCGCTCTTTTTCATGGCCGAATACATCAAGATGATTGCCATTTCGGCGATAGCGGCGATGCTGTTCTTTGGCGGCTACCGCGAACCCTGGTTCCTGACCGGGACCTGGCTGAGCGTGGATGTGAACTGGTGGCTTGGCCCACTGTATATGTTCGCCAAGGTGCTGGCGCTGCTGTTCTTTATGGTCTGGATTCGCGCTACCCTGCCGCGTATGCGCTACGACCGGCTGATGGCCTTCGGCTGGAAGGTGATGCTGCCGCTGGCGCTGGCGCTGGTCTTTGTGACGGCGATTGGTATCCTGGCTGAGATGTTGTGGCTCATCCCGATTGTGTCGCTGGCGATTGGCGCTTTATTCGTTTACCTCGTCAATCGTTCGCTGATGATGAAGTTGCAGAGGAGGTAAGGCGATGCTGGTTGAACTGGCGCGCGGCTTATGGACCACCCTCCGCGCATTGTTTTTCGAGAAAAAAGTGACGGTGCAATACCCGGAGGAGAAAAAGCCGGTCAAGCAGCGTTTTCGCGGGCGGCACTACCTGCACCGCTACGAGAACGGCCTGGAGAAATGTATTGGCTGTTCGCTGTGCGCCGCGGCCTGTCCCTCGGATGCGATTTTTGTCGAATCTTCTGAAAATACCGACGAGAAGCGTTTTTCGCCCGGCGAACGCTACGCCAGCACCTACGAAATCAACATGCTGCGCTGTATCTACTGCGGATTTTGCGAAGACGCCTGCCCGACCGAAGCGATTACGATGGGCGACAACTATGAACTTTCGTTCACCGACCGGCGCGACGCGATTTACGCCAAAGAGATGTTGATTGTGCCGGTTCCCGAAGGCGGCAAACCCACCCCGCAGGCCACGCCGCCCGGAGTGTTTACCCGCTCGGTGCCGGAGATGAAAGACCCGGAAGATTGATTTTGCTGATTCTGCTGGAATTTGTGGTTTTACAGCTTTGCCCGGTGATGAATCACCGGGCCAGGTGGCAGCGCCCTGTGAACAGGGCTAAAAAGTCCGATTTCTCGGACGCTGCGTGATAGCCCGGACGTTTACGTCCGGGCAGGAAATAGCAAACCACAAATTCTGTTAGAACAAGTGATTTTGATAGATTCCTGCCATTCCTCACCCCCGGCCCCTCTCCCGCAGGGAGATGGGTGCAAAAAAGGTACTCTATGTCCCTCGAACTGATTCTCTTTTTCATCCTGGCAGCAATCGCCATCCTGACCGCGATTGGCATGTTGCTCAGCCGCAGCACGGTCTATGCCGCCCTGTACTTGGTGGTGAACTTCGTCTCGGTGGCGATTTTCTACCTGCTGCTCGATGCGCCCTTTATCGCCCTCTCGCAAATCGCCGTGTATGCCGGCGCGATTATGGTCTTGTTCCTGTTCGTCATCATGCTGCTCGGCCTGGAGAACATCGCCGGGGAACTGGAATGGAAAAAACTGGTCTGGCCGCTGGTGATGGGCGGAATCCTGCTCGTGGAGGGCGTCTTCCTGGTCGTCCAGCGCGTCGGGCAGAATGTCTATCCCTCGTTACTCGGGACAAGCATCGGCGAAAC
>DAOTZM010000267.1:0-2772 GCA_034434035.1 Anaerolineales bacterium
CCGCAGTCGCCATCGAAAAAGCCAAAGCCGATGCCCAGGCCCAGATTGCGCAGGCCAGCGAACTGGCGGCGCAATCCATTTTATCCAACAACCAGAATAACCGGTCTGTGGCAGCGCTGCTGGCGGTGGAAGCCATAAAACTAAACGATAACCCGCGCACCCGCATCCAATTGTTGACGTTTGCCCAAAACAGCCTGGTTTTATTCCAATCCCGGAATTCTGGCGTTACGACCGCAATTGCATTTGGTTATGACGATACAACGCTGATTTCTGCAAACCGCTACAGCTGTCCAGACGATTTACTATATACCTGCTTCGAAAGCAGTCTTACTTTTTGGGCAGTCGAGAAGACCGCCGACGGGAGAATCGTTCGAATTGGCAGGAGCGAAACAGGAATGCGCGCGGGGATTCTGGATGCCATCGCTGTCAGCGCGGACGGGCGAAGCGTAGCAGCTGCGTATTGCATTCCGGCCAGGGAAAATGTTTTTGAATGTGAGCGCGAGGAAATTGTCCTTTGGGATACCGCCAGCCGGAGCGCATCTGATAGCAAAACAACCTTTACCAGGGATTCTGCCAACCGTGTTATCTCCAACAGCAAAAATGTTTTGATGGCATACAGCCCCGATGGAAGATTCCTGGCGGTTGGGTTGAACGAGAACACAATCATCATACTCGATGCAGGAACGCTTAAAGAAGTTGCCCGGCTTCCTGAGAACTTTGAAAGTTCTCAAATCATCTTCGCGCCGGATGGCCAGGTTCTCCTGTTCATCAAAAATGGAGACATCCTTTCATGGAAATTTTCCACGGATGAAAAACCAGCCGTCATCCCGGCTGGAGGCGTCAGGAACCCGGTGCAAAGCATGGCGTTTAGCCCGGACGGAGTTTACTTCGCATCCGGCAACCGGGACGGCAGTATTACGCTTTGGGATGCCGGCGCCATGACCAGGCTCGAACAAACGCTTGACTACGGGAAAGGGGCAAGGGTGCGCAGCCTGGCCTTCAGCCCGGATGGAAAAATCCTTGCCGCAGGGTATACCGACCGCGGTCTCATTCTCTGGGATGTGGAGGACCGGAAAGAACTCATCCGTCCTTTCTATAACCACACCAACAATAACGTTTTTGGCCTGGCGTTCAGTAAAGACGGAAGGACCCTCGCCAGCGTGGGCAATGAAATCATCCTCTGGAAAGTGACTCCCCAGCAGTGGATAGACACAGCCTGCCAGGTCGCCGGGCGGAACCTGACTCGAAGCGAATGGGAATTGTTTTTTCGCGGGCAAGACTACAACCAGACCTGTCCCCAATACCCGCGTGAAAACTGACCGACAGTACGGGGCGGCAGCGCAACTGCCGCCTTTTGATTTGGAAAACCAGGCCGGGTTTTGCGCGTAATACGCCAAAAGTTTTGTATAATCAGCGCACGGAGACCCGACGCTATGAGCCTGAATGACCTGCTTCCTGAAATGTTGCCCGCCATCGAGTCCGAGTTGCAGCGCCAGGTGGCGCGCCTCGACCAGCCGCGCATTAAGCCGTTTTATGAGATGTTAGCCTATCACATGGGCTGGATTGGAGAAGGGGCCGGGCCGGAAGCGACCGGCAAACGCATCCGCCCGCTGTTGGTGCTGCTTTCTACCGCCAGTTGTAACGCAAATTGGGAACTTGCGCTGCCCGCCGCCGCCGCCGTCGAACTGGTGCATAACTTCTCGCTGGTGCATGACGATGTGCAGGATAACTCGGAGAAACGGCGCGGGCGGCCAACGGTCTGGGTCAAGTGGGGCGTTCCGATGGCAATCAACGCCGGGGATGCGTTGTTTGTTCAGTCCGGCCAGGCGATGATTGATTTGGCAAAGAATTACCCTTCGGATGTTGTGGTCAAGGCTGCCCAAATCTTGCACGATACCTGCCTCGACCTGACGCGCGGGCAATACATGGATTTGTTCTACGAAGAGCGCCTCGACCTGGCCGTCGATGACTACTGGCCGATGGTGGCCGGCAAAACCGCCGCGCTGCTGGCGGGCTGCACCTCGATTGGCGCTGTGCTGGGCGGGGCCGACGAAGCGACCCTGGACGCCTACCGCTCCTTCGGTCATTACCTGGGGCTGGCCTTCCAGGTGCAGGACGACCTGCTCGGCATTTGGGGCGACGAGGCCCTGACCGGAAAATCGGCGGCTTCCGATTTGGTGGAAGGCAAAAACTCGCTGCCTGTGCTGGCTGGGCTGGGCAAAAAAGGAAAATTTGCGGAACGCTGGAAGCAGGGGCCAATCCAACCGGAAGAAGTGGAGCAGGTTGCCCGCCTGCTGGCGAGCGAATCGGCCTACGAATACACCATCGAAGCCTCCAAGCAGATGACCGACCTGGCCCTCAACAGCCTGCGCGCCGCCGACCCGCAAGGCGCGGCCGGAGCGGCCTTGTTCGAACTGACTGAAAAACTGCTCAACCGCCAGGCTTGACACGCCCCGCCGGGCTGGCTATAATCTCAATCCGCAACGACAAGCGGGTGTAGTTCAGTGGTAGAACGCTTGCTTCCCAAGCAAGATATCACGGGTTCGAGTCCCGTCACCCGCTCTAACTCCAGGTTCACCGACCTGGAGTTTTCTGATTCTGCTGGAATTTGTGGTTTTACGGCTTTGCCCGGTGATGAATCACCGGGCCAGGTGGCAGCGCCCTGTGAACAGGGCTAAAAAGTCCGATTTATCGGACGCTGCGTGGATAGCCCGGACGTTTACGTCCGGGCGGGAAATAGCAAACCACAAATTCCGTTAGAACAAGAAGTTT
>DAOTZM010000268.1:0-15364 GCA_034434035.1 Anaerolineales bacterium
TTTTCTACCGGACAAAACAATCTAAACTGTAATTCATATCTTACTCTTGTCATTTCGAGCCGCGCAGCGGGGAGAAATCTTGCGCACTGGGAGAAGATTTCTCGCTGTCGCTCGAAATGACAAACTAACACGAAGTTTGTCCGGTAAAGAAATTATCTTAATGGGAAAAAGTTATGAGTGAAAAAAATTCATCTCAGGTCGACCTGCGACAATTGCTTCGGGTACACCAGGCAAACTATGCCGTTTTCCAGGCGAAAACTGAAAAAGAAATCAACCAGGCCATCCTGAAGGTTTTCCAAGCCTGCCCGTATGCCAATCTATACTATGTCGTGAACGAAGTCGGCCTGGAATGCGCAATCACCCATAATCCGGCCACAAAAAAAACAATTCGTGAAGCGCCAGCCTCGATCGAGATGACACCCGCCGAGGTGGTGCAATTTTTTGCGCGCGAAGTAAGCATTTCTCCCGTTTCGGAAGCGAGCCTGCCTGAAGCAATCCAAACTTTCCTGGGCAGTTCCACCTGGCAGCAGGTTGCAATCATCCCTGTCATGCAAGATGTGGTCGTTCTGGGCGTTTTGCTGACCCTGGCAGCGACCGGCGAAGCACTGACAAAGGAAGCGATTAACCCGCTGGCGAACCTGGCCGACACGATTCCAATTGCGCTGGACAACGTGAAGGCAGCGCGCGCCACCAAACAAAGATTGCGCGAACTGGAAAGCATTTCGGAAACCAGCCAACTCATTTCGTCCTCCAACAAACTCGAACAGATATACGAATTGCTGCGCAAGCAAATCAGCGCCACTATCGGGCCGGATGTCAATTTTGCGATTGCGATTTACGAGCCCAGGAACGAGACCGTTGAGCTGCCATACGCTATCGACGGCGGCGTAAAATTAAATATCGACCCCTTCCCGCTGGGCGAGGGGTTGATATCCATCCTGATTCGCACCCGCCAGCCGTTGATGCTGGTGGAAGATACGGAGCGGCGCGCCCGGGCCTTGGGCGCGAAATATGCCGGGACGCCGCCAAAGTCGTGGCTTGGCTGTCCGTTGGTTATCAGCGGCGAAGCGATTGGCGCGCTGGTGGTGCAAGACCTGGTCAAAGAACAGCGATTCAACCAGGATGACCTGCGATTCATGATTGCGCTCTCGGTGCAGGTTGCCGGGGCAATTTACAACATCCGCCTGCTCGAAGACGCCCGCCGCAGGGCGCTGCAACTCGAAACGGTTGCCGAAATCTCGCGCGAAGTCTCCAGTTCCCTGATTGTCGATAACCTGTTACGCCAGGCGGTAGGCCTGGTACGCGAGCGGTTCAGTCTGTACCATGCCGCTGTCTTCCTGGTGGACAGCACAGGCGAATATGCCGTCATCCGCGAGGCAACCGGCGAGGCTGGGGCGCAAATGAAACGCGCCGGTCACAAACTGGGGGTCGGTTCCAAGTCGCTCGTGGGGCGCACGACGCTGGAAAAAGAAGCGCTGGTTGTCAACGATGTCTCGAAAGACCAGACCTATTATGCCAATCCGCTGCTCCCCGATACAAAGGCGGAAGCATGCCTGCCGCTACGGGTAGGAGACCGGATACTGGGCGTGCTGGACGTGCAATCGACCCACGTCTACGCGTTCACCAGCGAAAACATTAAAATCCTGCAAATTTTAGCCGACCAATTGGCGGTTGCCGTTGTCAACTCTGAATTATTTGCTGAAGCCCAGGAACGCCTGTCGCAGCACCGCCTGCTTCATCATGTGACAACGGCTGCGGCCTCCTCGACCACCATCGAAGAAGCCCTCAACAGCGCAGTCCAGGGCTTACAAGTCACGCTGGGCGGCGACCAGATTTCCATCCTATTGGCCGATAAAGAACAGAAAACGCTCGAGGTACGCTCCTCTATCGGGTATCCGAACGATGAATCAGCCAGGCTGAAAATTCCCTTTGGGGTTGGCGTCACCGGCTGGGTGGCTTCTCACCGGCAGGCGCAGCGCATCAATGATGTCACCAAAGATTCCCGTTACATCGCAGTCAACCAAAAAGCGCGCTCGGAACTTGCCATCCCTTTGATTTATCGCAACGAGGTTCTCGGCGTGCTGAACGTAGAAAGCCCGCGCGTTAATGCTTACACCGAAAACGATGAAGAAATGCTCGGCACGCTGGCTGGCAGCCTGGCCGCGATTATCGCGCACTCGCGCCTGCTGGAACAATTCCGGCAGCAAGTGGAACGGGAACGCCTGTTATACGAGATTACCAGCAAAATCCGACGCACGACCGACCTGCAAAAAATCCTGGCCGTTACCGCTGACGAGCTAAGCAAGGCGGTGAACGCCCGCCGCACTGATATTGTCGTACAAATTGGTGATGGCGCAACAGGGAAGACCAGCGCGGATAATTGAGACACATTATGAATCAGTCAAATACCCCGAATCCCGATTTTATATTTCGCCTGATGGGCTGGGCAGGCAAATATTATCACGTTTATGTTGTCTTGTTTGCCCGGCTGGTTTGCGGTTCCCTGGGTATTTTTCTCAGCAACAACATAACGCGCAATAACAACAACTTTTCACCAGAGCAACACAATGCATCGTTATGGATAACCCTGGCGCTCACGCTGCTTGGTGATGTCATCATTCTAGCCTGGACATTTTACTTTACCAGGGACCTCAGCACCCGGCTGGGACAGTGGAAATCCGGGAAATCCATGAGTGAAAGCCAGGTTGAATTGAGGGCCTGGCGGCAGAGCAATACAATCGCCTGGAATTACGGCGCGGCGGCAATTGGGGTTTCGATTGTTGTCAACACCATCCCGCTGCTTCTGTTTCAATATTTTTATCTCAACGCAACAATCAACCAATTGATTTATTCTACGCTTGGGGCAGGTTTGTCTGCAATTATTATCGTTGGGTCGTCGGTACTGTTGATTGAATACCTGATGCGCCCCACAAGAATCGTATTACAGCCTTCCATCTTCGAACTTCAAATCAGGGGGGCCGTCGGCGCCAAGCTGCGCATTAAGTTTGCCATGACTACCCTGGTTCTGTTGGGAATCAGTATCCTGTCACTGGCGCCTCTGGGATACTCAAGAACTTACCGAGTAATATTTGAAGAAATCGGCTCGCTGACAACCCTGCAAGAACTCCAATTCAGTTTGATTGTTGTAGCCATTACAGTCCTGATACTGGGCATCCTTATGGCCTTCTCCATGTCTGAATCGATTACTGCCCCAGTGGGCGCACTGCTCGATGTATTCAAACAGGTTGAAAAAGGCGACCTGAAACAGCGGGCGCAAGTCATCGCTACCGACGAGGTCGGAGAACTGGCAATTTATTTCAACCGCATGATTGCGCGCATCGAAGAGTTGCAGCAAAATCTGGAAAAGCGAGTGGAAGACCAAACTGAAAAACTGCGCGCATCGAATGAGGTTGGACGAATCGCCAGCACCATTCTCAATCCCGACGATTTGATTTCGCAAGTCGTCAACCTGATTGCAAAAACTTTCGATTATTACTATGTGGCGGTCTTCCTGGTGACTGGAAATGAACGCTGGGCTGAAATTATAGACGCAACCGGTTCCGCCGGGGAAATCCTGAAAGCCCGGCGTCACCGCTTGCAAGTCGGTGGCAGCAGCATGGTTGGAAACGCAATCGTCAGCAAACAAGCCCAGGTTGCGATGGACATAGGCGAAACCGCCGTTCGCTTCAATAATCCGCTCCTCCCAAATACCCGCTCGGAATTGGCACTCCCCTTGATCGTTGGCGACCGGGTGATTGGCGCGCTGGATGTGCAATCCATCCGCGAAGCAGATTTCAAAGCCGATGACATCGCCACGCTGCAAAACCTTGCCAGCCAGGTGGCAATTTCCATCGAAAATGCGCGCTTGTTCCGAGAAATGGATAACGCCTTGAGCGAGTTGCGCCAGTCCAATCGCCAATATATCAGTTCGGTCTGGGAGGAGAAACTCCAGGCAAACAAACTGGAATACTCAGTAAAATCGCCTGCCATCCCGGGCGCCAAAGAAACCAAGGACATTGCAGTCAATTTGAACCTGCGCGACCAGCCAATTGGTTATATACACATGCAAACGAACGAGGAATGGTCACAGGAAGACCAGGCCTGGGTCGAATCACTTGCCACACAGGTAGCAATCTCGCTGGAAAATGCGCGGTTGGTGGAAGAAAGCAATCAGTCGGCGTTACGCGAACGCCTTTCGGCATCCATCATCCAAAAACTCTGGTCGACCCCCTCCATCGATGGAATCCTGCAAACGGCAGTGCGTGAATTGGGCCGCGCGCTGGAGGCATCCGAAGCGACAATTGAACTCAAAGTGGAGGAGTCATAATCCATGTCGGCTAACTTTTCCTCACGCGGTTCGTCCTTATCAACGCTGGCAGCCTTTGGGAACTGGCTCACTGCGCCTTCTGCCAAAATCCTGGACAGGGGCGCGCAGCACCGGGCCACCCTGGCCGCGACCCTGGCTCTATCATTGGCGGTTCTAAATACTGTCGGCGGATTGTTTTCGTACTTTGGGCAAGCCGAAAACATCTTGCAGGTATTCGTTGTTCCCACTGTTGTTATCCTTATTGCTTATTTCATTACGAGAACTCAATACTTTTCGTTGGGGTCTTTCATTCTTGTGTCTGGTTTTAGCGCAACCGGGTTTCTTAACATTATATTTGCAGACAAAGATGTTTCCACTTACCTTTTCATTTTCATTCCCCTTTCTTTAATTATAGCAAGCGGGCTGCTTTCGTCGTGGGCGCTCTTCCTGCTGACAGGCGCCAATATAGCGGCAACACTATTCCTGTTACCCGCCGCGGGGATTCCCATGCCCCACAACATTAATCTGCAACTGGGTCTATTTACTACGCAGGGCATCCTGCTTATTCTCCTTAACAACTTCCGAGAAAATGTAGAGAAACAGCGCATCGCGGAAATCCAAAAAACCAACCAGGAATTAAGGGAAGTCCGCGAAAACCTGGAATTACGGGTGAATGAGCGCACACAGGAACTCAACCGGCGTTCCACCCAGCTGGAGGCATCCACCCTGGTAGCGCGGTCTGCTGCGATGGTGCGAAGCCTGGGTGAGTTGCTGGAAAGCGTTGTCGAGCAAATCACCGAACGGTTCGGCTATTATCACGCCTGCATTTTCCTGACTGATTCGGCGGAAAAATTTGTCGTCCTTCAGGCCGCATCGTCAGAAGGCGGCAGGCAACTGCTCAAGCGCGGATTCAAGACTGAAATCAGCCGGCAAGGCGTAGTGGGGTGTGCCGCTTACCAGAAGCGTCCGCGTATCGTCCAGGATGTATCCACAGACAGCACCTATATCTATCTTCCAGAACTCCCGGAAACACGCTCTGAAGTCGCATTGCCATTGATTGTTCGTAATCGCGTTATTGGCGTGCTGGACATCCAGTCAGAAGAAAGCAACGCCTTCAAATTCGATGACATATACACCCTGCAAACGATGGCCGACCAGGTAGCGATGGCTATCGACAATGCAATCCTGCTCGAAGAAAGCCGGTCTGCCTTGCTGCAATTGGAAGCCATCAACGCCTCCAGCGCTGCAAATATCTGGAAATCGCGCCTGCAAGAAGGCTCGCGCGGATTCACCTATACCCCTCTGGGCGTCACGCCCATTTCAAGCAGCAACGATGACAGACTAACCAAAAACCAGAAAACCATTTCAATTCCCCTGAATTTGCGCGGCAAGTCGATTGGCGCGATTTCGCTCGAACGCAAAGTGAATGACCCCAATTGGGCTGAATCGGAGCGCGAAATGGCAGAGCGGGTTGCCAGCCAGGTTGCCCTGGCCATCGAGAACGCCCGCCTTCTGGAAGAATCCCAACGCCGCGCGGCGCGCGAACAAAAAGTCAGTGAATTTTCTAACCGCTTCAGCCGCTCCCTCAATGTGGATGCCCTGCTGCAAAACGCAGTGCGCGAACTACGAAGCCTGCCCCAGGTTGAAGAAGTTTCAGTTTTTATCGCGCCGGAAAAACAAACCGACCAGGCAAAATAAATCGCCCGCAATGGATAACCAGATGCTCCAACACTTCTTCGAACTTCCTGCCGAAAAACCCGACCTGCCGCCAGATAAACGCGGGGCGTATCAATTGCTCTCCGCTGCCGTAACCTCTATTACGGTTTTCCAGGTCCTGACAGGCATCGGTATCTTGGCAATTGCAGTGCTTGCCCTGGCGGGTTATTTCGATATTCCTGAAAACATCTCGTTATTATTCGTTGTCGCCAGCATCAACATCCTGGATAGCCTGCTGCACCTCCCCATGTTTCCTTTGCTGCGGAGCGGAAGACTGGAGTTGGTTGCCATCCTGCTGATGCTGGTAAACGGCATCCTTTCTGCCGCCCAAATCTTGCTGTGGCAGGGAATTTTATGGCTCCCGATTGTCATGGTGCTATCAGCCGTTATGGTATTGATTAGCGTAAGCGGCATCCCGGCGCGCGCCAAGATAGCGATAGCCGCCATAGGCGCAGCCTTGTTGGTTGCCGTCATCATTGTAAACTCACAAGTTACATACCCGCGCCTGAGCCTGGCGAACCTGAATAATTACGCCGCCTTCGCAATCTACCTGCTGTTCACCGCAGCAATGGCGGCTATCAGCGTGGTAAACGGCTTTATCAAATTCCAAACTCTGTCGCGCAAACTGGTTTCCGTTTTCACCATTGTGGCAGTTACCACTATTTTCGTTTTCATCGTCATTGGCTCAATCATCAACTACATTGACAGCCGCAATCGCGCCTTTGAACAGCTCGAAACCATCTCTAACCTGAAAGCAGCCCAAATAGCCCTGGTTTTAGGAAACCTGAAAAAACAAGCCGCCCAACCTTTAAACGACATCACAATTTCACACATCACGGAAACCACCATGTCGAGCGACGCCAAAAGCCCGGTCGCAAGCATTAACATCCGGTTGGTACGCTCTTACCTGACCAGACTGCAACAACAAACTAACATTGATGAGTACCTGCTAACAGACGCCAACGGGGTCGTTATCATCTCTACCAATGTCAGCAATGAAAGCCTCGACTTATCGGGTTTCACATTCGTTGAAAAAGCGAGGGCGCAAAAGTCATTTGCAATTGAGGAAAACTTCCCAGGCGCCAGCCAGGAAATTTCTCTACTGATTCTCCACCCAATACTTTTACAAGAACAATTTGCCGGCGTGCTGGTACTGCGCACCGACTTCAGCGCCATCAACGAAGTTACCACCATCATCCCGGGGACAAGCCCGACGCTCGAAACCTACCTGGTCAGCCAGGTGGGAGGTTTGGTAATCCCAACCACGACAACCCGCCAGGAAACCGATGAAATAAACACCTACCCGGCGCAACAAGCCTTCTCCAATAACATCCTGCGAGGCAGCAATACATACGCAAACTACAGCGGAGAGAATGTCTTTGGCCATTATGCCTGGGTTTCTGAGATTGAATCGCTCCTGGTTTCAGAAATTGACCAGCAGGAAGTCATCTCCGGAATCGCAAACTCGCTTCCGGTTTACGTTTCCATTGGGTTAGTCATGGTTTTACTGGTGCTCACCATCGTCATTATCACATCGCAATCCATCGCCATTCCCATTCAGGAATTTTCCCGAAAAGCCGCCGCGCTGGCGGACGGTGAATTATCGATGCGCATTGCTTCTGACCGACAGGATGAACTCGGCGGCCTGGCAGTTAGTTTCAACAAAATGGCGGGCGAGCTGGAAACCCTCGTGCGCACACTCGAAACAAAAGTGGAAGAGCGCACGCAAGACCTGCAAAAACAGGCCAATTACATGCGTATCGCTGCTGAAGTCGCGCGCGATGCGACCACATCCCAAGACCCCGACGAACTGCTCAACCACGCAGCCCAATTGATATTGGATAGGTTCAACTTTTACCATACCGGCATATTCCTGGTCGACCCTGACCGGGAATACGCCGTCCTGCGCGCCTCCCCTACCGAAGCAGGCCGCAAGATGTTGGAACAGGGACACCGACTGAGGCTGGGGCAGGTGGGGCTGGTAGGCTTTGTTGCCGCAACTGGCACGCCGCGCATCGCCCTCGACACCGGGCAGGATATCGCCCACTTCAGAAATCCACTATTGCCCGATACCCGTTCCGAAGTTGCCATTCCATTGAAACTGGACGACAGGGTATTAGGCGTTTTGGATGTACAAAGCACCCAACCCGAAGCCTTCACCCAGGACGATGTTGCCACCCTGCAAGTCATGGCCGACCAACTTGCGCTTGCCATCCAGCGCGTCGAACTGGTCAGCAACCTGCAAAGAAACCTGGATGAACTCGAAAGCACCTACAAAGCCTTCACCAGCGAGAGTTGGAAGAAGTTCGGCCAAGAGCAAGGTTTCAAACCCGGCTACCTGTTCGATGGTTTGAAAATAACTCCGCTCGAATCGTTCCCAGCAAAGGCGCGGAAGGCCCTGTCGAGAGGGCGAACGGCCGTCTTGCAGCCCGAAAGGGAACTGGATGGCGCGACAGTCGTCGCCCCGCTCAAATTACGCGAACAGGTGATTGGCGGCCTGGCGCTCCGTTTCCAGACCCCTATGGTTGACCCAGACACCATCAGCCTTGTCGAGGAAACCGCCGGGCGTCTTGCGGTCGCCCTGGAGAACGCTCGCCTGTATGAAGAAACACAAAACCTGGTCCAGCGTGAGCGCGCCGTCAGCGAAATCTCCAGCCGCATCACGACATCCTTCAATATCGAAAACATCTTGCGCACCGCTGTCATGGAAATCGGCAAGAGGATGCCGGATGCGGAAGTTGTTGTGCAACTCGAACAGAACAAGGACTGAGCAATGTCCCTGCCACAAACTACCACGTCAGCCGAACAAGAGATTTCCAAACTGAGATACACCAATTTAAAGGTCATCAGCCTGATTACGATGCTTGGCGGATGGTTATTGCTCGTTGCCTATATTATTGGTTATGTTATTTCGCGTGACGCGCGTTTTGTCAACTTGATTGTACTGGAAATCGTCCACGTGATTGCTTTGACGATTGCATGGGTACTTCAGTGGCGAGGCTATCCCAAAGTCTCGACCTGGCTCATTTTTATATCAACATTTGCAACGGGTTTCTTATTCACTTACATCATTCAAGGATTAGGCTTAACGCTTGGCGTTATGCTGGCAATCATTTTCTCGATGATAGCCTTGCAGACCCTTCCCAGGCACAATGCGATGCTGGCTGTCATTTTGAGCCTGTTCGCCGGCGCTTTAATCTTCTTTACGGATGTAAACTTTGCACAGGGAGACCGGATTGCCGGCGGTTTTTTCCTGTCGGCCCTGCTGATTATCGCCGGCGGCGCTACTGCATTTATCCTGGTCATCAACGGCCTGCGCGGCGTGGAATTTACCAGCATCAGCACCCAACTCAGGGCATCTTTCCTGGTGGTATCGGTGATACCGGTGCTTATTATTACAATCTTCCAAACAGCCACCCTGGTAAACGTATTGACCAGCCATGCCAGCAATACCCTCCTGGCAAATGCCAATACATTTGCCGCCAGACTTGATTCGCAGCTATTCAGTATGGTGAACTCCATCGAAGAAGATGCCGGTAACCCAGCTATCATCGACTTCTTCCGCAAACCGGGTCAAAGCCCAGCCCCGCTTGCCCTTCTGTCGAGCCGCTACCCTGAGGCAATTTCTTACGGACTGCTCGACAAGAACGGTTTCCTGCTCATTGATAGCCGGGGGAACGTGGGCGGCGACGAAAGCAACAAGGTATATTTCAGAAACGCCGCTGCCATCCGAATCACCTATATATCAGACGTTGTACTCGATGAAGATACCAGGAGGGGTGTATTTTTCGTAAGCAAGCCCGTTCTTGACGAACAAGGAAACTTGCTTGGCGTGATTCGGATAAAGATTTCCGCGAGCCTTTTCCAGCAGGTTGCGGAAGAAGCCGCCAGACAATTTGGCGAGGGTATCTCAGTTATCGTCGTCGAAGATGCCAATATTATCCTTGCCCACAGCGCAAACCCAGCCCTGGCTTCGAAAACGCTTTCCATGCCAAGCAGGAGTACCATCAATGCCCTGCAACAAGCCGGACGGCTGCCGCTTTCAGGTGAAATCAGCGCCAGCCTGGATGAACTGGACCGCGTCCTGACTAGAGCGAATGAGAAAACCGTTTTTATTGGTTCCGTCCTGCCTGCCGAAGCCGGGCAAGATTACATAACATTCGCGCCGATAACTTACAAACCCTGGAAGATACTGGTTGCGCAACGCACAACCGTTTTCCTTGCGCCGGCAACGAATCAGGTTATCTCCATCGCCATAATCATCCTCGTCTTGTTTGCGGTAACTTACTTTGGCGCAAACTTAACCGCCGCGTTGCTGGTCACGCCCATGAAACGGCTGACCGCTACCGCGCAGGAACTCGGCGGCGGGAAACTGGATACCCCCATTCACCTGCCGCGCAAAGACGAACTTGGCACGCTGGCCGGCGTTCTCGATAATACGCGGCGGCAAGTCTACGAACTGCTCCAAACACTGGAACAGCGGGTAGAGGAACGCACAATCGAGCTCACACGCGCGAACGAAAAAAATGAGCGCCGCGCCAGACAGCTGGAAACAATCGCCCAGGCAGCCCGCGCCGTCACCAGCCTGCGCAATTTGGACCATCTCCTGCCCGAAATCACGCAGCAAATCAGCGACTCGTTCGGATATTACCACGCAGGCATTTTTCTGCTCGATGAAAATCGAGAGTATGCGGTTTTGCGAGCCGCCAACAGCCAGGGCGGGCAGGCGATGCTGGCGCGAGGCCACCGCCTCAAGGTGGGACGCCAGGGCATCGTCGGAAATGTAACCAACACAGGCCGTTACCGTATTGCGCTTGACGTAGGCGACGATGCAGTCTTCTTCAACAATCCCGACCTGCCCCAAACCCGCTCCGAGGCGGCCATCCCGCTTCTCGTTGGGGAAAACATCATTGGCGCGCTGGATGTGCAAAGCACCGAACCCAACGCATTCAGCGAAGACGACATCAAGGCTTTGAGCCTATTAAGCGACCAAATCAGCGTAGCCATTGAAAACGCCCGCCTGTTCGACGAAACAAGGCAGGCCCTGGCGCAGATCCAGGAAATTTATACCGAATCCAGCCAACTTGGCTGGCAATCGATGGTGAAAGAAGCCAGCGCCAGCGGCTATCGGTATGCCAGGGGCAGCGTCGAACCATTACGCAAAACCGATGATGCGGCAGGCCCCCTGGCTGACGAAACCCTTGAAATTCCAATCATGTTACGCGGGGAAAAACTTGGTCACTTGAAAATCCGCCGCCCCGGACGGCAGGCTGCCTGGAATGAGACCGAATCCAGGATGTACCAGGCTATCGCAGAGCGTATGTCATTTGCGTTGGAAAACGCCCGACTGTTTTCCGATGCGCGCCGGCGCGCAAATCTCGAGCGGGTCGTCGCCGAAGCCGCAACAAAAATCAGTTCTTCCGCGCGCATCGAAACCATTTTACGCACGGCTGCCGAAGAAATCAGTCACTTAACGGGTGGCTCCGAAGTTTTAATCCAAGTCCAGCCTGGCGCTATCGAAAAAATAAATGGCAAGTCAAGTGATGCAGAGTAATCTATGAAACCTTTCCCTGGTATTACTCCCTTAAGGATTATTGCCGCTTTGTGGATATTCACCCTGCTGGCTTCGTGCAGCCTGTCCCCTGAACAGGACATCGAAGAAAAAGAACCGCTTGTGGTAGAGTTTACGGCCTGGTGGGGTGACTACACCATCATTATCGCCCAGGAAAAGGGATTGTTCGAGAAACATGGCGTCAAGGTCGAACCGGTGTACTACGAAACCTTTTCGCGCGCCATACCAGATTTGGCCTCCGGGCAAATTGATGGCGGATTGTTTGCCATTGGCGACGCAATCAACGTCGCAAGGCACGCAGATTTGCGCGTTGTAGCGGTCTATGATAATGGAAGTTTCAACACTGTCGTTTCCGTCCCAGAAATCAGCCAGGTCAGGGATTTGGCTGGCAAGCGCGTCGGGGTCCAGGTTGGAACGAGCTACGAGCTGCTGATTAGTGAAATGCTCGCTTCAGCCGGTCTCAAAATGTCGGATGTCATCCTGGTAAATATCGACCCGGAGGAAGTTCCTTCCAGCCTCGGAAAAACAATAGACGCGGGTTTCATTTACGAGCCTTACACATCCGATGCTGTCGCCAGGGGAAACAACCTGCTCTTGAAAAGCGCGGAGTTTATTGGGTTATATCCTGATGTGATAGTATTTCGCAATTCTGTAGCCAGGGAACGCGGCGAAGACGTTCGCGCCTTCCTGAAAGCCTGGTTCGAGGCGGTCGAATATCGCAGGCAATACCCCATTGAGTCACGTCAAATCATCGCCGACTATTTCAATACGTCCATCAATGAAATAACGCCCGACGATGCGCTGGAAATATTAAACCTGGAAGATAACTACGAAATATTCAAGCCCGAAGCAAGCACAAAGCGTTCGATTTACCATACAGCCCGCCTCAACGCGGACTTCCTGGTCCGCCTGGGCGTGCTTTCCAGCCAACCAGACCTTGAAATCCTCATCACCCCGGCCTACCTGCCATAAGCCAGACCCTGTAAAAGTGAGTATTTTTTATGACGACAGGCGAACCACAAAAACACCTGACCGAACACGAGCAAGCCGCCCGGCGAGAGAAAAACACCTTCCGCATTGGGCTATGGACCGGTGTCCTGTTTACCGTGATTTCGATTGTTTCGACAATATCGACCATCCAAACCGGCCTATATGCTTTCGGCGGGATTGCGCTGACAACAGTCATCGCTGTTGTCAGTTTTTTTGCCGCCTGCCTTGCCCGGCGCGGCAACGCCCGGGTTGCGAGCGCCGTCCTGGTTTCAAGCATCCTGCTCCTGTCGCTGTCCTTGCCTTTAGTAGCAAAAGGCCAGGGCGTTCCCCTGGCAATCCTTACAGTCATCGTCATTTCCAGCATTTCTATATACACCTTACCCTATCAATGGGCAGCACGGGTTGTCGTTATAAGCGTTTTTATCGGACTGGCTATCATCCTGGCAGACGTCTTCCTGCCTGACCCGGGCATTCCGAATAATCCACAAGTTACATACGTCATCAGCATTATCGCGGGTGTTATCTACGCCGTCACCATCTTTCGCCGCGCTGGTACATACCCGCTGCGGGCCAAATTGATTGTTTCCTTCCTGATTATCACGCTTATCCCAATCATCGCATTGGGCAGTTATAACAACAGGGTTACGCGCAACATCCTGACTCAACAAGCCGAAACCAACTTATGCGGCTTGGCGACTGAAACTGCTATCAGCATTGATTCTTATATCGCCTCGCAGCTTGACATCATCCGCACGGAGTCTCAGCAGCCCAGCCTGGCAGCCTTCCTGCAATCCGACTTTTCCGACCGGGCCGAAAACGAGGCCGTTGCACTGCAAACACTGCTGACCTTTGCCCGCAAAGACCCGGTATTTATTGTATCCTACTCAATATTGAATATGCGCGGCAGGAATGTATTAAGCACCGACCAATCCCAAATCGGGCTGGATGAAAGGGCCTATGAGTATTTCACTGCGCCCATTGCAAACGGCACACCTTATATTTCCAACCTGCTGTTCAAAACCAGCTACCCTGCCATTTATTTTACAGCACCCATCCGGGCTGATGATGGCTCAATCGTTGGAGTCTTGCGGGCCGAATATTACGCAAGTATATTCCAAAGCATCGTGCAATCCTCCAGTATCGAACGCAGCGCCGAAACGCAGCTCCTGATTTTCGACAAGGACACCTTACTCCGTATCGCCGGCACAAGCGAACGGGAGAAAAATTACCTATCATTCAAGGAGTTTTCTCCTGGACAAATCCTGGAACTCCAGGCCCAGCAAAAACTCCCGCCAGGCGTTTATGAGCAGGCCGTCTTCCCATCTCCCGACTTTGTTGCCGGGATTGAAAGTATCACCGACCAGTCAATATTCAAAGTTACAAAAGGCAGTCGAAATGAGACTGACATTATCGTCGCCGGAAAAACCCTGTCCACCCAACCCTGGGTGGTGACAGCCCAGCAGGCCGCCAGCCAGATTTATGCCCAGGCCGAAGCCCAGGCGCGCACCAATGTGCTTTTATCGCTCGGTCTGACTCTCTTTGCGATGCTGGCCGCCTTTGGCATGACCCGGGTTGTTTCATCTCCGCTTGGTATGCTCACCAGGGTTGCCGAACAAATTACCGCGGGCGACCTTTCGGCGCGAGCCGTTGTCACGACAGAGGATGATGTCGGGCGGCTTTCGAAACTTTTCAACGAAATGACCACCCGCCTCAGCCAGACCCTGTCAGGTCTGGAACAGCGCGTCGAGGAACGCACCTTGGCGTTGCAGGCCGCGAACGAACAGAGCTCGCAGCGCGCCCGCCAACTCCAAAGCATCGCCGATGTCTCCAAAATTATCACCAAGGAGCAAAACATTGAGAAACTGTTGCCGCTGATTACGGACGTTGTCAGTGAGCGCTTTGGGTATTACCACGTAGGCATCTTCCTCTTGGATGAAACCCGGCGCGCAGCGATACTGCAAGCCTCGAACAGCCCCGGCGGTCAGCGGATGTTGGCAAACGGCCACCGGCTAACCCTCGGCGCGAGCAGTATTGTCGGCTATACCGCCCTGACAGGCAAGCCGCGCATCGCGCTGGATGTTGGCGAGGATGCCGTTTTCTTCAACAACCCCAACCTGCCGGAAACCCACTCCGAAATGGCCCTGCCATTGGTGGTGCGCGGCGCCGTCACTGGCGTTATCGATATGCAAAGCAAGCAGTCTGGGGCTTTCACTCAGGAAGACATCGATATCCTGTCTATCCTCGCCGACCAGGTTGCAATTGCCATCGAAAATGCTCGATTATTCCAGCAAACCCAAACCTCGTTGGAAGAGTCCCAGGCTGTCGTTCAAACTTTCCTAAGACAAGAATGGTCTGCGCTTGCCAACAAGCAAACAACGGTTGGCTATCTCCATACAGGAATTGGCGGAAAATCGCTCTCCGCGCCCGTGCAGGCAGATGAAATTGAACAGGTCATCCGCAGAGGCGCTGTCGTCAAAAAGGAAAGCAAAACTGACGCAGAAACCACCCCAACCCTTGCCATCCCGATTGCGCTGGGTGAACAAGTCATCGGCGCGATTCGAGTTCAGTCGCCCGACCGAAATCGCACCTGGAGTACCGAAGAAATCAACCTGCTGCGGTCTATTTCAGAACGTGTTGGCCTGGCACTCGACAACGCCCGCCTGGTTGCCTCCAGCCAGAAGCGCGCCGCGAAGGAACGCACCATTGGTGAAATTGCGGCCAAAATCAGCGCCGCCACTGACATGGATACAATCTTGAAAACTGCTGTGCAAGAAATTGGC
>DAOTZM010000269.1:0-7082 GCA_034434035.1 Anaerolineales bacterium
CAGCGCAGTTTCTTGAGCGTCTTCACCCGCCACCAGCCGCAATACCGACCCGAAGCCTGCCTGGTAACCAGCGGCTCCTCGCGCACCGCGCTCGGCCTGCTCGGATTCCATTGCGGCATTACCGATGTCGTCTTCCCGGATTTGAGTTGGTCTTACGAACAGTGCTTCCCCAACACCTACGCCGTGCCGCTGACCGACGACCGCTCGGCTGAGCGCTCGCGGCGAAGCCTGGCCCTGGATGTGGATGGCATGATTGCCAAACTGACCGACCTGTGCCAGGCCGACCCGGCCTGGCCGCAGCGCGGCGCGATTGCCATCAACAATCCGCACAACGCCACCGGGCGCATTTTTGCCGAAGAAGACATCCGCCGCCTGATGACCTGGTGCCTGGAGCGCGGCATTTACGTCGTGGACGACCTGGCCTACCAGAACGTGGCCCCGCTGGACGGTTTGCCGCTCATCAAGACCGCCCGCCAGGTGGCCGATGACCTGGCGCGCGACGGCTTGATTGACGAACGCCAGGCCGAGCGCGTAATTAGCGTGCATTCGATGTCGAAGACCGACTGCCTGGCCGGGGCGCGCCTGTCGGTGGTCGAAATTCGCCCGCCGGAACTGCGCGAACGTTTCCGCGCCCTGAACGACCTGATTGAACCCAATTTAGCCGCCATTTTCATTGTTTATCTCTTTTATCGCGGCCCGCTCGAAGCGGCGCGCGCCTACTGGCGGCTGCGCAACGCCATCTTCAAGGAACGCGCCGAAGCCCTGCTCTCGGCCTCCGCCAACCTGCCCGCCGAGCGCAACCCCTTCGGGCTGACGATTCTGCCGCCCACCGGCAGCATGTACCCGCTTTTGCAAGTTAAACGCCTGCCCAACGGACTCTCGCTCGACTGGCTGGCCTCCGCCCTGGCCCGGCGCGGAATCGGACTCTTGCCCCTGGCAAGTTTCGCCCGCACCGAGGCCGGATTCGACACCGGGCGCAGCACCTTCCGCCTGACCCTGGGCGGCGTGGACGGGGCCGAGACCATGCAACACAAAGCCCGCCGCCTGCTGATTGACCTGAACCGCCTCATTGAAGAAGAAGACGCGCGTTATAACCGGAAGGAATTGAAGTTCTCCCTCACCCCCGGCCCCCTTCGGCAGGCTCAGGGCAGGCTCTCTCCCGAAGGGAGAGGGGGGGAAAAGCCCCTCTCCCCCCGGGGGGAGAGGGGTTGGGGTGAGGAATTGAACGAGAACGCCTGGGCCTCCCTCGCCGCCCAAATCACCCGTCATTTCGAGCAACCCGCCTCCTTTCGCCCCCTGACGGAACTGCCGGTCGTGGACGGTTCCCGCCTGCGGGCCGAGTTCCTCGGTCACTACCTGCCCGAACGCCTCGACCTGTTTGGTCAACGCCTGCGCGAGCGCGCCCTCATCAGCGATGAACTCATGCGCAAAGCCGCCGCCGATGGCGACTGGCTGGCCGCGCGGCTGGAGGGCGAGTTCATGAAAGACTCGCTCGCCCGCCGCCAGGACGCTTTCCGCCTGCGCACCTATGACCGCACCGTTCATCCTACCCAAAAATACTCCCTGCAAGCCGAGATGGTCATCGATTCCATCCAGCGCGCCCTGTTTTCGGGTCAGCAGCCCGCGCCGGGACTGGTCGAAAAAGCCGCCAGCGAACTCCTGCGCGAATTCCTGGGCCAAAACGTCAGCATCAACTCCGCGCTCGAAGCCGATGAAATCCTGGTTGATTTCGACGCGCTATCGGCGGGCGAATCGTATACTGAACTGTTCACGGTTGTCGAGCCAGGCCAAGACAGCGGAACGAGAATGCCGACCTTCCTCTCCTTCTGGAGCGATTGGGACGGCTCGAACCGCCCCTCCGGGCAGGGACACCGCCTGGCCGCCGCCGCTGTGATGGAAAACGTGCGCCGCATGGCCCACATTCTCGACCTGCTGCGCCGCGCCGACCCGCGCATCCCCATCGCGCCCGATTTGCTGACCGAGTTGGAGCGCCTGCCAGAGAACAGCGCGCGCTTCACCCGATTACTAAATGAAATCACGCAATTGACTCACCAACTCGAACAGCGTTATCGCGGCTTCCTGCCCTACTCGCTCAACGCCAGCCCGCTCGAACGCCTGGCGGCGCGCCTGCGCCTGCGCCGCGACCCGGCGGAAGCGCTGTGGCAGCACAACGACCGCTACGAACAAAAAATGCGCGAACTGCGCGCCCAGCGCCGCGCCATGCTCGAAACCTGGTTCGCGCTCAACAAGAAACTACGCAAGCAACTGCGCGCGCTGATTCCAGACATCCTCGCCAACCGCGCCAGCGAACCGCTCCTGCGCGCCGTGGTTGGCTATCATGACATCTTGCAGCGATTCGTCATCACCCCGCGCATTCACCAGGGCATGATTACCTCGCGCGAACAGTTCGCCATCGAAACGACCGCCTTCAACATGCACGAAATCAACGCCATCGCGGGCCAATACGGCAACCCCGGCCTGACCCTGGCCCTGCAAATCAGCATGTCCACCCGCCCCGAAGCGCTGGTGGCCCTTGACCGCAAGATGAGCGCCCAACTCGAGCGCTTCCGGCGCGAATATCCCGAATCGGCCCTGCCCAACATCTGGCTGATTCCGCTCTTCGAGGACATCGAAGCGGTCACCGGCATCCCCGATTACCTCGATAAAATCTGGGATTACGCCACCCAAAGCCGTCAGGCAGACCAGACCCCGCAAAGCCGCCTGTCCGAAATCCTGACCGAGGTCTTCATCGCCGGGTCCGATTTGAGCCAGCAAATCAGCCAGGCCAACGGCGCGTTCCAATACGTCAAGGCCAAGTACCGTGTGCATACCTGGCTGGCCGAGCACGGACTGGCCGAATCCATCCGCCTGAAACTGGGCAGCGGCGAGCCCATGCAGCGCCAGGGCGGATATTACTCGTATGTCGCCGGGCAGCCAGCCTTCATCGACCTCGATAACCCCGCCCAGCGCAAACGCTTGTCGAAAAACCTGCCGCCGGCCGCCCAGCGCAGCACCGCCTACGCCGTTACGCCCTTGCAGGGAGTCTTCCTGGGCGGCGACCTGCGCACCTTGCAAAGCAGCATTTCGGAACATTTGCGCTTCCTGCCGGTGCGCGACCTGGCCAACCTGCTCTATCACTTACGCGAATCCCAGCGCGCCCACCGCCAGCACCTGCTGCGCGCCGCCGAGACGCTGACCGAAAGCCGCCTGGGAGTCAAAGGCCGCGGCGCGCAGGAAATGGAACGCCTGACGATGGGTTTGAGCGAGCCGCTCTACGAAGGCTTCCTCGACGAACTGACCGAACACTTCCGCCATATCCTGTTCGGCAGGGCCGAAGATGTCTTTGGCCTGCACATCGTCTCGTACTTCATCGGGCGTTCGATTCCGCAATTGCGTGACCGTCCCACCTCGCGGCGGCGGGCCTCCTCAGGCGCCGACCGCGGCCAGCAAATCGTCGCCAGCGTAGCCGAGATGATTCCGCTCTCGAAGCAGGGCAGTATGCTGCGCGCCATCTCCCACAACCAGGCCCAGACCGCCATTTTGGGCGTCAACCAACTGACCACCGGCCTGTTCCGCGCCCTGGAGTATTACGCCCAAAAGGCTTTCCCCGAATCGGAGCGCGAAGGGCTGATTGCCGAGCGCATCCTGCCGCGCCTGCCGGTCTATGACATCCTGAACACCCTGCGCCTGTACCAGGACTGGCGCGGCGAAACCCTGCGCCGCATCGAAACCGTTTTCCCCGCCGGTCATTCGACCTTCGTCGCCCTGCGCGAAGACCACGACGCCATGCTGCGCTTCCTGCCGCTCTTCCAACAGGAACTCTTGCGCCGGCACGGCCTGAACGTGAGCGATTTCCTCCAGAACGGCGTCTTCCTCCCCGACCTGTTGCCCGCCCTGCGCCCCGACCTGGCCGTCCTGCTGCAAGCCGACCTGTTCAACACCGATTTCGAGCGCATGTTCACAAGATCGAACGGAAAAGTCCCCGATACCCTGACGGGCACAAGCGCGCAGCGGAGTGGGAAAGTTGATTCAGCCTGGCAGGCCGAAGTCCGCCGCCTGCTCGACATGCCCGAACAGGTGCGTTATTGGCGCGCGACGATTTGGGACTTGATGGGCGACTCGATTGAGCAGCGCGTGCAGAGTTTCACCGAACTGGCGGCAGCCCTGCACGCCTTCTCCGCCGCCCGCCCCGGCGGACAGACCCTGCGCCCGACCCCCGCCGCCGGACGCCTGCCCTCGGCCCTGGCCGGTTTCCTGCGCTCATCGCGGGTAGACGATGAAATGCGCCAGTTCCTGGTCGGCGCGATGGAGCAGTTGAGCCACATCACCGAAAGCAGCATCGAAGTGCCGGTTAGCATCATCCGCGCCATCAAAGACGTGGAACGCATTGCCCAAATCGAAGAAGCCGCCCTGCCGCCCGAAAAACAGGCCGTGTTGCGGTTATGTGTACTTCAGATTGCGCGGCTGGCCGGGGAGAATGGGTAGGGAGAGTATAATTGTTGGAAGATATAAGCCGTTATACAGCCAAACGGCTAGATAAGACACTCTGTGATGGTTTTATCCAGATGGCTGTATAAAAGTAGTTGGACGAACCCCGCACAATTATAGGAAAACAGATTTATAGAGACATCAACGCAACAGCCAGGGGTGAAATATGATCTGGCTGACATCTTCCGCAGACATATTGGCGAATATAAACGCACTCACCGGCTTTCGTATGAGCAGTCGAAAGCGGTGAGCGCTATTTTGGATTGCCGCACGCCCGCGTTGGGGGGAGTGTGGAAGGAATGCACTCAATGCAAACGATGGGAGTTTTGCTATAAGCCCTGCAAGAATCGCCACTGCCCAAAATGCGGAGCATTTGAGAAGGCGCAATGGCTGGAAGCGCAAAAGAAATGGATTTTGCCCATTCACTATTATCATGTCGTCTTTACCATTGACCATGTCTTCAACGACTTGGCGGCCTTCAACCAGAAAGAACTTTTCAACCTGTTTATCGACACCGCCGCGCAATTATTGAAAGAATTTGGGCGCAAGTATCTCGGGGGTGAAATCGGCTTTTCGATGGTCTTGCATACCTGGGGGCAGACCATGCAGGAGCATTTGCACATTCATTTCATCGTGACGGGCGGGGCATTGGTCTCATCCCCGACAGGTTATCGCTGGCAGGCGGCTTCGCGCAAGTTTCTCTTTCCCGTCAAGTTGCTTTCCAACAAGTTCCGCAACCGCTTTTGTTTTGCGCTCTCGCAACTTTGGGCCGCCGAGCGTGGCAAACTGAATACCAACGATGGCGCGCTCGATGTCCCAGCTATGGTATCGGAAGGGTTGTCGAAAGATTGGGAAGTGTATATCCAGGCCCCGCTCTATGGTCCCGAGAAACTGCTTGAGTATCTCGGTCGCTACGTCTTCCGCATCGCCATTTCCAATCACCGCATTGTGGCGGTTGGGAAGGATACCGTCACCTTTAAGTATTTCGACAACCGCGACGAGGGCAAAGAAAAGTTGATGACCCTGCCCGCGCTGGAGTTTATTCGCCGCTTTCTGTCGCACGTCCTGCCGGATGGCTTTGTGCGAGTCCGTCATTTTGGTTTGCATCACGCTTCCTGTCGCCCAAAACTCCAGCAGGCTCGCCGTCTTTTGGGTTTGGCCTCTGAACTGCCCCCCATCCTAAAATTGAAGTTTCTCGATTGGTACAGGCAAATTACCAAGTCTGAGGATGATCCCCGCCTGTGCAAGTTCTGCGGCCAGGGGCTGATGTTGCCTGTCCGTGAGTTCGGTCCGGTTTTCGGTTGGCGGCTGAAAGTTCATGCCGCTCTCGGTTTACTCACATCATGGATAAACGCTTTTGCCTGATTTCGTTTTTTTGCCTTGCCCGGCTGCGGGGCGGGTGGACTCTGCCTGTTCAATGATTTTGCGCCTTTCAGCCGCCTTTTTCTCAGATCCAACAGCGATAACCGGCATGCTTTTTTACAAAAAACCGGGAGGTGTTCGATGGGTTTCAGGCTATAATTAAATCGTAATTTCTATAGCCAGCAGTTCGTCCAACATGGCGTGCAGTGGACAGGTGGGGGAGTACGAATCCCCAGGCTTTTTTCTACCTTCGGGTTTTTCCTGCTCCCAATCATTCTCCGCGCCCGCCCCACCTGCCACTAACGCAAACCGTTCGGCGGCAGGCTTGCAAAATGATGTAATGAATTCTGTCTGTGCTATACTCCAAATATGAGCGATACACTTGTCCGCATCAAAAGAGCCATTCTTGCAGGACATTATGCCTTTAGCGAAAAAGCCAGTTTGGAACTGGAAGCCGATGGATTAACTGAATTGGATATTGTCGAGTCCATCGTGAACGCCGTTGCTATTTATAAAACAATTCGTTCTACCAGTCCATTTCGTGAACATACCAGAGAGTATTTGCACATCATTCAAAGCACCAATCTCGAAGGTCTGATGATTTACAGCAAAGGTAAATTGGTTCAAGAAGCAGGCGTCGAAACTTATTACTTCCTGATTTCTTCAAAAAAAGCGATATAACCATGAGCGATATACTTCATATCAAAACTTGCCCGACCTGTGGCAGTAACAAAATTAAGCGAGTAGTGCGGGATATAACTCGCAAGTATAAAGGTCAAACTTACACCGTTCCGAAGGTGGCGTTTTATGATTGCCCAAATTGTAACGAAAAAGTTTACGACCATGAAGCCATGCTGAAAATTAGAGCCCATTCCCCTGCTTATCGTAAAGTTGAGATGTTGATCGAAGCCTGAAAATCGTCAAGGGTTGCTTGGGCAAGTTTCTAATTTAGCCGTAGAGTCTTTTTTCAGTCAACGAGTCTGGCACAACAAGAGCCGCCGAACACAGCGTGCAGCGGATGGCGGGGAGTCTGCGCGATTTACAAGCATTTTTCTGGCTTCGGGTTTTTCCTGCTCTCAGGCAGTATCCCAGCCCGCCCCACCACCGCTAACGCCAGCCGTTAGCCAGAACCTTTGGCATTTTCCTGCTCTTTGACACATCAAAACCGTCTTGCCCGGACGTGGTTTTCGCTGGTTGGTTCTGCCTGTCCAGTTTGGCGCAATTCTCCGGCT
>DAOTZM010000270.1:0-12184 GCA_034434035.1 Anaerolineales bacterium
ACCAGCGTGGGCTTCCTGATGGCGCTCCAGGTGGCGTTTTTGGGCGGCGCAGCGCTGGGCGCGGGGGTCTATTTCCTGGTCAAAGCCATCTCAGGCGAGACCTGGCTGCTGCCGGGCATTGTCTCCGGCGTGGCATATTTCCTGGCCCTGCTGGAAGGTTACCGTTTGACGCTGAAGTAATCCACCGATTACGCAGATTTCACAGATTTTTGCCGCGAAATTTGTGGAAATTCTCTCGGCGCTGCGCATTGCTAATTTATTGGGAAATTTCCGATATTCCACGCTCAGCTTATGGTAAAATCGTGTGCGCTTTCACTTGAACTGCGAAAGCGGTTCAAGCACAGGGAGGGATGGCCGAGCGGCTTAAGGCGCATGTCTTGAAAACATGTTAGGGTCACACCTACGTGGGTTCGAATCCCACTCCCTCCGCCAGGTCATCCTGCCAGCCGAATATTGGGAAGGTGCCAGAGAGGCCGATTGGGCTCGCCTGCTAAGTGAGTGCTGGGGTTAACTCAGCCGCGGGTTCGAATCCCGCCCTTCCCGCTCCAAACACCCTTGCAAGAGGGTGTTTTCGTTTCCGCCGCGCGTCCCCATGGAGGGGATGATATCCGAATCCCGCCCTTCCCGCTCCAAACACCCTCGTAAGAGGGTGTTTTCGTTTCCGCCGCGCGTTGGCGAAATACATCCGAAAGGAGTGGTACTCAAATTTAGCGATTGTGAAAACTGGTTCAAGCGTGGAACGCGATATAATCAACTCTTAACGAAATCTTCGAACTCATTTGGGAGAACTGGCATGTCGACACCAATTACCAAACCAATTAAACGCGTCGCCATCAGCACTGGCGGCGGCGATGCGCCCGGCCTGAACGCAGTCATCCGGGCTGCTGTCCTGGCCGGCATGAAGCGCGGCTGGGAAATGTACGGCATTCGGGACGGATATCATGGCCTGCTCAGCCCTGAACAATATCCTGAAGGCGGCATCATCCGACTGAACCGCGCGCGCGTGCGCGGAATTACCCACCTGGGCGGCACCATCCTTGGTACCAGCAACCGCAATCACCCCATGCGCTACCCGATTACTATGCCTGACGGCAGGAAAGAAGAAGTCGACCGCACCGATGAAATCATCCGGGCCTTTGCGCTGCATGGCCTGGACGCGCTCATCACCGTCGGCGGCGACGGTTCGCTCGAAATCGCGCAGGTGCTGGCGAAAAAGGGCCTCCGGGTGATTGCCGTCCCCAAAACTATCGACAATGACCTCGATAAAACCGACATCACCTTCGGGTTCGACAGCGCGGTTGCTTTTGCGACAGAAGGCATCGACCGCCTGCACTCGACCGCCGCCTCGCACGGGCGCGTGATGGTCGTCGAGGTAATGGGACGCTACGCCGGTTGGATCGCCGTTGAATCGGGAATTGCTGGTTCTGCTGACATCATCCTGACCCCCGAAATTCCCTATGACCTGCGCAAAGTCTCCCAAAAAATCCAGGAACGCGAGGAACTGGGGCGGTTTTTCACAATTGTGGTGGTGGCCGAAGGCGCCAAACCGGTGGGGGGAAGTTCCTCTGTGATTGGCAAGGAGGCCGGGCGCGCGGAACGGTTAGGCGGTATTGGCGAAAAGGTGGCAGCAGAAATCACTTCCCTGACCGGCAAAGAAACCCGCGTGGTAGTATTGGGCCACTTGCTGCGCGGCGGCACGCCGACCGCCTTCGACCGCGTCATTGCCCTGCGCTTTGGCGCGGCAGCCGTGCGCGCGCTGGAACAGGGATTGTCGAACGTCATGGTGGCCCTTGACGGTCCCAAGATGAAATTCGTCCCGATTGAAGAAGCCTACGGTCAGATGAAATCCGTCCCCCTCGATAGCGATATTATCCAGACTGCCAAAGACCTGGGCATCAGTTTCTGCGAACCAGATTAGCCATTCAAAAAAGAGAACCGGAGGGTTGTAGCCCTCCGGTTTTTTTGATTGGACTGTATTGGTCATTGGTCAACGCGATTTTTGGGACGCAGGCTGCCCTCGTTGGGGCGCACGGAGAAAAATCTTAGAATCCGCTCTTGTCCGTTCTCGTCCGCGTCCAATTTTTCATTGCCGATAATGTCTATCTACAGTTCGCTTGCCCGGCGCGAGATGCGGTCTTTGACTCGCGCCTGGAACTCTGCCAGCGGGATGTTGTTGACCTGCGACCCGTCACGCATCCGCAGGGAGACGGCCCCGGCGGCAGCCTCATTCGCGCCGACGACCAGCATATACGGCACTTTGAACAACTGCGCTGCGCGGATTTTTGCATTCATCCGCTCCGAACCCAGGTCGGCGCTGACGCGGACTCCCTGCGCTTTGAGTTGGGCCGCGATTTGGGCCGCGTACTCGTTCTGGGCGTCCGTAATCGGGATGACGCGCACCTGTTCAGGCGAGAGCCAGACCGGGAAGGCCCCGGCGTAATGCTCAATCAGGAAACCGACCATGCGCTCATGCGTGCTGAGCGGCGCGCGGTGAATGCACAGGGGAATCTCATCCGCGCCTTCGTTGTTGACAAATTTCAGGTCGAAGCGTTCCGGCACGGCAAAATCGACCTGGTTCGTGGCGAGCGTGAACTCGCGCCCAACCGCGCTCCAAATCTGGACATCGATTTTCGGGCCGTAGAACGCGGCTTCATCCTGGGCTTCCACAAACGGGACTCCGCCGTTCTGCATGGCGCGCCGCACCATGTCTTCCGTCTTCAGCCACAGCCGCTCGTTATCGACATATTTCTTGCCCAGCCCGGCCTTGCCATGCAGCGAAAGGCGCATGACGTACTTGCCGATGCCGAATAACTCGAAATACTTCTTGTACAGGTCGATGACGCCCATGAATTCCTGCTCGAACTGTTCTTCGGAGCAGTAGATGTGGGCATCGTTCATCTGCATCGAGCGGACGCGCATCAGCCCAAAAAGTTCGCCTGACTTCTCGAAACGGTAGCACGTCCCATATTCGGCCAGGCGGATGGGCAGTTCGCGGTACGAACGCGGCCGCGCGCCGAAAATTTTGTGGTGCATCGGGCAGTTCATCGGCTTGATGTAGTACTTGACGCCTTCTTCCAGTTCCATCGGCGGGTACATGCTCTCGGCGTAGTAGGGCAGGTGGCCCGAGCGCAGGAACAGGTCTTCCTTCGTCAGGTGCGGCGTGCGCACGCGCTGGTAGCCAGCCTGCTCCTCCATCTCCTTGGCAAGTTTCTCCAGTTCATCGATGAGAATCCCGCCGTTCGGCATCCACAACGGCAGACCGGGGCCGACTTCATCGTCGTAGATGAAAATTTCCAGTTCCTTGCCCAGTTTGCGGTGGTCGCGCTTCTTGGCCTCCTCCAGCATGGCAAGGTAGTTTTTCAGGTCGTCGGGCTTTTCCCAGGCCGTGCCGTAGATGCGCGTCAACATCTTGTTCTTCTCATCGCCGCGCCAATACGCGCCCGCAATCGACATCAGTTTGAAGGCGCTGGGGTTGATTTGCTTCGTATTCTCGACGTGCGGGCCGCGGCACAGGTCTGTGAATTGGTCGTGCTGGTAGATGGAAATCTCCGGTTTGACATCCAGCGGGTTGCCATATTCGTCGAAACCGCCTTTTTCCAGGCCTTCGATGAGTTCCAGTTTGTAGGGCTGTTCCCTAAAAACCTGACGGGCTTCCTCGCCAGAGATGACCTTTTTGATGAAGGGGTGCTGCCCGGCCACAATCTGGCGCATACGCTTTTCGATTTTCTCCAGGTCTTCCTGCACGACTGGCTGCGAGAACTCGAAATCGTAATAGAAACCATTTTCGACCGGCGGGCCGATGGTGTATTTCGCGTCGGGATAAAACTCCAACACGGCCTGCGCCATGACATGCGCCGCCGAGTGCCGGATGCGATAGAGTTGCGAATCCTCGTAACGGATATTTTCAGACATTCTTGCTCCTTTCTAAACAAAAACTCTCGCCCACAACGGGGCGAGAGTGTGACTCACGCGGTTCCACCCGATTTACTCTGGGTCTCGATACGCCATTTCATGGCTGCTCGACCACCAGAGTATCTCTATAGCCGATAACGAGGCAACCCGTTTCCCTTACTTGGTTTTCACTGAACACGGATAACGGTTCACTGGAAACTGTTCTGTTCCACGCTCACGGGTGGTTTTCGACGATTCTGGCTGGGGCAGGCTCTCAATCTATGGCCTTGCCCTCCCTGTCAGCGGAAACCCGTCTACTCGTCCCGGTCTTCGCGTTTTTGCGCGACAGGTTGTGACCTGTCTTTGATAGTGGGCGGGATAGGACTCGAACCTACGGCCTTCGCGATGTCAACGCGATGCTCTAACCAACTGAGCTACCCGCCCAAGCGAGTGAGTATTATACACAGGGCGGGGGAAAATGACAATACCATTTTTCCAGCAATTCCAAATTAGAAAAAAGCAGGAAAAATGTGGTAAGGGTTTGGTATTTTTTATGCAATCCAGTTCTTTTTTGGCGCATCGGCGTTTACGCAGTAATGCCCATAGCTTGTTTCAAGTGAAAGAAATACCAAGCGACCCACAAATTCGGCACCTGGTAGATCCGCTCTCCAGCCAGTATTTTCAGGAAGATTTCTGGTTTTTGCTGGACGAGTTGAAAGAACAGCACTGCTTATTGTTCCGCAAGATGGCAGTGAAAAACAAGATTGTGAAAGGGTGGCTGCCAAACGCTGGTTGGCGCAGCATCATGGGCATTTTTCGGACTATTCTGTGACTTGCCTGGGCGATGACCTGTATGCCAACCAACTTTTGTGTCAACTGATTGTCGAAGCCTATCGCCAGCTCTTCATTCTTTCAACGATTTGCGCGCACTGACACGTTACACGGTCTTTGAAACCTGGGATGACCTTTTTTCATCTATGGAAGAAGGGTTGGAAATCATCCCAGAACCACCTTGATTCCAGATTTGGAATTGCTGGCGAAGGGGCGTGGGGACGACCTTGGCCTGTTTTGTTTCGGGTGTGCCGTTGTCGAAGATGGCTGCCGGGAGATTGGCGCCTTCGAGAAGTTTCCCGGCGTTAGCAGGGTTTTTCCTCGATAATCGTGGTTGTGTCTGGCAGGTTGGGGACGACGCACAGGAATTCGAACGGTTCGTTGCCGGTGTTCTGGTACCAATGCGGAACATCTGCAGGGATGTAGATGACGTCGCCTTTCCCGACCTCGAACACGTCCTCGCCGATGCCAATGCGCGCTGTGCCGCCCAGCACATACTGTTCGTGTTCCACCGTGTTGGTATGACGCGGCATCCCGCCGCCCGGCTCCATCACAAAGCGGCGCATGGCAAAGTTCGGGCCTTCCTGGTCTGAAATCAACACCTGCCGGGTCGTTTTGACGCCGCTGGGAACGACGATCACTTCCACATCATTCGTATTCTTGACAGACATGGTTCCTCCTGGCTGTTGGGAAAAAACGTCCTGAAGCGTGCTTCCGTTAATTTTACGAGCTCCTGGCTGGCGAAACTACCCGCGTATTGTCACTGTCCCGGACTGCACCTGCCAGAGCGTGGATACCTGCACAAATTCGGGCGTGAAAAAATGCTCGTCGGTGGTGGTGAGCAGGGCCTGGTCGGGGTCGGAGAGCGTGGTAAGCAAATCAGCGCGGCGCTCCCCGTCGAGTTCGGCCATCACTTCATCGAGCAGCACAACCGGCCATTCGCCGGTTTTCTCTTTCATCCAGGCGACTTCAGCCAGTTTCAGGGATAGAAGCGTGGTGCGCACCTGCCCGCGCGAGCCGTAAGTTCCCAGGTCGACTTTCCCCGCGAGAAAGCGCAAATCGTCGCGGTGCGGGCCAATGGTGGTGATGCCGCGTTGGATTTCCTCAGCGCGCAGCCTTCGCAGGGCTTCGGAGAATCCCTTCTTAATGGCGGACAGGTCACAGCTGGAGCGGTCGAGGGCTACGTCGAGGTTGAGAGTTCGCTGCCCATTGCCAGGAGAAAGCGGGTCGAAGGCCGGGACATAGGCCAGGCGCAGCACTTCCTGGCCGCGAGTCAGGGCCAGGTGGGTGCGTTTGGCAAGTTTTTCCAACTCCTGGATGGCCTGGATGCGCCACAGGATGATTTGTGCGCCTGTTTCCGCCAGGCCGGCGTCCCAGAAATCGAGTTGCGTCTGGTCGCCGCCGCGTTCAGCCAGGAGTTTGAGCAAAGCGTTACGCTGCTCAAGCGTTTTCTGGTACTCGCTCAGGGCTTTTGCGTAGCCAGGGATGATTTGCGCCAGGGACAGGTTCAGGAGGCGGCGGCGCTCCTCAGGGCCGCCTTCCAGCACCTGCGACATGCGCGGGACGTAAAGCGCGGCGTTGAAGATGCCGATGACCTCGCCGACCGGACGTTTGACGCCATCGAGCAGCACTTCTTTGCGGGCGCGCTGCCCGTTCTGCACACCCACCGGTTCGACGATGATACGCACCTCGATGCGGTGGGAACGTCCCTGGCGGGTGAAATCGGCCACAATGCGCGCGACGGCCAGCGTGGAGGGGTCGCCGGCGGCGACGAAGTTGACCATCTGTCGGTCAGCGTGCGCTTGAAAGGAGGAAAACGTGGCGAGGAAGTAAACGGCTTCCAGCACGCTGGTTTTGCCCTGGGCGTTGCTCCCCACCAGCAAAACAGCCCGCCGTGGAACATCCAGGTCCAGGCGGGCAAAATTGCGAAAATTGGTGAGGGAGAGATGGGTGAGGTGCATCTCAGACGTTATCTTCCACCGGGCCTTCGGGTTTCCAGATTTTGGCGGCGAGGTCGGTGAACAGGACTCCGTTCAAGTGGTCGATTTCGTGCTGGAAGATGCGCGCCGTCCAGTCTTTGAGTTTGAGGGTGACGGGCTGCCCGCGCCGGTTCTGTCCCTTGACTGTGACTGCCTCGAAGCGTTCTACCTCGCCCAGGTAGCCGGGGATGGAGAGGCAGCCCTCGGTTCCGGTCACGGTTTCAGGCGAGGCGCGGGTGATTTCAGGGTTGACGACCACGTACAGGCGTTTGGGAGCTGCTTCAGCGTCCTCCCGTTCCTCGTCTTCTTCCTTTTCGAAGTATTCCACAACGATGATTTGTTCCAACACGCCGATTTGCGGCGCGGCCAGCCCGACGCCGGGGGCTTCGCGCATGGTTTCGACCATGTCGTCGATCAACGTTTGCAGTTTATCGTCGAATTTTGTCACTTTCTGCGCTTTGCGGCGCAGCACCGGGTCTGGAACGGTTACGATTTCACGAATTGCCATGGCTTTCTTTTACCTTTACAAGGTTTTACTGATAACGTGCTGCCCGATTTTACCCCAAATCGCCGCTGCGGGCTTGCCTGCGCTCTTCTTCGATTTCTTCGATTGTTTTGTGGTAATAGGCCAGCCATTCGGCCATGCGTTCGCGTTCGCCAGAAACTTCAGCTTCTTTTTGCTTGATCAATCTGACTTGCAGGCGGCGAACGATGTCCTGCTGTACGGTGGGCGGGTCGGCCACATCTTCGAAGTCGAAATGCGAGCCGCCGACCGAAATGTAGACCGTCCCATAGTTGAACAACATCTCGATGATGTCATTACGCCGGTATTCGGTGCTGAGAATCCCGTCGAGCGGGGCGGCTTTGCGGTCTTCCACGCCAAAGGGCTTTTTGTATACATCGATAATCTGGTCGGGCGTTACCTGGTAAACGTCATTCTTCCAGTCTTCATAGCCATAGAACCACCACAGCGCCAGCCCCATGAGTATCGTGAACAGGATGAAAATCAGCCAGGCGGGCATGGGCCCGAGCAGGAAGAGGTAGGCAATCAACACCGCCAATACCAACAGCATCCCCCCGATTTGAGGAAATGTATCGCGGAGAAGCACCAACCAGTGTTTGTGATAAGTGACTGTTCCACCGTCTTCCTGGCGAAGTGGGAACAACTTATCCAACAACGTTTTGACGTTGCCGCGCGGCACAGGCGGGATAGGCTTGGGCATGGGCGGCGGAGGGGGTAAATCGCGCTTTGGCACGCCCAATTTGGCGCGGATGCTGTTTTTAATGCTTTCTTCATCCATCTTGCGGGTGATTTGCTTGGTGCGGTTCCAGTATTCCTCTATCATGGCTGCTGCTTGCAAGGGATGGCGCACATAAGTCATACGGATTTGCCCGACAAAGGTGCGCACGATGACCGTGCCGTAATCGAACAGTTGGCGGCCCCAATAATCGGATTCGGTATTGACCGACAGGATGGTGCTCATGGGCGCTTCCTGGCGATTGTCGTACAGGCCAATCACTTTTTCGAGGTATACCACGCGCTGGTTGGTTACGATGTAGAAATCATTGCCCCAATCCAGGTATAACCAGACAGCCCATGCCGCCACAATCACGAGCAAAAAACCCCCCAGTCCCGCGGCCGCCAGGCCAAGCGGCAGCCCAGACGTGGAGGCTTCCAGAGTCAAGCCCAGCCCGAGGAACCCCAACGCAAAGAGCAGACCCACCAAGGGCCAGGCCAGCAAACGAAGCAGGACAACGTAGTGCTTGCGCGCCAGGAAATAGATAACTTCATTTTCCGCCAGCCAGGCAAAATTGAGTTCGCTTGCCAGTTGGCGGCTGTCCATCATCAAGTCGAAGTTGTTCCACAGGTTGGGCATCCGGTTCAATAGTTTTTTGAACTCGGTGCGGTATAGAATCAGCAAGATGGTATCCGACTCGGTCTTGGCGGTTGCATTGCGGATGCCTCCCTTGAGCAGGCCACGCTCGCCAAAATAATCTCCCGGGAAGAGGGTTGCCACGTTCACGCTGCGGTCTTTCGCGCGGCGGGTCAGGCGAATCCGGCCCCTGTAAATCATGTAAAACGAATCGGCTGGGCTGCCTTCAGAAAAGACCATCTCCTCCGCGGCATAGGTATTCTCTTTCATGATTTCCGCCACCGCAGCCAGGTCTTTGTCGCTCGCTCCCCGGAACAAGTGCGACTCTTTGAGAAAGGCAACGCGGGCAGAAATATCAGGCATAATTTGATTCTAGCATTAAAATCGGCGGTTATAGTATTTTGGCGCAGGATTTGCGCTATTAGCGCAAATCATAGCAATCTTTGGTTGCGGCCCGCGAAGCGGCTGCGCTACGAACGACTGGCGCAAAACCGTCGGATGGATAAACCTTGAATTGGATTTATCACCGGCTCGATGGACCTGGGGTGTTCGCAAGACCGCCTGGAAGGTTATAAGGCTGCGCTGCGCGCGCATCATCTCCCCATTCACACAGATTTAATTTACGAAGGTGATTTTTTCCAGAGCTCAGGTTTGGCAGCCGCGAATGCGCTGCTCGATTTGCCTGAGCCGCCTTCGGCCATTTTTGCATCCAACGATATGATGGCAATGGGCGCGATGGACGCCATTCGACATCGCGGCTTGCGCATTCCAGATGATGTTTCCATCGTCGGTTTCGATAACATTCCCCAGTCGGCAATGGTGTTTCCTCAACTTACAACCATCCAACAGCCATTGGAGCAGATGGGCCGGGTTGCCACCCAGATGTTGCTGGATACCCTTAAAGACCCTGCGGAACGACATACCCGGATTGAACTTCCCACCGAATTGATCGTGCGTAACTCAACAGAGCCATATAAAAACAGGGTTGGCTAGCCGGTCGAGCATCCCAACCCTGTTTGCGTGGAATCCCTGACAGAACGGCAAAAAACGCCCACTCGACCACCGCCACGCCCGTATCGAGACCACAATGCTGGCAACTTTTGGATGCACGCCGAAGTCGGGAGACTTCGGACTCCGGCCCTGGAATGGTAAAATCATCCTCTATGAAAAAGTGGCAATTTTGGCTGGGGGTGCTTATCAGCATCCTGTTCTTATGGCTGGCCCTGCGCGGCCTGCACCTGGGCGATTTTTGGGGCGCGGTGAAAAACGCCAACTACTGGTGGATTTTGCCGGGGGTGGCTGTCTATTTTGCGGGCGTCTGGGCGCGCGCCTGGCGCTGGCATTACCTGCTCGGCCCCATCAAAAAAATCCCGACCGCAAAGATGTTCCCCATCACAACGATTGGTTACATGGGCAACAACATCTACCCGGCCCGCGCCGGGGAGGTGCTGCGGGCGGTGATTCTCAAGCGCAAGGAAGGCGTGCCGGTTTCGGCCTCGCTGGCGACCATCATCGTCGAGCGCATTTTCGACGGCGTGGTTATGCTGGCGTTCATCTTTGTCAACCTGCCCGAACTGGCAAAACTGACCGGTTCGTCGGGCTTTGTGGGCAATATCCAGGAGGTGGCAATTTACGGCACAGCGGCCTTTCTGGGCGCGCTGGTCGTTTTCCTGTTGGCGGCCATGTTCCCGCAGGTGACGGCCAGGGCCGGCGAGTGGTTCATCGCGCGTTTCCTACCCCTCCGGCTGCGCGAAAAAGTCAGCGCAATCATGCGCAAATTCCTGGACGGCCTGGCTTCGCTGCGTTCGCCGTTCAACGTGCTGATGGTTTTCCTGACCTCGGTCGTCATCTGGCTGTTGGAGACGGCCAAATACTGGTTCGTGATGCACGCCTTTGATTTCGAGGTCTCGTTCTTTGCGCTGATGTTGATGAACGGCATCGTCAACCTGGCGACCACCATCCCCTCTGCGCCGGGCTATATCGGCACCTTCGACGCACCCGGCATTGCGGTTCTCACTGCCTACGGCGTGGAACAGGCCATGGCCGCCGGCTATACCCTGGTGCTTCATATCGCCCTGTGGCTGCCCATCACCGCGCTGGGCGCCTGGTTCCTGGCGCGCGAGGGCATCAAATGGAGCGATTCGCTGCGGGCGGAAACGGTGGAAGATGGCAGGGAATCAGGCAGGTAGACACGGAAACAGGAAAACTGGACAACCGGTAAACTGGCTAACCGGATAACTGGACAACCGGTCAACCGTATAACCGTATAACCGAAACACGGGAGAACTATGTCAAAAATTGCAATCATCGGCGCGGGATATGGCGGCCTGGCGGCGGCCTGGGACCTTCGGCGTAAGGCCGGTCATGAAGTCACCATCTACGAATCGGCGGATTACGTCGGCGGGCTGGCAAGCGGATTCAAGGAACCGGGCTGGGACTGGTCGGTGGAGAAGTTCTACCATCACTGGTTTGCCAGCGACAAGCACATGCTGGGTCTCATCGACGAACTCGGCCTGGGCAACAAGGTGCGCTTCCCGCGCCCGTACACGGTCATGTACCACGAGGGGAAGTTCTACCCGCTCGATTCCATCGTCAAGGCGATTTTGTTCCCCGGCCTGGGCTGGGGGCTGGATAAAATCCGTTTCGGGCTGGTGGGGCTGTACCTGCGCCTGACCACCGACTGGAAAACCCTCGAAAAACACACCGTCGATGCCTGGATGCGCAAATGGACCGGCGAAAAGGTCTACCAACTGATGTGGGAGCCGCTGGTCATCGGCAAATTCGGCGAGAAATACTACAAACAGGTCAACATGGCCTGGATGTGGGCCCGGCTGCACGCCCGCACCACCCGCCTGGGAACCTTCGAGGGCGGCTTCCAGGCCTTTGCCGACCAGTTCGCCGAAAAACTCAGGGCCGCCGGAGTCGAGATAAAACTCTCGACTCCGGTCACGCACATTCAACGGAATGCCGATTCAGGGGCGTTCGAACTGACGACGGCTGACGGGGTCGAAACTGCCGATAAAGTCCTCGTCACGCTCTCGCCGGGAGCCGCCGCCAAAATGGTCCCGTCGCTTCCCAAAGAATATCTCGAAGGCCTGCTGCGGCTGAAATCGATGGGCGCGGTGGTGATGGTGCTGGCGCTCAAGCGCCAACTTTCGGAAGAAGGCTACTACTGGTACAACATCCCCAAGAGCGCCGGGTTCCCCTTCCTGGCGGTGGTCGAGCATACCAATTTCGTGCCGCCGGAGCATTTCGGCGGCGACCACATCGTCTACATCGGCGATTACCTGGAGCCGGAGCATGAGCATTTCCGGCTAACGCAGGAGGAACTGCTCGAAAAGTTCGCGCCCAGCCTGGAAAAATTCAATCCGAAGTTCGAAAGGGATTGGGTCAAGAAGGTCTGGCTGTTCCGCACGGCCTACGCCCAGCCGGTGCCGCTCGTCAACCACTCACAGAACATCCCGGCCATCGAGACGCCCATCGAGGGGCTGTACTTCGCCTCGATGAGCCAGGTTTACCCCTGGGACCGCGGCACCAACTTCGCGGTGGAGGTTGGGCGAAAGGCGGCGGGGTTGATGCTGGGGAGGCAGTAACCAGTAATCAGTTATC
>DAOTZM010000271.1:0-14758 GCA_034434035.1 Anaerolineales bacterium
ATTTTGCGTAAACGGCATTCAAATTTGCGCAGACCGCAGATTCAAGGTTTTTTCCGCGTATGCAGCGTTAATCCGCGTCCCAATTCGCTTGTTTTGGTTTCAGATTTGGAATTGCTGGATGTGCGATTGTGGGGTGGATGGGCCTGTGGCCGGTTCGTTTCAGCGGCGGGGCAAATTGTGCTTGTGGTAGAATGAGTGGGTATCTTTATGGAAAGTCGGAATTCTCACCTCCCCCCTCCGCCGCCGGGCGCAGTCAATGCGCTGGTTAATGGTTTCAACACCGTTGCCAACAACCTGGGCATTATCCTGCTTCCTGTCCTGCTCGATTTTTTCTTGTGGTTTGGGCCGCAACTCAAGGCGAAGTCGCTCGTTGCCCCTGTGGTGGAACTGGCCGGGCAAATGCCCGATTCCGCGCAATCCCAGGCGCTGACGGCTGCCTTGAATGAATTTGCCAACGGCTTCAACCTGTTTGCCGCCTTGCGCACCTATCCATTTGGAATCTACAGCCTGATGACGACCAACCTGTCGCTGCAAACGCCCCTCGCTGAACGATTCCAGGTTGACCCGGGAGGCATAGCAGTTTCGGTCTTGCTGGTATTGGCCCTGACGGTTGCCGGGTGGTTGGGCGGAGGGTTGTATTACCGCATGGTGGCGGGCGCGGTGTTCAAGGAAAACACCCCGTCCACCTTTCGTTCACTGTTGCACATCCTCCTGCTCTCCGGTTTGTGGATGGTCTTTTTCCTTTTTTTCAATATCCCGGCCCTTATCATTTTTGGCATCTTGGGCATGTTCAACGCAGCCGTTCGCACCATTATCCTGATTCTGTTGAGCATCCCCTTTTCCTGGTTCCTGATTGGGGTGTTCTATTCCGCGCACGGAATTTACGCCAACCAACAGAATGCCTTCCAATCGGCCTGGAGCAGTTTTCGCATGGTGCGCTACAGCCTGCCAAACATCGGTTGGTTTTCGATGATGGCAATCGTCCTCAGCCAGGGCATGGATATGCTTTGGCGGATTCCCCCGGCCAGTTCGTGGATGACAGCGGTTGGCATCTTGGGGCACGCCTTCGTCTCGACCAGCCTGCTGGCGGCCAGTTTTTTCTATTACCGGGACATCAACGTCTGGATAGAATCAGCCTTGCAATGGCTAAAATCGAACAACACATCATCGGCGCGAACCTGATTTCAAAGTCCCCGACGTAAAGCGAGCGGGATTGGAGGTACATTTCGTGGCACAACCCTTGAATTATGATGCAACCAGTATCCAGGTATTGGAAGGCCTGGAAGCCGTCCGCCGCCGCCCTGGCATGTATGTAGGCGGCACGGACTCGAAAGCCCTGCACCACCTGGTTTATGAAGTTGTCGATAACTCCATCGACGAGGCCCTGGCCGGGGCCTGCGACCACATCGAAATCATCATTCACCCTGACAGCACGGTAACGGTGCAAGATAACGGGCGCGGCATCCCGGTCGATATTCACCCGGAGAAGAAAATCTCGGCCCTGACGGTGGTGATGACCACCCTGCACGCGGGCGGCAAATTCGGCGGAGGCGGCTACAAGGTTTCGGGCGGCTTGCACGGCGTGGGCGTTTCCGCCGTGAACGCGCTCTCGGAATGGTGCGAGGTGGAGGTGCGGCGCGAGGGCAAGGTTCATTTCCAGCGTTTCGAGCGCGGCTATCCGCAGGAGGCGGTTAAGGTGATTGGCAAAGCCAAAGAGACCGAGACCGGCACCAAGACTACCTTCAAATTCGACCAGACGATTTTCAAGGACAGCCTCGATTTTCGTTTCGACACCCTGGTGCAGCGCTTTCGTGAAATGGCATTCGTGACCCGGGGCGTGACCATCCATTTTTCGGACGAACGCGCCAACCGCGAGATGACGTTCTACTTCGAGGGTGGCATCAACTCGTTTGTGCGCTACCTCAATCGCAACCGCCAGACCCTGCACCCGGTCATGTTTGCCGAAAAGCAGGTGGAAGGGATTGGCATCGAAGCGGCAGTGCAGTACACCGACGCCTTTACCGAATCGGTCTATTCGTTTGCCAACACCATCAACACCATCGACGGCGGCACGCACATGACCGGCCTGCGCTCGGCTTTGACACGAGTTATTAATGATTATGCGCGCAAAAATGGGTTATTAAAGGACTCAGACCCGAACTTCACCGGCGACGACACGCGCGAAGGCCTGACCGCCATCGTCAGCATCAAACATCCCGACCCGCAGTTCGAGTCGCAGACCAAAGTGAAGTTGATGAACCCCGAGGTGCAGACCTACGTCACCCAGGCGGTTGGCGAGTCCTTCGGCACCTTTCTGGAGGAGAACCCCCAGGCAGCCAAGGCGATTGTCGCCAAGTGTCTCACTTCCTCGCGCGCGAGAGACGCCGCCCGCAAAGCCCGCGACCTGGTCATTCGCAAATCGGCCCTCGAAAGCCTGACCCTGCCCGGCAAACTGGCCGATTGCTCGGAACGCGACTCGCGCAAGACCGAACTGTACATTGTGGAAGGCGATTCGGCAGGCGGCTCGGCAAAACAGGGTCGTGACCGTCATTTCCAGGCTATCCTGCCCCTGCGCGGCAAAATCCTGAACACCGAACGCGCCCGGCTCGATAAAATCCTGGGCAATAACGAAGTCAAGGCGCTCATCTCTGCTCTTGGTACGGGCATTGGCGACAATCTCGATATCGAAGGCCTGCGCTACGGGCGCGTCATTATTATGACAGATGCAGATGTAGATGGAAGCCATATCCGCACCCTGCTGCTGACGTTCTTCTTCCGCTATATGCCAAAGTTGATTGAGGATGGGCATCTCTATATCGCGCAGCCGCCGCTGTATCGCATCGAACAGAAAAAACAGGTGCGTTACCTGTATTCCGATGCCGAAAAAGACAATTACATGACGGAGTTGGGCAAGGATGGTGAGAGAGTCACTGTCCAGCGTTACAAAGGTTTGGGTGAAATGAACCCCTCGCAACTGTGGGAAACGACCATGAATCCCGAAAACCGCACCCTGCTGCAAGTCACCATCGAAGATGCTGCTGAAGCAGACCGCACGTTTGATATGCTGATGGGCGATGCAGTTGACCCGCGCCGGAAATTCATCCAGACCCACGCCAAGAAGGTGCGCAACCTCGACATTTAATTAATAACCCTGTCGGAGAGCGAGTTTATGGACAAAACTGCCAGGCCAAAAGAAATGAGCAGCCGCCTGATGCAATATCTCGTATGGGCTTACCAGGCCGTTGTGGTATTGGTCATGCTCGCTGCTCCTTTTTGGGCTGCCAGGTTTTTCAAGCAGCCCTTTCTGGGTATTTTTGTCGAACATACCCTGGTCACAAACGGCGTAGGACCGGATAATCCTGGCATCGAGTGGGACTTGTACCAGAAAATCGACGCACTCGAGCCGGATTCGACCGGGTTTGGCTACCAACTCGTCGCCCTGGCATCCGTTGACGGCAGCAATCCGGTCATCCCCGGAAGTTTCCGGGATGTGGAAGCCTTCCTGGCGCGTTACCAGCCAGGGGAGCAGGTGCAGGCAACATTCCGCAATGAAAATGCAGGCGCGCAAAAGGGCGAAACGGCGACTTTTACGATTACGCTCTCGAAATTTCCCCTATCCGACCAGGTGCGTTTCTTTTATATTCCTTATTTAGTTGGCCTGGTATACCTGATTGTCAGCCTGTGGATTTTTGGCCTGCGCCGCTCTGAAACCGCCGGGCACGCTTTTTCCATTATGGCAAGTTCGGTGGCCGTTGTTACCGCCGGGCTGCTTGATTTATATACCACCCACTACCTGACATACATTTGGATCATGGCCGCTTCGCTGGTTGGGGCATCCCTGTTCCACCTGGCGTTGGTCTTTCCGCAGGAAGCCCGGCTGGAAATGCGTTACCCGTTCCTGCGCATGGTGGGATACACGCTTGCGCTTGGCTTGACCATTTTCCAATTCACATCCCTGTTCGATTTCAGCCGCCCGACCTACTACGGCGATGCGTGGAAAGTCAGTTATGTCTTTTCTGGCGTGGCTACCCTGTTTTTTATCGCATCCATCGTTTATCGATGGTTAAAATCGCCTTCGCCGGTCGTGCGCCAGCAGGCGCGCGCCATCCTGGTAGGTTCTCTCATCGGTTTTGGTTCTATCACCAGTTGGATGTTGTTGACATCGGTGTACACCTTGAATTTCGACCCCTACCTGGGGTTCCTTCCGTTGGCGGTTTTCCCGCTTGTGACTGGTTATACGGTCTTACGCTACCGGCTTTTACGGGCCGACTACCTGCTCAGCCGCAGCGTACTTTATTCGGTGCTGACCATTTTGGCGATAGTGGGATACGTTTTCCTGGCAATCGGCATTGGCGTGTTTGCCGTCTGGTTCTTGAACACCGCCATCGCTCCAGACAACCCGGTATTGATAGCCACGGCCGTATTCCTGTTTACGCTAATTTTGAACCCCCTGCGCTCCCGCTTGCAGGAACGCATCGACGGGATTTTCTTCCGGGGCGAAACCGCCCACCAGGACCGGCTCAACACGTTTACGCGCGAACTGACTCGCGCCGTCGGGCTGAACGACATCCTGCGTATCTTGCGCGAGCAAATCTCCGTCAGCCTGCTGCCGAGCCAACTTCACATTTTTACCTACAATGCGCTCATCGATCAATACGTAGCAACCCCCGATGAGACCGGGCAAACCACCAGTGATATCCAGTTCGACGCGAACAGCGCCCTGCCCCGCACCATGCGCCGCGAATTGATGCCGATTTTTGTCGATGAAACCCACATCCCAGAACCGATTCTCTCTGAGCGTGGACGGGTGGCGCTGCTGGGGACGCAATTATTCATCCCGCTGCCAGGGCGCGACCGGCTGATTGGCTGGCTGGCGTTAGGAGAGCGGCTTTCGGGAGAAAGTTATGCCGCGCACGATGTTGCCTTCCTCGAGGCCCTGGCGAGGCAGGCAGCGGTTGCACTGGAACGCGCCCAGGTGTTGACCAATATGGAGCGGCGCGTGACCGAGATGAATGCGCTCGCCCGCGTGGCCCAGGGCATCAATATCACCCTTAATTTCGATGACATCCTCGAATTGATTTACGCCCAAACCTCCCAAATCATCCAGAGCAATGACGCGCGTCTGACCCTCTACAATCAGATGGGACAGTATTATTACCACGCCTTCTATATCGAAGAAGATGAACGCATCCCATCGAATGAGAAGAGGCCCCTGCTGCCCAAGACCTCGCTCGAACAGGAGGTTATCTCCACCCGCCGTCCCATCCTCGCGCATGACTTTCTTACCCAGTGCCAGGTAATGGGCGTGACCCCGCCCGTCAAGGGCTTATACTCGTGGATGGGCGTGCCGTTGAACGCTGGCGCGGAAACCATCGGCGCATTCAGCATTGCCTCGCGCGACCCCTCGATATCCTACACCGAGACCCAGATGGGGCTGCTGCAGGCGATTGCTGACCAGGCCGCCGGGGCGATTGTCAAGTCGCGCCTGCTGCAAGAGACCGAACGCCGCGCCCAACAACTTGCCAGCCTGAACGTCATCACCCGCCAGTTGACTTCCACGATGGAAATCGAGTCTCTCTCCCGCAATATTCTCGATAGCGCAGTGGACATTTTGAACGCGGAGGCGGGCAGCCTGTTCCTGGTGGATGAGCAGACCGACGAACTCGTCTTCAAAGTTACGGTAGGGCCGGTCGCCAAGAACCTGGTGGGGCAGCGCCTGCCAGCCGGGACCGGTTTTGTCGGGCAGGCCGTCACAACCCGGCAGCCGGTCATTGTCAATAACGTGGCCGCGACCACAACCTGGAATCCGGCAACCGATAAACAGACCGGGTTCGTGACCCGTTCCATTCTCGCCATCCCGATGGAAGTGAAAGACCAGGTCATTGGGGTCATCGAGGTCATCAACAAAAAAGACGGCAGCCCCTTTACCGAGGACGACCAAAACCTGCTGGCTGCTTTCAGCGGACAGGCCTCGGTTGCATTCGAGAATGCGCGCCTGTTTACCCTGACCGACCAGGAACTCTCGGCCCGCGTGGAGGAACTCTCGGTCATGCAGCGCATCGACCGCGAGTTGAACGCCAGCCTGGAAGTGAGCCGCACCATGCGCATTACCCTCGAATGGGCTTTGCGCCAGTCCACCGTCGAAGCCGGTTTCATCGGCTTTGTCGAGGAAGAGGGCGTGCGGGTCATGGCCGACCAGGGATACAAAGACGAACTCGAAGCCTTCAAGGAAGATTACATGCGCATTGACCATTTGGCGTTGCGCGAACCGATTGAAACCGGCCAGTTGACGCAAATCGTCCTCGAACATTCCAACCCGCTGCGCATCTTCCTGAAAAACGGACACAGCCAGATGGTCCTGCCAATTCGGCGCGAATCGAAGACCATCGCCATCCTGCTGCTCGAAAGTACCCGTCCTGATGCCTTTGTCGATGATACGGCCAGTTTTATCACCCGCCTGGCCGACCATGCCGCAATTGCCATCTCGAATGCCCAACTCTATACCGAAGTGCAACAGGCCAACATTGCTAAGAGCGAATTTGTCTCCTTCGTTGCGCACGAACTCAAGAACCCGATGACTTCCATCAAAGGCTATGCTGAACTGCTTGCGGCGGGCGCAGTGGGCCAAATCAGCGAGATGCAGTCCAACTTCCTGGGCACCATCCGCGCCAATATCGAGCGCATGAAAACCATCGTCGAAGACCTCAACGATAATTCCAAAATCGAAGCGGGACGCTTGCGTCTCGATTTCAAGGCGGTTGATGTGCCAGACGTGGTGGAAAATGTCATTCGTTCCACCAAGCGTCAAATCGACGAGAAAAAACAGACCATTGACGTGGATGTGCCGCAAGACCTGCCCAAGATTTGGGCCGACCGCACCCGCATTGAACAAATCCTGGTCAACCTGGTGAGCAATGCCCACAAATATACGCCCGAAGGCGGTCACATCCTGGTCAAAGCAGAAAAAACCATGAATTCCTGGGACCCGCAGGGTGTTGCGGAGGTCGTTCATTTCTATGTTCAGGATAATGGGATTGGGATGACGCCCGAAGACCAGCGCAAGATTTTCCAGAAATTCTTCCGCTCCGAAGATGACCAGGCGCGCAAATCACCCGGCACCGGCCTCGGCCTGAACATCACCAAAAGCCTGGTCGAAATGCAGGGCGGGAAAATCTGGTTCGAAAGCGAGTTCCGCAAAGGAACCAGTTTCCACTTCACCGCGCCGATTTCTGAGAACTGAGGAACCTGACATGGCTATTTTTGCCGCCGTTGGAGAAGCACACGCGCTCGACCCGCGCGAGGCCGGCTTGCAGGCCACCCATCACGCGCTCAACCGCCTGGGCAATCTCCTGCCGGCTTTTGGGATTGTCATTGCCCCGCACCGTTACGACCCGCAAATGGTGCTGAGCGGCGTTTCGAGCCTGCTGACGAACGTGCCTCTGCTCGGATTCAGTTCCTTCGCCGGAATCTCTGAAAGAGGGACGCGCTTCCATACTGTTGTTGTGGCATTATTGGCAGGCGAAAACCTGCGCGCCGAAACGCACTGGTTCGCCGCTTACAGCCAGTCGAGCGGCGAGATGGCGGCGCGCATCATGCAACTGCTGGGCTATGAACAGCGTCCGGCAGACAGCATCCTGGTCTTCGCGGATGGACTGAATGGCAGCGCGGAGGACTTTTGCGCCGGTATCCCGGCCCATATCCCCCTGGTGGGTGGCCTTTCGAGCGGCGACCTGCAAAGCGCCAACGGCTTCCAGATTGCGAGTATGCAATCGGGGCGCGGGGCGATGGGCGCTGCGTTCCTGCGCGGCGATATCAAGGTGGGTGTCGGGTATGGGCATGGCTGGATGCCGGTCGGCAGCCATTTTCGCGTGACCCGCTCGCGCGGCTTTTGGCTGCGCACGCTGGACGGCCGCCCGGCCTCCGAGACCTATTCGCACATGTTTGGCAAGCCGCCCCGTGAATGGGCTTTTCCTCCGTTGAATTACCTGACCCGCATCTACCCGCTTGGTTTCGAGCAGGAGAGCAGCCATCAACTGGTGGTGCGCTCGCCCCTGCGGGTGGAGGCCGATGGCAGTTTTCGCATGAACGCCTCGCTGCGCGACGGCAGTGATGCTTACCTGTTGATTGGCAGCCCGGCGGACTGCCACAAGGCCGCGCTGGAAGCCGCCCGGCAATCCCTTCATGCGCTGGGAAAGTCCAAGCCTGCCTTTGCCCTGGTGCTGGTAGACATTGCCTGGCACATGCTGATGCAGGCGCGCGTGGATGCCCAGGTAAAAGCCGTCCAGAGCGTGATTGGGGAACATGTGCCGATAGCGGGAGGCTATACGCTGGGGCAAATTACCCCGGCAGGCGCGCAAGATGAGCATCCGCAGTTCCTGAACCAGCATATCGTTGTGGCGACGTTTGGGGAGAAGGAATAGCGAATCGCATTATTTCAGGCAAGGGGGAAAACCTGGCCGGGCGGATTCGTGCGTCTTCCCGCTTTTCTTGCCACACTTATCGTGATTTGAGTTTAGAGTTCATTTTGATTCGTCCTGAAAGACAAAAAAATATGGATTTCCTGGCACGAAAAACCCAAAACCCGTACACGGATACTTCGACTGGCTCAGTACAAGTTTCACGGATTCGGCGGACTGCCCCGTAGGGGGGCGCGCGGATTTTTCAAGAAAAATCCCTTGTTCTAACGGAATTTGTGGTTTGCTATTTCCTGCCCGGACGTAAACGTCCGGGCTATCACGCGGCGTCCGATAAATCGGATAAATCAGACTTTTTAGCCCTGTTCACAGGGCGCTGCCACCTGGCCCGGCCGCTTGTAGAAACCTTCGGGACGATGTTCTTATTACGGTCTGACCACAAACACCTTCATCCCCTCGCGCGAGGCGGCGGCCAGGAAGCGGTCGTCGAGGCTGAAGGCCAGGGCCGTCACCGGGCTGTCGAAAGCCTGAAAGGTTGCACTTAACTCGAAATCGGGCGAATACACCACCACCGAGCCGTCGGTCAGGGCAAAAGCCAGCAGGTCTTCCCTGGTGGAATAGGTCATCGTCACAATCTCTGCCTGGAACGAAAGGCGTTTTACTTCGCGAATGTCGTAGCGGGGCGGTTCCATTACCTGGACAATCGTCAAGCCCTTATCCAGGTCGCGTTTGAGCAGCATGAGCGCACCCTGCCGGTTCATCAGCAGGGGGTTGAGCAGGAAAACATCCCGTTTCTGGGCCAGGGTTTCGCCGCTGGCTTTGTCGAAAACCGTGATGACAAAGGTTCTCGACCTTTGCTGGGTGGTATAGGCAAACAGCGCGCGCGTTTCTGCAAAAGCCTGGAACGCGCCGCCAACCGACTCCGAAGCGCGCGGTCGTCCTTTGGCATACAGGTCTGCCGCCGCGCCGCGCACGTCGATGAGAACCCACTCCCCGCTGCGGTCAACCACTTTCACGCGGTAGTCGCCAAACACGTCCAGGATGGTCTCTCCGCGCCAGTTTTGCAGGATGGTGCGATTGTCTTTCACAATTTCCTTGAACGCGATGGTGTCGGAACTGAACATGGTGTTCCCGGCATCCTCGAAGCAATTCTGCTCACCAACGAAGATTCTTACCCAGCAAACGCCGTTCGCGGTGCTGACCAGCAGCATTTCATTGCTGATATAGCGAAACCCGTTGTACTCGCCCGCAGCCAGGCCGTTGGTCGAATCTTCCAGGGCGAACTCCTGCTGCCATGATGACGGGAAAGGCGACAGCGAGTCGGTTTCTATCGTATCCAGGCGGAGATTCTGACCGGATTGGATATCCCACTCGGCGGTGATGACTGTTGCCCGGGTGCGGTTCGCATTCCAGGAGGTGCTGACGCCCCGCAGCGTGCTTCCGTCGACAAAAGAGAGTTCCCACTGACGCGCCCTGCCGCCCGGCTGGGTCACTTCGCGGGTGATTTTGAAGCCCTCCACGCTGTAAATGCGCAAGCGGTTGCTGAAAGTAAGAGCCAGCGACCTGGCATCCGGCGAAAGGGCAAAGGGCGTGTCGTTGGCGGGCAGCAACAGGTTGGACGGCGTTCCCCAGGTTTGGGTATCGTAAACCAGCAGGCTGCGGCCATCGCGGACAGCGAACAGGGCGCTGTCTGCGCTGAATTGCAGGTCGCGGAGTGATTTGTCGCTGCTTAACACCTGCCGCCCGTTTTGCAGGTTGAAGACGCGCAGGGTCGAGTCCCCGGCGGCATAAGCCAGGAACCTGCCGTCAGGCGAAAGGATGACCAGCCCCTCGTTTTCCCGGCCCCGGTAGGAGGTTGCCAGCGGGATGTTCAGGCGCAGGGTTTTCCATTTGAAGTCTTGGGTTTCATAAACTTGTGCTTCCCAACGCCCGGCGTTACGGGTCAGCACGACAAAAAGAGTGCCATCCTGGTTGACCGCGAGACAGTTTTTGCAGGGAATGGCGTGGGTGAAAATATCGCGCCAGTGCGCCAGTTGTTCGCCAGATTGGCCGAACACGAACAGGCCGTTGCTGGTACTGATGAATAATTTCTGTCCATCGCCGCTCGGCACGGCCTGGCGGATGACCGGCTTCATGGCCTGCCAGACCGGGGCCAACTGCGGGACGACTTCGAGCTCGATAGGCGCGAAGCCCATGTCGATGACCGGCGTTCCGGCGGCGGCTGGGGTGAAGACCCGGGGCGTGCGAGTCGGGCTGGGCGTGATGCTGGGCGTGATGGTTGGCGTGCTGGTTGGCACGGGAGTTTCAGTGGGAATATCGGTGGGTGGCGGGGGAATGGTGTAGGTTGGCGCGCCTGCCGGCACGGCAGCCTGGGTGAGATACTCCGGCGGGATATCAGGGTTGAGCGTTGGGGTTTCGGGGTCAGTGAGCGCAACAGCCGGATTTTCGGGCGACGTACCCGGTATGCCTGCGCACGAAGCAAGCAGGGCGAGTAAGAGCAATGCAGGCAGTGTCATGGCCGAGAGTTTTTTCATTATTTTCCTCGCGTAAATAAGTGTCAGTCGTTCAGGTACAGGCCGCCGGCGGCTTCCATCCAATCGGCAATTTTCTCCACGGCGGCGGGGATGTCGCTGTCGGAGATATCCACTTCCAGTTTGGGCAGGGCAGATTGGGCCGCTCCTCGCGCGCGGCGGCGAAGGATTCGGGAGAGCGGTTCATAAAAACCAGCCGAAAGCCCAATGGAACGAGACGCTGCTCCAGCCAGCGAAAATCGTAATCCCGTCCATGTTTGCAATTGGCAGGCGCACGTCGAAATATGGAAGCAGTCGACAATCCATGAATAGTATCGCTGCAACTCGAACAGCCGCGCCCAGGCGTGGCAGGTTTCCATTGCCAGGGCTTCCTCCTGCGGCTCGAAGTTTATCAGCCCGTCACAATTGCACATACTCGTTGAAGCCGTCAATTCTGGGGCTAATTCTTGTCTTTGCCCAAGCGGGCAGGGCTGATTGTATCGTATAAGACCCCTGGCGGGGCAGGCTTTAGGGCTTGCCCCGCTTATTGCCCTTACCGGGCAGGGGATGACCGAACGGGCTTTAACCAAGCGGGTGATGGTCTTGGGGCAGGCGGCGGGGATTGTCGGTCTATCCGCTCATGATTGCCGTCACTATTGGGCTGCGCGGGCGGCGCGGCATGGCACGCCCCTTGACCGGTTGCAAGAGGCGAGCGGATGGAATAGCTCGCTATGCCTTTGCGGTATATTGCGGCGGCGAAAATTGCCAATGATGGCGTAAAATTGGATTGATGGCGCATATCGTGATATACTGATATACAAGAAAGGATACTGTCCCCATGAAAGCTATCTCTTTACGCTTAGACCCCACTCAATACGAACGCTTGCGCGTATTGTCCTTTGCCACGTCTACCCCAATCTCTGAAATGATTCGTTCTGCGATTGACGGCTATTTGACCCAAAACCAGAAGCCGAAACCAGGTCAAGAGTGGTTTTGGTCAGAAGCGTGGCAGGCGGCAGAGCGTGAAGCGGAGGCCGATTTAGCGGCTGGCAATTATGAGACGTTCGATACGATGGATGAATTTCTGGCAAGCCTGAAATGAAACATCGCCGAACCCCCCACTTTGCCCAGGTCTTCGAGAAACTGCCCCAGGACGAGAAACTGCCCCAGGATATGAAAGACCTGGCAAAAAAGACCTTCCTGCTCTTTGTTGAGAACCCATCCCATCCAAGTTTGAACATCGAACGGGTGGAAGGATACCCCGGTGTGTATTCCAGCCGTATCACGCAAAAATACCGCTGGACATTTCATTTTGAAGCCGACCCCGAAACAGGTGAGCGCGTTTGCGTTCATCGGGTGATTGGGGGGCATGATGAAGTGTATCGTGAGCCATAAATAAACCGCCCGCCATGTTATCAGCATGGGCGGGCGGATGGTCAAGCAAGATTGCGGCTTGCCTGGCAATGTGGATTATAATTCGTTTTTCCATCGCCACCCGGGTCATAGATGCGGTGGTCGATAATCCAGAACTGGTCGGTTTGTGGATTGACATACACACAAGTCACAACGCCAATTCCTTTCTTTTAGTTTTGCGTAAGTCCTATAGGTATTACTTGATGAACAAAATATACAGTGGCGATAATCTTCCGATATTGCGAAGCATGGAGAGCGAATCGGTTGATTTGATTTATATTGACCCACCCTTTAATACTGGAAAGGTGCAAAAGCGTACCACGATTAAGACGATTCGATCAGAGAATGGGGATAGAAAAGGATTTCAGGGTAAGAATTATGAAACGATAGAATTAGGCACTAAATCATATAAGGATTCATTTAATGATTTCATTGATGGTTTTTTACGACCCAGATTGAAAGAAGCCCATCGCATTTTGAAACCAAATGGAAGTCTATACTTTCATATTGACTATCGAGAAGTGCATTATTGCAAAATACTTTTGGACGAAATATTTGGTAGAGAATGTTTTATGAATGAAATTATTTGGGCTTATGATTATGGTGGTCGTGCAACATCAAAATGGCCTGCTAAACACGATAATATTTTATTTTATGTAAAAGATCCAAGAAAATATATCTTTAATACAGCTGAACTGGATCGCGAACCATATATGGCTCCTGGCCTTGTTGGAGCCGAGAAGGCGGAGCGTGGTAAATTGCCCACTGATACATGGTGGAAAGATTTTGTCGATTTCGATACGCATGATAATTGGTGGATGACTATTGTTCCAACAAATAGCAAGGAGCGGATTGGCTATCCAACCCAAAAACCGAAGAAATTAGTTGACAGAATTGTCAAAGCGTCTTCTCTTCCAGGGGCTACAGTGTTAGATTTTTTTGCGGGAAGTGGAACTATCGGTGCAAGTTGCATTGACCTTGGGAGAAATTTTATTTTGATTGATAGCAACCCTGCTTCATTGGAGGTTATGGCAAAAAGATTCGCGAACATAACCGATATCCAATGGATCGGTTTTGATCCTGTTCCAATTTGGAGTACGGTTCCAATAAAATTAGAAGAGCGAATTACATCAAGCGTTGCAAGCAAATATACTCCAGAGTTTGAAATGTTAGTTGCCACAGCATCATACCTAAAAGATGATTTGCAAGAAAAGAACGATTTATGGAAGGGCAGTCCTTTTGAGTGGCTTACTCAAATTCCAGCGAGACAAAAAGGTGCGTTAGGAAGCCGTTTGGTCGCATCTTGGTGTGCAAGTAAAGGGTTATCAACTGAACGATCAAAAGATTCAGGAGAAAATTTAATTATTAATGGCGCCAAAATAGCAATAAAATTTTCTACCCTTTGGAGTAATGGGAGCTATACTTTTCAACAAATCCGAAGAGATGGATACGATCACGTTTTATGTTTTGGTATTTCGCCAAACGATGTTCATTGTTGGATATTTGATAAAGAATATGCAATTGAAAATGCACTCTCACAGCATAAAGGAGGTAATGAATACTGGATTAAAATAAACCCGACAGAACCTCAAGAATGGGTTAAAAGTTGTGGTGGTACGTTGGATCAAGCCTGCCAAATATTAAAAAGTTTGAAGAAAAAACCATGACAAGAACTATTTCAGATGTTGAAATTAAATTTTCTACGCTTTGGAAATCTGGTTTTTACAAATTTCAACAAATTCGCGGACAAAATTACGGTATCTTCTCAATATTTTGGGAGAGAAGCACCGTCCCGAAGGCTTGAACGGCTCAACCAGGTTTTTCAAGCAAACCTCACCTGCACTTGTCGCGCAGGCGCAAGTGTCGGGACGTTTCCCCATGCCATTTGCGCAATAGTTGGACTCGGCGAATCGTTTGATTCAGGCGCTTTGGGCGTAACAGTGATGGCAGCGGCAACCGTCCCGGTTGGGCTGGGGGTCACTGTTGCTGTGGCGGTGACGGTGGGCGTGTCTATCGTTGTTGTCGTTGGCCCGCCACACGCCGCCAGACTCATTCCCACCGATACGCCCAGCGCGAGCAAGATGACCAGCGTATCCCACCTGCCGCGCGATTTTTTGCGTCCGTAGGCCAGGGCGAGCAACGCCAGCGGGCCAAGTAATGCGCTGGCCGGGTCGATGGGGGGTAGGGGTTGTTCTGACCCGGGCGGGCGTCGCGGGTCAGGAAGCGCCCGGTGGACGGGTCCCTTCGATGAACTCAGGGTAAACTCCATACTGGCCGTTGCCGACCTTTCGATACGGCTTCGCCAGTCAGGGCAGGCTCCAATCAGCCCGGTGGCAGTGTCCATGCGCCCTGACGGTTTTGGTCAGGGTCATACCACCGAAGCGATGTCCTGAGCCTGTCGAAGGGCGGCCCTGGGTGAAA
>DAOTZM010000272.1:0-4392 GCA_034434035.1 Anaerolineales bacterium
CCAGGTCGAGGCGGCGGATGGGGAGTTTCATGACGTCTTGTTGAAACCAGCGTAACCTGCCGCCTTTGTCTGGATCGCCCAATACGGTTGCTATTCGTTTGAAAAACGAGAATATAATGGATAAGCCAAATAAACTCCGCACAACGTTTTTCGCTCATTTTTCAAAGTCTTGGTTTGGACGCGGGCGAGCGCGGAAAAGGCTGGATTTAGCCGGATTTCTCAAAAAATCCGCGTTTCTCCGCGTAACACCTGCACTTGCAGCGCAGGCGCAAGTGTCTGCGTCCAAAAAGGTTTTTGCCGCAAAAATTATACGGACTTTATTCACGCTGTCCATTAGATCTTCCCGGCCAGCGCGGCATTGATTTGGCGGGCTAAAATGGTGTATTCGGGCAGTTCAAACATGGCGGTCTCCTGTGAATACTTCGGCTCTCAACATGAATTGCCAGGCGAACGTCCCGAAGGTTTTTCGAGCGCAATTTGGGTGATTTTGAGAAGCCTTTTTAATCCCCGGCGATGTCTGAGCAGGGGAAATGCCTGAGCAACGGGTAATCTGTCGGATTGGAAATAGATGAACCTCCAGCAGGGCCGCGACCTGCTGGCGCTGGCGGTCATTCTGACGGCTGCAGCGCTGGCTGGGGCCGCGCTCGGCACGACGATGGGAACCTTCATCAAGTCCGAAAGCCAGGCCAATGGCTTGAGCATTATGTTCGGCATGGTCATGGCGCGGCTGGGCGGCTGCTGGTATCCGCTCGAACTGTTCCCCGAAGCCGCGCGGACAGTAGTCCATATAGGGTAGAATAGCCCCATCCTGTTGCGCAATTCTGTTATGCCGGCAGTGCAGCTGCTGGCAGAACGTGTATGATGGAGCCTTCATGAACAATTTTCACCCCTTGATTGGTCTGACGACCTATACCAGCAAGAATGAATACGGCAACCCGGTGGTGGCGCTTGCCACGCATTATATCCGGGCGGTTCTGGAGGCCGGCGGTATGCCGGTCTTGATTCCCAACCTGCTGAGCGAGCCCGAATGGCGGCAATTTTACGAGCGGCTGGATGGAATTGTGTTCACCGGCGGCGGGGATATCGAGATTCGGATTTTCGACGGCCTCGACCACCCGAAAGTGGGCGGCGTGGACCCGGAACGGGACGCGCTCGAGCTCCCGCTTTTGCGGGCTGCCGCTGAGGATGGGAAGCCGTTCCTGGGCATTTGCCGCGGCTTGCAGGTGGTCAACGTGGCCCTGGGTGGGACGCTGTTTACCGATATTGCCGACCAACTCCCTGGCGCGGCGCGGCACGACTGGCACGAGGGCTTCCCGCGCACGCACCTGGCTCATGCGGTGCGGGTGGAGCAGGGCAGTCTCCTGGCAGATATTTGGGGTGAGCCGGTTGCGCAGGTTAACAGCCTGCATCACCAGGGGATTAAAGACCTTGCGCCTGCCTTGAAAGCCGTTGCCTGCGCGCCGGATGGACTGGTGGAAGCGGTGGAACTGCCGGGGCATCCGTTTGGGCTGGCGGTGCAGTGGCATCCCGAATGGCTGGTGGAACACGAATCGGCGCGGCGGCTGTTCCAGGCGTTCATCGACTCGGCGCGGAAGTGAGTTTGTATGTCCCCCAGTGAGAGCCGAACGGTCTGGTCCTCCGCGCAGGGCGACCAACGCCGCCCATCTGAGAAACCAACCGTTGTTGCGCAATCCCTGCCGCCCCAACAGCAGACTGTCTACCTGCACCGCGACTCGAAGGGACGCGGCGGCAAGGGCGTAACGCTTGTTAAAAACCTGATCTTGACCGAACCCGACCTGAACGCCCTGGCAAAGACCCTCAAACAGGCGGTCGGCAGCGGCGGGACGGTCAAGGAGGGCGTCATCGAAATCCAGGGCGAGCAGCGCGAGAAAATCGCGGAGGTGTTACGCAAATTAGGGTATAAGGTCAAGATGGCGGGTGGCTGACAACGGATTGGGGAACGGATGGCTGCGCAAAACGGAGAAACGGATTTTGGGAGCGGATGGCTGCGCGAAACGGAAAGCGGATTTGGACAACGGATGAAGCGGAGAAACGGAAAGCGGAGAACGGGTGAACTGGATAACCGGAAAACTGGATAACGAATGGAACACAATAACGGAAGTATCGGGATTTTTGATTCAGGTGTGGGGGGGCTTTCGGTGCTGCGCGAGGTGCGGGCGCAGTTGCCCGGCGAGGCCTTGATTTATTTTGCCGACCAGGGGCATGTGCCGTATGGGCCGCGCCCGTTGGAGGAGGTGCGCGTTTTTTCGGAGGAAATTACTCGATTTTTGCTCGAACAAGGCGCGAAGTTGGTTGTGGTGGCGTGTAACACGGCCTCGGCGGCGGCGCTGCATTACTTACGCGGGAAGTTCCCGGATGTTCCGTTCGTGGGGATGGAACCGGCGGTCAAACCGGCGGCGGAGCAGACCCAAAGCGGGGTGGTGGGGGTGCTGGCGACCCCGGCGACCTTTCAGGGGGTGTTGTACGCTTCGGTGGTGGAGCGTTTTGCGCAGGGCGTGACTGTACTACAGGATACCTGTCCCGGCCTGGTGGGGCAGATTGAGCGCGGGGCGCTGGATACGGCGGAAACGCGCGCGATTTTGGAGAAGGCCCTGAATCCGATGCTGGAACGGGGCATCGATACGGTCGTGTTGGGATGCACGCATTACCCGTTTGTCATCCCGTTGATTCGGCGGATTGTGGGGGAGGCGGCGCGGGTGATTGACCCGGCTCCGGCGGTGGCGCGGCAGGTGAAACGGGTTCTCGATTCAGCCGCGGGCGCGCGCCCGGAGGGGGATTCCGTTTCGATACAGTATTACACCTCCGGGGAGTCAGCATCTTTCAGTGCGTTGCTGCCTGTTTTGGGCGTGGAACCCGGCCTGCTGCGCGGAGTCAGGTGGCAGGCTGGACATATCCATAAACTTTAATCTTCGTCTGCAATGCGGACGCCCAGTTCATCCGGGAAAATTTGCATTCCTGCGAAGGCTTCGAACGTCAGGTGTTGGATGGACAGGTTTTTCGACTTCCTGAGTTGTTCGAATAAGCCCTGGTAACTGGCCGGGATGGCGGTTTTGGGTTTCAGGCCGAGTTTGCGCGCCAGGGTGGTGATTTCTTCGAGGCTTCCGGCTTCGATTTCGACAAAGCGCCCGTAGGGGAGTTCGTCGAGGGTGATGAGCGCGCCGTCGAGTTCGTAGATGGCGCGGTATTTTTCGTAAATCATGATGACCTGGTATCCCAGCCCGGCGAGGAACAGTTTGGCGTTTTCGAAATTGTCGACGACGAGTTCGATTTCCGCGCGAGAAAGCGCGCCGCCGATGTTTTCACCGGGACCTTTGAAGGTCAGGCGCGTGTCGTCAAATTGGCGCAGGCGCAGGACTTTGCGCTCGCGCTGGAGGAAATTTTCGGCGTTGTCGTAGCGCAGGTTATACTCGAAGCCGCGCGGGACGCGGCAGGCCGCGCCGAGGGCCAGCAAGCGGGCTTCGATGGAGGCAAGGTCGCGGACGTAGAATTTGGATTCAATTTCCTGGTTGTTGTTTGACATGACGTTACTGTATCATGGAATCTGGAAATTGGCCGTTTCAAGTATTGACAGTTAAACAAGGCTATTATAAGATGTCCCCGTCGGCTGAACGGCCAGGAGGGGTGGTGTCGGTCAGTTGACGCCCGCCGGGGCAACTTCTAGAGGATGGCACGGTCTCATGGATAGGAAAACGCTCGAAATGCTGATGCTGGCGGCGCTGCGCAAAAAGAATTTTACGCGCGCCGTTGATTTAGTATTCACCTATGGGTATCGCAGCGCGCCATCCATTCCGACCGGGCTGGAAATTTGGGCCCGGGATGTGCACCGCCTGGACTTGATGTTTGCGAACAAACCCGACATCCTGGCCTCCGTTCCTGATGATGCGTTGGAGCAGTTGCGGCTGGTGGCCGGTTTGTGGTACCTGTTGGGTAAAAAAGAGCCGCTCCAAAGTGTGTGGCCTGCCAACGGGCATATCCCCGGCACGCACATCGGCAGCCGCTGGGCGCCCAATATGTTCCTGCTTCACGCCGATTTCCTGGCAACGATGGAAACCCTCAGGGAGCGCGCCGGTCAGCGCCCCGGCCTGTACATCACAGTCCGAACGATGGGGGATGAGTTTGTGTGCCGTTCCTGCCGGGAACAGGCGAAGATGCGTTTCAGGCTGGGCGACGATTTCGAGCTGCCGAATCCGCTCTGTACTTGTTACATGGGCTGTCGCTGCCATGCGCACCCGGGCATTTATTAGTTTTGTAAATTCAGTACAAACATCAAGCCAAAACGTGACACTGGCTGCCTTATCTGAAAATTCCCCTGTGATACAATTTAATCCATAGTGCGGTGTGCACTTCTCTCACCAATTCAATCGCCTCTCG
>DAOTZM010000273.1:0-2430 GCA_034434035.1 Anaerolineales bacterium
TCGAGCGACAGCGAGAAATCTTCTCCCAGTGCGCAAGATTTCTCCCCGCTGCGCGGCTCGAAATGACAAGAATAAGATATGAATTACAGTTTAGATTGTTTTGTCCGGTAGAGAAATATCCCGAAGGCTTTCGCGGTACAATTTGCCTATGCTCAAAGCGCGAAACAAAAACTCGGTCCCAACCGAAAATGGCTGGATGTTCTGCCTGCCGGAGGGAGGCTCTTCGGCCTATCGTTATGCCCAGATAGATGATTACTCACCCCTGGCGCGCAACCGTTTCCTGTGGCGGGAGACTGCCACGCTCAGCCTGCGCTGCCGTGTCAGTGACCATTCCCTGCCCGGAACCTGGGGGTTCGGCCTTTGGAATGACCCGTTTGCGGCGGCGCTCGGCCTGGGCGGGATGGGACGCCGCCTGCCCGCGTTGCCCAATTGCGCCTGGTTCTTTTACGCTTCGCCGGAAAATCACCTTTCTTTCAGCGCGGACCGCCCCGGCAATGGATTCCTGGCCCAAACGTTTTGCGCGCCGCGCATCCCGTCGGCGTTGCTCGCGCCGGGGATTTTTGGTCTCCCGCTTTTGCTGGTTCAGCCTGTCTCGAAGTGGCTGCGCGCAAGCCTGGCGGCAAAACTTATCCGCGAGGACGCAAAACGCCTGGAGATAGATGTAACCCAATGGCACGCCTACCGGCTACAGTGGAGTCAGAATCGGGTGGAATTTACCATTGACGATGAAATTGTTTTCTTAACGGAAACCAGCCCCCGGGGGCCGCTGGGTTTCGTCCTGTGGATAGATAACCAGTTCGCCGCCTGGAGGCGGGATGGAAGTTTAGGGGCAGGCACGCTCGCCAATCCGCCAGCATGGATGGAGTTGGCGTCAGTACTCATTCATCGGTAAGCTGACAATACCGCACCTCGTCTTGAGTCATTGGGTGGAGTTTATCGAGACCGGGACCACGCCCTCGCTTGCCCCGCGCTCTTGGCGAGATTGCGCAGCCCAATCGAAGAGCCTGCCCTGAAATCGAGCAATTCCACCGGGATAAATCTGGGCTGGGCATGGCATCTCGCTGCAAGCTCAATTTTGCCGCGTCGCGACTTAATTCAAAAGCAATTTTCAGCCGGACTGGGTTTTTGCCCGGCAAGGCGCGGAACGATTACAAACCGCTTCTGTTCGCGCTCAAAATAAAAAACTGTCGGTTTGCGCAAAAACAAGGTCACTTCTGTTTCCCTCGTTCATTGAAGAGCGTCAGCCACTCGCTCAATTCGTGCTCACTCATACCGCCTGGTTTGGCCTGGGACGGCAGCCCGACCCGCAGGGTGTCGATGACGGTGGCGGCAAATTCATCGGAGGAGATGACCGCTGCCCCGGCGGCGCGCGCTTCGGCCTGCACCCGCCGGTCGGAGGAGACCACGCTCCAGTTGCGGGCGGCGCGCCCCAGTTTTTTGAGACGCTGCCGGATGGCCTCATCCGCTATCAGCGGGCGGCGCGCGAAGTGGGCGATGACCAATCCCACTTTGCGCGATTCAGGGACACCCGGGGGGGCGTTGTCGAAATAGACTTCGATATTTCCTTTACGCGACAGGCGGCAATACGCGTTCAGGCGCGCAAGGAGTTCGTCTTCGTCGTCGAAGGAGTTGATGTCCAGCCCCAGTTTGGGAATCAGGTTATGGCCGTCGATGAGGAAAGGCATGTGGGAATTTTACGCCAAACAATCAAAACCCGGGCACGGATTTCACGCTAATTCTTGGAGAGCCTTCGGGACATGAAGGGCAGTTAGAAAGATTCAGCCCGCGAGAAATTCGCGGGCTGTAAGGAAAGGGGTATTCAGTTGTTGGTCAGGCTTGTTCTGTTTCGGGCAGCATGTCTTTGAGCAGGAGTTCGAGCGCCATGGTGTGGGCGCAGCGTTGGTTGGCGATGAAGAATTCGCAGTCACAGGTAAATTTTCCGTGTTCGTAAGTTACATGATGGTCATTGTTATCGCCGCGAAAGGTTACTTCGAACTTGTGGAAGGTAAATCGGCGGCGGTCTTCGGCATAACGTTTTGCCTTTTCGATTTTTCCAATCATACTGTAGTTCATGTTTTACTCTCCTTTGTCAAGGGAAATGAAAAAGGCACGCAGGAAGAGCGTGCCTTTCGATATTCTACCAGTTGGATGTCCGTCAACACAATCATAAGCGTTTTCACCTTGCAGAGAGTATATGACGAATCGGGCGCGGAGTCAACCGGTTAACAGCAGTTTCAGCAATTCCAAATTCAAAAAAATAAGGAAAAATATGATACTGTTTTGTCACCATGACAAAACAAGCCCTCAGCCTCCAACGCATAATGACTTATTTTCGGAAACGCTGGTCAACCGCGCCCGATGTGCGAAAACCAAGTAACAGCACAAAATACACCATTGCGGACGGTATCCTGGCAGCGTTTTCGGTCTTTT
>DAOTZM010000274.1:0-38738 GCA_034434035.1 Anaerolineales bacterium
CCGTCTGGTCGCCCGACGGCGCGCGCCTGGCCTGGGCCGCCCGCATCGAGGGCGAACCCGACAGCATCTACGTTTGGGACAGCGCCCGGCCCCAGCAGCCCGCCCGCCGCGTCGGCCCCGGCGACTGGCCGGCCTGGAGCGAAAGCGGCAACGAAATCGCCGCCCGCATCTCCGAGCCGAACCAGGACTATCTCACCGCCTACACCCTGGGCGGCATCCTGCTCGTCCCGCCCACGCCGGTTGGGAGCATTCACGGCCTCGACTGGCGCATCAAGCGCGTCACCATCCTGCCGGTCATCTTCCAGAAACAGGCCTTTCTCACCCCCACCTCGCTCTGGCAGTTCAGCCTGCAACTCATCACCGACATCCCCAACCAGCGCGCCGGGGTCGTCCCGCTGCGCGATGTGCAGGCCCCCCACCCGCTCCTGCACGACGCCGTAGACGAATCCTTCGACGCCCTGCGCGAACGCCTCATCCGCGACGCCGGCTGGGACGTTCTCGCCAGCCTCGAAAACGCCTACACCCCGCTCACCTCCAGCCTCGACCCCGGCCGCGGCCAGGACTGGCTCTTCACCGGGCGCGCCTTCGCCCTCAATCCCGTCACCGCCCGCGCCGGGTGGATGTTGACCCTGCGCGAGGAAATCAACGGCCAGACCTGGTGGCGCGTCTACCTGCGCGCCGTCGCCCAGGATGGCTCGGTCGGCCAACCCCTGCGCAACCTGCCCTGGGACCTCAACGCCCGCTACAGCCTCAACCCGCGCGCCTACGACCAGGGCGGCGCCTACGCCGAAAGCATCCCCCCCGGCTATTGGGTAGACTTCACAAACCTGGCGCGCGAATTTGGCTGGCAGCGCCAACCCGCCCTCAACAACTGGCGCAGTTTCTTCCGGGGCGCGCGCTTCAATGAATTCGTCCTCACCGGCGGCCTCGACTGGCGCGCCGCCATGCTGCAACTCTACCCGCCCGATATTTTCGTCACCCCCACCATCGTCATCCCGCCCACCAAAACCCTCACCACCACCCCCACCGGCTACCGCTACAAAAGCCCCACCCCCACCGTCACCGACACCCCCACCATGCGCCCCACCTTCACCCCCGCGCCGTGAAACTGATGAATTACGCATTACCATTTATCGTTTACCAATTCCTTTTTTTGGGAATCGCGTCCATCCTTCTCTCCTCCTGCGCCCCTTCCCCCGCGCCCGAAACCTCGCCCACCCCGGTCATCGCTTTCGCTGCCACCCCGCTTCAGCCTGCTCCCGCGCCCGAAGCAGACTCCCAGCCCACGCCGGGCTGCCCCAACCCCGACTGTGTCGTCGTCACCCCCAAATCCGGCAACGCCGACCCGCTGCGCTTCAACATCCCCACCCCCGGCGCCGAACCCAAAACCATCTGGCGGCCCCCGCAGTTCCCCGTCCCGCTCGCCCTGGGGCCGTATGACCACTTCTACCTCGCCCGCCCCATCGCCGCCGACGAAGTCAACTGGCCGATAGCCAACTACCGTTATGGCGGCACATTCTTCCAGGAAGTGACCCACACCGGCGTAGACATCCCCGCCAAACCCGGCACGCCCGTCCTGGCCGCCGGGGCCGGAACCGTCGTCTGGGCCGACTGGGGCCTGTTCAGCGGCGTCCCCGACAATTACAAAGACGCCTATGGCCGGGCCGTCGCCATCCGCCACGATTTCGGCTACAACGGCCAACCGCTCTACACCGTCTATGCGCACCTGCGCGAGGTCTACGTCACCAACGGCCAATGGGTCGATACCGGAACCCCGCTCGGCGAGGTCGGCGACACCGGTATCACCACCGGCCCGCACCTGCACCTCGAAGTCCGCCTGGGCGCGAACTCTTACTTCAACACCTACAATCCCGAACTGTGGGTTGCCCCGCCCCAGGGCTGGGGCGTGCTGGCCGGGCGCGTGATGGAATCGAACCGCGAACTCATGCGGCGCTCCCCCGTCATCATCCGCTCCAACGAGACCAGCCGCCAATGGGAAGTCAACACCTACGGCCCCGAAGCCGTCAACCCCGACCCCTACTATAACGAAAACATGGTCATCAGCGACTTGCCCGCCGGGAGCTACACCGTTGCGATTGTTTACGACGGCAAGGAACAGCGTCTCCAGGTCGAAATCCTGCCTGGGCGCATCACCTACTTCACCTTTCGCGGCCAATTTGGCTACGGCACCGAGTACCCAACGCCCACGCCCCGCCCCACCCAGATTCCATCGCCCACCCCCAGGCGCTGAACCTCCAAAATCGCGCCTCCAACACCGTCCCGCAGGTTTGGACAAAAGAGACCCAAACCGCTCAAAAAAACCTTCGGGACGTTCCTTGCCTCAACCGTCCAAATCGCATCTTGACGCATCGAACAGATGTGCTATACTGTAGCGAAACAGTCCAATTCGTTACCTTAAACCTTTGTCTTTGGAGAGAAAATGCCACGCAAATCCCAACCACAACCCGATTACCAACCCGCCAGCCGCGACAGTACCGACGAAGCCAAGCGCGCTGTCCTGGATAAAGCCCTCAACGACATCGAAAAACGCTACGGCGACGGCGCGATTATGTTCCTGGGCAAAGCCCAGCACATGGTCGTGGACGCCATCCCGACCGGCTCGCTCTCGCTCGACATTTCCCTGGGCGTGGGCGGCATCCCGCGCGGGCGCATCACCGAAATCTACGGGCCGGAATCTTCGGGCAAGACCACCCTCTGCCAGCACATCGTGGCCGAAGCGCAAAAACTGGGCGGCACGGCAGCCTTTATAGATATGGAACACGCCCTCGACCCGGCCTACGCGGCCAAATGCGGCGTCGATATCGACAACCTGCTCGTCTCCCAGCCCGATACCGGCGAACAGGCCCTCGAAATCACCGAGACGCTCGTCCGTTCCGGCGCGGTGGATGTGGTGGTGGTGGATTCGGTCGCCGCGCTGGTTCCGCGCTCAGAACTGGAAGGCGACATGGGCGACGCGACAATGGGCGTGCAGGCCCGCCTGATGAGCCAGGCCCTGCGCAAACTCTCCGGGGCGATTAACCAGACCAAAACGACGGTCATCTTCACCAACCAACTGCGCCAGAAAATCGGCGTGATGTTCGGCAACCCCGAAACCACCACCGGCGGACAGGCCCTCAAGTTCTACGCCTCGGTGCGGCTCGACGTGCGCCGCATCCAGGCCATTAAGGTCGGCGAGGAAGTCATCGGCAACCGCACCCGCGTCCGGGTGGTCAAGAACAAGGTCGCCCCGCCCTTCCGCACCGCCGAGTTCGATATCATGTTCAACGAAGGAATCTCCAAAGTCGGCGACATGCTCGACCTGGCGACCAAACTCGAAGTCGTCCAGAAACGCGGCGCGTTCTTCTCCTATGGCGACATCCGCATCGGCCAGGGACGCGAAAACTCGAAAGAATTCCTGCGCCAGAACCCCGACCTGGCTATCGAAATCGAGACCGTCATCCGCCAGAAGGCCATGGGCGGCGAGCTGGTCCTGCCCATCGACACGGGCGGCGATGGCGGCGGGGACGAGTAAACACCCCCCATGCAGCGCAAAAAAGGATACGCAACACGTATTACGAATTACGGATACCGTTTCGGGTGTTGCGTATTTCTCTTATTTATCCTGACCGCCTGCCTGCCGCAAGCCGCGCCCACCCCCTTCATCCCGCCCACCCGTATGGAATCCGCGCCAACCGAGGCAATCCAGGCTGCTTTTGCATCGCCCACCGCCCTCGAAATTGCCCTGCCGACTGCGACAGCCACCTCCCGGCCTTCCCCCACGCCTGAAGAGCCGACCGCCACCCCGCTCCCGCCCTGCGTCCCCTCGCTGCGCTACCTGAGCGACCTCACCTACCCCGACGGGACGCTCGTTTCGCCCGGCCAGCGCATCCAAAAACAATGGCAGGTCGAAAACAACGGCTCCTGCGATTGGGGAGCCGGCTATCGCCTGAAACTGGTCGGCGGCTTCCCATTGGGAGTCTTCGGTGAAGTGGCGCTCTACCCGGCCCGGGCCGGGACTCAGGCGGTCATCGAAATCACCTTCACCGCCCCGTCCGCCCCCGGCCCCTACCGCACCGCCTGGCAGGCCTACAGCGCGGAAAACGTCCCGTTTGGGGATGTGGTATACATGGAAATCGTTGTACGATGAAAACGCCGCAAAATTGAGTATCTTTTCAGCAGCAGGCGGGTTATTCTAGCGAAATGCGTTAAAGCAACAACCTCATGGAGACCCGTTACTACTATGGACATCCTGCTCTCGAATCTTCTAACCCCGATGGTTCTTTGTTATGTTTTGGGGCTTGCGGCAGGAACGCTCGGTTCTGACCTGCGCGTTCCAAAACAATTCTACGAATCCCTCACCATCTACCTGTTATTCGCCATCGGCTTCAAAGGCGGCGGAGAAATCAGTCATACTGGCATTGGCGCAATCATCCTGCCCGGCCTGGTCAGTATTGCGCTCGGGTTGTTCATTACTTCCTATGGCTATGTTATCCTGAGGAGAATAGGAAAATTCAACCGGGAAGACTCTTCCTCCATTGCGGCACACTACGGGTCGGTCAGCGCGGTGACGTTTGCCGCCGCAACCGCCATGCTCGATATACAAAAAGTCCCCTACAACGGATTTATGAACGCCCTGTTGGCCTTGATGGAATCGCCGGCTATCATTTTAGGCGTGATGCTGGCAGGCCGGGCGCGCCACCTTGCTTCAGCCAAGACCGAAAAGCCTGCAATTGATTGGGCATTCTTCCTGCGCGAAGCGTTCATCAGCAAAAGCGTTGTCCTGCTCATCGGCGGAATGTTGATTGGCTGGCTTTCAGGCGAAAGCGGCTACAAAACGATGGAGCCATTGCTCATCACGCCCTTCAAAGCCGCGTTGAGTTTCTTTTTGCTGGAATTGGGCGTTGTGACTTCGGAACGATTGGGCGACTTGCGCAAGGTGGGGCCGTTCCTGTTGGCCTTTGGCATTTTGTTTCCACTTGCCAACGGCGTTCTTGGGATTCTCACCGGCTGGCTGGTCGGGTTGAACGCAGGAGGGGCCACTCTGTTGGGCGCGCTGGCCGCCAGCGGCTCGTACATTGCCGCGCCCGCCGCCATGCGCGTGGCCATTCCACAAGCCAATCCGGCTCTTTCGCTCACGGCTGTATTGGCCATCACCTTCCCGTTCAATATCGCTTTTGGGCTTCCGCTTTACCTGTCCATCGCCAGATGGTTGTTCGGCGGGTAAAAGTGTACCGCCGCCTTTTGGATGTTGAAAAAAGACAGGCCAAAGACCAGTCCTACTCTCCCTGTCCGAGCGAATATCCAGGCTGACCATCGTAGGTGTAGAGATTTTCGGTCTTGATGACTTCCAACCCGGCGGCGGTGATGCTTTGGAGCAGGGCAATGACCTGGTCATACGATATTCCCGCCCCGGGCGCTTTGAAACGACAGCGCCAATGGTCGGTGCAAAACGTTTCGGGCATGCCTTCAGGGTACACTTTGACGCCGCGATTGGTGACAAGGGTCAAGGGCAGGCCTTCAGAGGCGGCGGCTTCCAGGCGCGGACCGAGCGCGTTGGGGTCACGGCCCGCTTCGTCCCAACAGACAAAGACATCGACGCCGACCAGTTGTTTCACGAGGGGACGCTGCGGGGTGCGTTGAATCTTGATGGGGCGATTCTGATAGTGAACCGGCTGAAGCAGGCGCGGCGTTTGACCCAGGCGCGCAATTACGGCCTCCGCAAATTCCTGCGTGCCAACTTCCCGCTCGCTCAAGTGTTCGCGGTAAATATCGGGCGTGTGAATCCCATCCTCCAGTGCGCAGAGCCAGGCATTCTTGATGCGTTCACCGACTTCGCCATAGCCCAAATGCACCAACATTTGGGTGGCAGCCACCAACAAACCAGAAGGGTTGGCGATGCCCTTGCCTGCAATATCAGGCGCAGAACCATGCACCGCTTCGAACATGGCAAATTCGTGGCCGATGTTAGCGGAGGCGGCAAAACCAATCGAACCGGCGAGTTGGGCGGCGATGTCAGAAAGAATATCACCATACAGGTTCAGTGTGACAATCACATCGAACATTCCGGGGCTGGAAGCCAGACGCGCCGCGCCAATGTCAATAATCTGATGGTCAGAGCGAATGTCAGGATATTCGGCAGCGATTTCATCGAAAATCTGATGGAACAGGCCGTCGGTCAGTTTCATGATGTTGTCTTTGGTCATGCAGGTCACTTTGCGACGGTTGTAGGCGCGGGCATATTCAAATGCATAGCGCACGATATTCTCCGTGCCGGGGCGCGTAATCAGTTTGAGAACTTGCGTCACTTCTGGCGTCTGGCGATGTTCAATACCGGCGTACAGGTCTTCCTCGTTCTCGCGGATAATCACCAGGTTCATGCCAGGATGCGCCGAAGCGACGCTTGGGCTGTAAGATTTGCAAGGGCGGATGTTGGCGAACAGGTTCAGCGTTTTACGAAGCGTGACATTCACGCTTTTCAGTCCCTTTCCTTGCGGCGTCGTAATCGGGCCTTTAAGCAGGCACTTGTTGCGGCGGATAAACTCCCAGGCTTCGGCTGGCACGCCTGAGGTAAAACCCCGTTCATATGCCGCCTGCCCAACTTCGATGTAATCGTATGCGAGCGGCGCTCCTGCCGCATTGAGAATACGGATAGCCGCTTCCGTGATTTCCGGGCCAATCCCATCTCCTGGCGCAATGACCACGCGTTGTTTTGCTTCCATAACAATACTCCTCTCTTTGGGTTCTCATACATCAACGGAAACGCGCAAAGTATACCCGGAAATCATCTTTGACATCCTGCTGAACTTGCCCGCCCGATTGAGTGATACAATTACGCAAAAGGCAGCCTGCGGGCTTTGTTTTACAAACAATTTCATCAAAGAAGGCACCCCAATCGCAATGACCTACAACCTGAAACTTTTCTGGCGCATGGCAATGCGCTCTTTTTTTGGCTCGAAAGGGACGCATGGCCGCCTGACCCGCAAGCGCCTGTTTTTTGTGCTGCTCTTTTACTCGGTCTGGCCGGCCTGGACGGTGTTTACCTGGTTCTGCTTCCTGCTCGACGACCTGCTCTTCCCCGGCTACAAAAAGCAAGTCATCGACAAACCGCTCTTCATTATCGGTAACTTCCGCTCCGGCTCGACCTTCCTGCACCGCCTGCTCTCGCGCGAGACCGAAACCTTCACCAGCCTGCGCACCTGGGACATTTTTATCACCCCCTCGATCACTCAACGGAAAATCTCCGGTTTTTTCGCCGCCCTCGACCGGCTCTTCGGCAGCCCGCTCAAGCGCTTCCTGGTCAACCTCGACCGCCGCTCGCTGGGAAAGGTCAGGATTCACCGCATCAGCCTGTTCGAGCCGGAGGAGGACGAAAACATCCTGCTGCACGCCTGGAGCACGTTCTTCTCTATCGTCATGTTTCCCTTTATGGATGAAATGCCGTCCTACCCGTTCTTCGACGACGCCCTGCCCGCCGAGGAGCGCCGCCGCATCATGGGCTTTTACCACTCCCTGATTCAGCGTCACATCTACGCCGACGGCGGCAAGCGCCACTTCGTCTCGAAAAACCCGGCCTTCAGCGCCAAAATCGAAACCCTGCTGGAATTCTTTCCCGAGGCGCGCGTGCTGTACCTGGTGCGCAACCCGCTCGACATGCTGCCCTCGACCGTCTCGTGGCTGAGTTACGCCACCAGCGTCTTCTGCGCGCCGCTCGAAAAATACATCTTCATCGAAGAGACTCTGGCCTTTACCCAATACTGGTATCGTCACCCGCTGCATTACATCGATACCCATCCATCCCCCAACTTCCAGATTCTCTCTTACGACGACCTGATTGAGCGCCCCAAGGAAATGATTAGCGGCTTCTACCGGCAGTTTGGCTACCCCGAATACCCCACCCTGGGGCGGATTGTGGCCCAGGCAGTGGCCGAGACCCAAACCTACCGCAGCGACCACGAGTATTCCTATGAGTTGATGGGCTTCACGCGCGACCAAATCGTCGCTGCATACCGCGATATTTTCGACCGCTTCGGCTTCGATACCGGCGTGCCATTGACCCACCCAACAAAAATCACCCTGGAGCCGCCCATCCCCGTGCCGGGAGATTAAAAGCAACGCGCCGCAGTACAACTGCGGCGGAAACAATCATTTTTTTTTCAAAAGGTGACAGCCGCTTTGGACGTGACTGTCACCTTTTCTAATTTCATCCAATCTTCTTGCCAGAAATCACATATCGGTCCGGGAACTTTGGCCAGGGGAGTTGTATCGTCCCGTTGCGCGCCATCAGCAGCAGGAGGCCAGCCAACCCCATCAGCGCCGAGACGAGCATCGAGTAACTGACAAACGTCTCGCCGATTTTAGGCTGGTCGGGGCGGAAAAACTCGATAAAAACGCGGGCCGAGCCAGCCAGGACAAGCCACCAGGCAAAAACCGAACCCGGCTTGAAGCGCTGCGGCCAGCGGCGGGCAGCCCACAGCAGCGTCCCGGCAAAGAGCAGGTTCATAATCATCTCGTATGCAAAAACCGGGTGAAAACGGGTCGTTTCGACAGGAAACTGGCTCAAATCCTGGTACATCGGAAGCCGGTGCAGGGCGTCGATTTTAATCCCCCAGGGCAGGGTCGTCGGCGGGCCGTAGAGTTCCTGGTTGATGAAATTGGCCGGGCGCGCCAGGGCCTGCCCAATCATCGTCGTCGGCGCAACCGCATCGAGGAATAGCCACAAATCGAGTTTGTAGTAGCGGGCATAAAAATAGAGCGCAATTGCGCCAAACAGCAGGCCGCCAAAGAAGTGCAGGCCGCCATCCCAAACCGCCAGGATTTTACCAGGGTAATCGAGATAATAGGGGCTGCCGCCCAGGGTTGTATTGACCACATACCACAGCCGTCCGCCCAGGATGCCGGCCGGCAGCAGGAAAATCATGGCGTTCCAGACATGCTCGCCGTTTTCGCCGCGCCGTTTTACTTCCTGCTCGGCCAGCCAGGCGCCGACCGCCACGCCAAACATCACCAGCACGCCGTACCAGCGCAGGGTGAGTGTGAGACTGCCTAGTTGAAACGAAAAAATCACAGGGTCCAAATTTCACCTCCATTGGGAAACTGGCCGAATTATACCCGCTGCAGGCATGATAAAGGCAAGTCATACGCCAGATTCTTTGCTACAATCAAAACAGTGGAGAATTTTTTATGAGACAGAAGCGCTTCATCGGTTCATATAACGGCATCACCTTTCTGGCCGTTCTGTTGAGGATGGCAGCATTGGAAACCCCATGGCCCTCACCGTATCCCCACAGACCGACTTTATGGGCCTGGTCATCACCCCTGCCCTGGCCCCGGAAATCGTCACGCATGAGACGGCTGGCAAGGAAACCGGCGACATTCGCAATGCGGGCGGGCAGATCCTGCTCTCGCTTGGGCCGCAGAAAAAACTGTCGCTCGAAGCGCTTCGCAAAGCGGGCGGAATATCTGGGAACGCTGGAGTAGCGACCATGGGCGAAGGAGCCTTGCGATGAGCGAACATCAAATCGATACCGGCGATGTGCGTTTCTTCTGCGGCCAATCCCACCCTGCGCTGGCGCAAGAGATTGCCAACGACCTGGGCGTGCCGTTGGAGCAATCCCAGTTCCGGCGCTTCAGTAACGACTGCATGGAAGTCCAACTGGGCGCCAGCGTGCGCTCAAGGAATGTGTATATTGCGCAGTCGCTGGTCAGGCCGGTCAGCGAACACCTGATGGAACTGCTCATCATGCTCGACATCGCCCGCAGCGCCGGGGCCAAGAGCGTCCACGCCATCATCCCATACTATTCCTACGCCCGCTCCGACAAAAAAGACGCGCCGCGCATTTCGATTACCGCCCGGCTGGTGGCCGATTTATTGACGACATCCGGCGCGACGCACGTCATGACCATGACCCTGCATTCTCCGCAGGTGCATGGCTTTTTCAGCGTGCCGACCGATGTTCTCACCGCCCGCCCAGAGTTTGCGGGGTATTTCAGGAATCGCAAACTGGAAAAAACAATTGTCGTTTCACCAGATGTGGGGCGCGCCAAATCGGCAGTGCGGTTCGCCAATATGCTCGGATTGCCGGCCGTGGCCGCCCACAAAGAGCGGATTTCGGATACCGAGGTCAAAATCGGCGGGTTGCAGGCGCGCCTGCTGCGCAAATACAAACGAGCGCTGGTCTATGACGATGAAATTGCCACCGGCGGCTCAGTGTTCGAGGTCTGCAAAACACTGGCAGAGAATGGCGTACAGGAAATCATTCCTATCTGCACGCACGGTGTTTTCACAGCCAAAGCGCTGGAACAACTGGCGCGGATTCCGCAAATCGTAGAAATCGTCACCACCGATACCGTCCCGCCGCCCGATGAACGTCCCGCGCACCTGACCATCCTGCCGGTCGCAAAGATTTTCGGCGAGGCCATCTGGCGCAACGCCACGCGCCAATCCATCGGCGGGTTGTTCTCGTACTGGCAGGAACCGGAACACTCATAGGGAAGGACACCGCTCTCCCGGCCTCCCTCAAATTCGACTGGGGTTCGTCGAATTTGGGGGAGGTGTCCGAAGGACGGTGGGGGCTGTCCATCTACCGCGCCTTCCTGCCCATCGTGGCCGCCGCGCGCCTGGCGGAGGGAATTTCCGAATTACAAGACTGGCTGCTGGCGCAAGCGTATCGAGCACAGAATGGGTAAATCGACGCCTACCCGGCGCGCGCTTTTCGCAGCAAGGCCAGGAACATAAAAGCCGCCGCCAGCCGCCCAATGGCAGACAGGATAAAGACCCAGTCATAGCCCCAAGATGAAGCAATCAAGGCGCTGCCCAGGGCCGCGCCAAGTGCCAGCGAAATCGTCACCACCACCTGGAAAATCGCCGAGTAACGCGCCCGCCGGTTTTCGGGCATGAAAACCAGCAGGAAATTGAACGAAGCCAATTCGAACGCCCCCCAGAACACCCCGGCAAAAGAGTTAATGACCAGGATATGCCACAACTGGCTGGCAAATATCCACAAGATGGGCAGGATTGGCACCAGGAACATGCTGACCATTTGCAGCCGACCCGCGCCCCAGCGGTCAGCCAGTTCGCCGATTTTGCGCTGGGTCAGCACCCTGGTCACATTGGCGGCAATCGCGGCCAGCCCAATCATGGCCGCCGTAAACCCCAAATCCTGGGCCATGTAAACGTTGAAAAACGGCCCGGCAATGTTGAGCGAGAGATTCCAGACCGCCATGGCAATACAAAATTGGGAAAAAAGTGGGGAGGAGCGAAAATCCTGCCAGACTTCCGTTAAAGAGAGTTTCATCTCGCTTTGAACGGGCTGCTCCCCCGCTGAATCCTTGATTCGCCAGAAAAAATAGGTGGATACCAGCCCGGTCAGGAACGACAGCCCCAACGCCAACTGGTAACCCTGCGGCGACCCGACCCGGGTGATGAACTCACCCATCAGGTACGTCACCACGATACCGGCAATCACCATCACGAAGTTGCGCGAGCCGAAATAGCGCCCGCGCCCTTGCATTGGCACGATGTCACCGGTCAGCGACATCCAGGCCGGGTAGGCCAGGTTGCCCGCCGCGCTGCGGATGACGCCCAGCGTAATGACCAGCCAGACGAGCGGCTGTCCGCTGACCGGGAACGGGGCAAGCGCCATCGCCAGCAGCATAATGCGCGCCAACAAACCGCCAAAAATGACCGTGAATTCCTTGCGGCGGCCATATTTTTCGACGATGAACGCGCCCGGCAAAAGGGCGAGCGCCGCCGCCAGGCTGGAGAGCGCGCTGAACCAGCCAACCTGCGCCCCGCTCGCGCCGACGGCGAGCAGGTACAGGGTCAAGAAGTTAATCGGGACGGTGTCGCTGGCAGCGGCAAACAGGCCGTCGAACCAGTAGCGGTGCAGGTTGCGGCGCGATTCGGCAGGCAAGGCGTTTGCCCAGTCGCCGCCGGTAATGAACAGGCGGGTGGAATGATGGAGTTTGTTGAGCATAAACGGGGAGAGAGGATGATGGGATGGCGTACTGCGCCGTGTGCTTTTGAAATAACCGTCCCGAAGGCTTCGCCGCGAGCACTCAGCCGAGCGGTTTGAACGGCTCAACCAGGTTTTTCAAGCAAACCTTCGGGACGATGACTTATACCAGACCGCGCCCAAGTTTAACACGCAGGCCGCCGTTGCTGAAGGACAGGGAGGGTTCCAGTTTCAGGCCAGTGTGACCAAGCAGGAATTCATCACTCGATAAAATGGCTGCACGCCAATCAGGGCATTTCGAGCGCAGGACGTTGCCAAACTGGGCGTACAGGTTGCGCAAATCCTTGCCCTCGCTGACGCGCACGCCATAGGGAGGGTTGGTGACAATCCAACCGGGTGGTTTGCCCGCTGTTGAACTGCGGGCAGAACGAGGTGGATAGAGAGCCGAAACGGCCTGAGTCTCGAACTGGATAAGGTGATGAACGCCCGCGCGGCGGGCATTTTCCTGCGCGAGTCGGACTGCGCCGGCGTCGCGGTCGGAGGCGAGGATTAAAGGTGGAGAGATGAGAGATGAAAGATGAAATTCAGAGCAGAGTGATTTCCAAAGGGATTCATCAAAATTAGGCCAATCCATAAAAGCGAATCGCCGCTTCATTCCTGGAGGAATATCAAGCGCCAGGAGCGCGGCTTCGATGGGAATCGTGCCAGAGCCGCAGAACGGGTCCAAGAGCGGGGATTGGGCGTCCCAGCCCGAGGCCAGGAGCATGGCGGCGGCCAACGTTTCGCGCAGGGGGGCTTTGGCGGTGGCGAGACGGTATCCGCGCCGGTGGAGCAGCGCGCCGGACGAGTCGACGCTGACCGTGCATTTGTCAGCGGCGAGGCGGGCGAGGATGAGTTGGGGCGGGTTTTCCCTCACCCCGCTGCGCGGGGCTTCCCCTGCCCCCTCTCCCGTAAGGAGAGGGGAATCGTCGGTTTCATCCGTAGTTGCGCTGCGGACGCGAACCGAGGGTTTGCCCAGCCGCGCTTCGATGGATGTCAACAGTCGTTCGGCGACGGCTTCGGAGTGGTAGAGTTTCGATTTGTGGCAGGTGACGCGCAGGGCCACCGGCTGGCCGGGGGTCAGGAAGCGTTCCCAGGGCAGGCGCGAGGCTTTTTCGACCAATTCGGCGAAACTGCGCGCCATGAAAGGCATGCCCAGGCGGACAAGGATGCGCGAGGCGGTGCGCAGGTGCAGGTTGGCGCGGTAGAGGGCCTCGAGGCCGCCTTTGAAATGCAAATCGTTGAAGGTGGAAGGTTGAAAGGGGGCGGCAGCGGGGGCTGAGGGCTGGTTTTCGGCATCTTTAACGGCGGGCAAGGACTCAGCGGGGATGAGTCTGAGGCGGGCAAGTTCGAGTGCCGTGATTGATTCGATGCCGGGAGCGGTGACGGTGAAGTAAGTGTCCATATTTACCCCCCTTCCGTCCCCCCATTTTGCGGAGAGCGCGCAAAATGGGGGAAACGAGAGGGTTATGAAAAATCCACCGAGCCTTTGGTGGTGACGATCTCCTTCTGGCGCAGCTTGCGGCGCAAGTCTTTTTCGACATAGAGCGGTTGGCGCGTAAATGGGTCGGTTTCGGTGTGGTACATGACGCTGGAGTAGGTGGAGGGCGTGGGGGTGAAGACCTGCACCTGCTCGGGGTTGACCTTGAGCCGCTGGCTGACGAAACGCTTCAGGCGCGCCATGTCCTGCTCGGCGCAGCCGGGATGGGCGGCAATCATGTAGTAAGTGAGGAACTGCGGCTTGCCCGCCGCGCGGCTGAGGGCGTCGAATTTGTCCTTGAACTGGAGCAGGGCCGCGCTGCCGGGTTTGCCCATCAGCTCCAACACGCGGTCGTCGGTGTGTTCGGGCGCGACCTTGAGTTGGCCGGAGACGTGATGCGTGACCAGTTCGCGCAGGTAGCAGTCGCCGTTTTGCTCGTCGGCCAGAATCATGTCGTAGCGGATGCCCGAGGCGACAAAAACCTTCCTGACGCCGGGAATCCGGCGGGCTTTTTCGAGCAGTTCGGTCTGCGGGGCGTGGTCTATTTTCAGGAGCGGGCAGACTTCGGGGAAGATGCAGCGTTTTTTCTCGCAGACGCCCTTTTTGAGTTTTTTGTCGCACTCGAAGCCGTACATGTTGGCGGTCGGGCCGCCCAAATCCTGGATGCAGCCTTTGAAGCCGGGATGCCGGGTCAACTGCTCGATTTCGGACAGGATGGATTCCTGACTGCGCCAGCGGATGGTGCGTCCCTCATGGACAGCGATGGCGCAGAAATTGCATTCGCCATAACAGCCGCGATGGGTGGAGACGGAAAATCCGATGGTTTCGAGGGCTTTGACCTGGCCCTGCTGCTCGTAGCAGGGATGCTGGGCGCGCTCGTAGCCGAGGGCATAGACCGCGTCCAGTTCGGCCTGGGTCTGGTGGCGGGCGGGCGGATTCTGAACGAGGCAGCGGTCGCCATGCCGCTGGCACAAGCCTTTCGCGCTGAGGGGGTCGTTGTTTTTGTAAAAGACGTGGAACATCTCGATAAAGGCGTCTTTATCCTGGGCGACGGTCTCTAAGGAGGGCAGTTCGAGATAGCCGGCGGGCTTGTCCTTACCGATATAGCACAATCCGCGCACCTGGCGCGGGTCGCTTCCATCGCGCAGGGCGGCGGCCAACTCAACGACCGAGAGTTCGGCCATGCCGTAGAGCAGGTAGTCGGCTTTGGAGTCGAACAGAACTGATCCGCGAATTTTATCGGTCCAATAATCGTAGTGGGCGATGCGCCGCAGGCTGGCTTCGATGCCGCCCAGGACGATGGGAGGAGTTTTCCGGACTCCAAAATCTCCCGATTTTGGAACAGCCAAAGTCTGGAGACTTTGGAGTCCAGTTTTGGAATACCGCCTGATCAGGTTGGTATAAACGATGGTGGCGCGGTCGGGGCGGCGGATGTTGAGGCCGCCGGGGGTGTAGTCGTCGCTGCGGCGCTTTTTCTTGAGGGCGGTGTAGTTCGAGACCATCGAATCGACCGAGCCAGCCGTGACTCCCCAAAACAGGCGCGGCGCGCCCAGGCGGGTGATGTCGGCGGGGCTGGAAATATCGGGCTGGGCAATCACCCCGACGCGGTAGCCGGCCTGGACGAGGATTTTCCCAATCACGGCGACCCCGATAAAGGGGCTGTCGATGTAACTGTCGCCGGTAACGAGGATGACATCCAGCGCGTCCCAGCCGAGGGCTTGCGCCTCGTCCAAAGTGGTGGGGAGGAACATGAAGGGGATTATATGCGATATTACAGCCCCGCGCCTTGGGAAAATGCGCGGGGCTGTTTGGTTTCGTGATTTTTCAACACGCTATACCAGCGCATCGACCATCAGCGCGAGGAACAGGAACATCAGGTACATGCTGGAGTAGCGGTACATCATCCAGGCGACTTTGTTGCCTTCGTTTTTGTACACCCGCCAGGCGTAGTAGAGCAGGATTCCGCCCAGCAGGATGGCGGAGAGCAAGTAAACCGCGCCGGTGTAGCCGATAAGCGGCAGCAGGAAGGTCACGGCGACCAGCTCGAACGTGTAAATCAGGACCTGTTTGCGGGTTTCGGCCTCGCCGCGGATGACCGGCAGCATCGGCACACCCGCTTTTTCATAATCCTTGCGGCGCACAATCGCCAGCGCCCAGAAGTGCGGCGGGGTCCACATGAAGATAATCAGGAACAGGATGAGGGCCGGGATGGAGAGCGAACCAGTGACCGCCGCCCAGCCAACCAGCGGCGGAATGGCGCCCGCTCCGCCGCCGATGACGATGTTCTGGACGGTGGCTTTTTTCAAGAGCATCGAGTACAACACAACGTAGTAGAGAATCCCGGCCAGCGACAGGAAGGCCGCCAGCAGGTTGACATAACCGGCCAGGATGTAAAAACTGACGATGGACAGCCCCAGCCCAAACGACAATCCCTCGGCGGGGGTCATGCGCCCGGCGGCCAGCGGGCGTTTGGCGGTGCGCTGCATGTTTTTGTCGAGGTCGCGGTCGATATACTGGTTAATCGCCCCGGAGCCGCCCGCCGCCAGCGCGCCGCCCAGCAGAGTCCAGAAGGCCAGCGAAAAGGACGGCCAGGCCTTGCCGCCCGCCACCATCCCGGCGAAGGTCGTCACCAACAGCAAGCCGACGATAATCGGCTTGGTCAGGATGACGAAATCCTTCAGGCGCTGGCGCACATCCAGCGGGGGAAATGCCACAGCGTCCCTGGCGTAGAACCCAGCGGTAACGGTTAACGCGCCCAGCGCAATCCAGACCGCGAAGGCGGTCAGCGAGTGCATGACCTGTAAATCAACCGGGAAACCGCGCGTGACGAGAATCGCGCCGACGAAGGCTTGCGCAAAGAACAGGGTCACGGTGACGGCCGTCAGCGGAAGCAACAGACGGTGGTCGCGCTGGGTGCGCCAGGCGTGGAAGAGCAGGGCCAGCATCAGGAGGGAGGCAAACCCGGCGGAAAGGCGGTGCAGCATTTGCTCCAGGCCGGAGATATTCCCAGGCAGGCAGAGCGGCCAGGAAGCGCAATCGGCGCCAGTGGCGTGCAAGGCTACCAGCCGCCCGCCAGCGGTCAGCAAGACGACGGCCAGCAGGGTGAACAGGGTCAGCTTGGCAAAGGAGGTCGAGAGTGAGAATTTCATGGCTGCTCCAGAGGGCAGGGCAGGTCTCCGACCTGTCCAGGATGGTTGATTGGTGAGGCAGGTCAGAGACCTGTCTTACGAAGATAAAACGGGTAGCCGAAAAACAAAATCGAGGCGAAGGTGAACCATTGCAGGGCGTAGCCGAAGTGCGAACCTTCGGTAATTTCGATTTCCGGCTGGTAGGGGTAGGGCGGCGCGCTGCGGGCGTCATCGGGGTTGGGCTGAATAAAAACCGGCAGCAGCGGGGTTGGAGATTGGAGGGAGATTCGCTCCAGGTTGACAATGTTCCAGAAATCGAGGCGGGTCTGACCTTCGGCCAGTTCCGGGTCCGGCACCCCGCCGAGGTCGGGCTTCGCTTGTCCCAGGCGCAGGATGCCGCTGATGGTTTGTTGGCCTGGCTGGTCATATTTGCGCCAGTCGGCGGGCGCGGCGTTGCCCTGGGCGGGAATCCAGCCGCGCTCGACGAGGATGGCCGTGCCATCGGAAAGAACCAGCGGCGTGAGCAGGTGATAGCCGTATTCGTTCCCGCGATAGCGGTTGCGCAAGGCGACCTGGTTCTCGAAGTCGAAGGTTCCGGTGACAGTGACGGCGCGGTATTCCATCGTGGTCAGGCCGGCCTGGGGCGCGGAAACCAGTTCCAGCGGGGGGAGGCTGGTCGTCGCCAGGTAATGTTCGTTGAAAGCGCGGCGCTGTTCCAGCCGGTCGAGCTGCCAAATCCCCAGCCGGGCGCAGACCGCCGAACCAAGAATCACCAACAGGGTGGTGAGAATCCACTTGCGGCTGAACATGGCGAGGAAAAGTTTCATCCCTCACCCCTGTTTCCCCTCACCCCCTGCCCCTCTACCCTGACGGGCACGCGTCCCGGTGGGAGAGGGGAGCGAAGCGGCCAGATGATGAAACTGTAGAGGGCGAGCAGCAGGCCGAGCGGCACGCCCGCAAAAACAATGCCGTAAATGCGCGTTTCCCAGGTGACCGGTTCGCGCACATCGAGGCCGAAATAGTTGGATGGTTGGAAGGAACACTCGAAGATGAAATTTTCGGCCCGGTCGAGTTTCAGGCTGGCGGAAGTCCCCGCCGGGACGAACAGCGGCCCCAGGCGGTGGTCGGCGGAATCCTCGTTGCGCACCACCAGCGTATCGCCAATGACGAAAACCATATCGGTTGGGATTTCGGGGCTGGCGTGACCCTGCGCCATCATTTCCGCCGTCCCGGCCGGGATGAGCAGTTCGATGGCGCGCGGCGCGCGGCCGGCTTCGCTTTTCAGGAAAATGAAACTCCCCTCGTTCAGGCCAATCGCTATCACAATCCCTATCGCCAGCCAGAGCAGGGCGCGCTGGAGGATTTGCTGCTTCATCTCGTTTGCCTTTCAAAAAAGGACAGGCTTTCTGCCTGTCCTATACGTTAGAGTGCTTTTCCAATCAGGTACAGGGCCGGGTAGTAGAAAATCCAAACCACATCGACGAAGTGCCAGTAGACTGCCGCCGCTTCGACTGCCCAGTGCTTCTCGGCGCTGTACAGGCCGCGCAGGCCGTTGCGCAGGATGACGAGCAGGAAAACCAGGCCGGTCAGGACGTGAAAGGCGTGCATACCGGTCATCAGGAAGAAGATGCCCCCGGCGGCGCTGCCATTGACGGTCAGTCCCTCGTGGATGGCCTCCGGCCATTCGACGAAGACCACGCCGAGCAGGAAGGCCAGCCCCAACACGAAGGTAATGCTGGTGCTGATGAGGAAGCCTTTGCGGTCGCCCTGCGCCATCTGCGTCTCGCCGCGATTCATGAAAAACGAGGAGACGAGCAAGGCTGAAGTGACAATCAGGCCAAGTTCCTGGTTGAGGTGCGGACGGGTGAAGCCGAGCAGGTTGAAGCGCGCCACGAACATGCCGCCGAAGACAAAGGCATCCGAGAGCAGGAACAGCCACAGGCCGAGGCGGTTGGTCGCCAGTTTCCAGGCAAAACTGCCATGGTCGTGTTCGTCGTCGTCCTCGAGCAGTTTGTAGACGTGCATGTAGTAGTAGATGACCAGGCCAACCTTAAGAAGCGCCGCGATGGAAATCAGCAGCACCGAGGCGTTGGTAATGGCGATAAAGAACTCGACTGCGGTCAGGAAGGCCAGCAGGACGAAGATGACCAGGCCCTGGAAGAGTGAACCGGAATGTTGTTGTGTATGCTGAGTCACAGGATGCCTCCCGGGTTACATTTTGACGTAGGTCGAGCCAGGCAAACCGTAATCATACGGCTCTCCAACGACCTCGAATTCTTTTTCGTAGTTGTGGGCAGGCATGGGCGAGGGAACCTGCCATTCGGGCGAGCGCGAGTGCCAGATGTTACCGGTCTCCATAACGGGACTGCGCAGGGTTTTGACCATGTTATAGAAGAAAATCAGCACCGAGGCGGCAATGGCGAAGGCCGCAATGGTCATAACCAGGTGCGAGAAGTCGAAGCCGAGCATCGGGTCATAATCCGCAATGCGGCGGCGCATCCCAAGCAGGCCAACGCGCATCATGTAAAGAGTCAGGACGATGAACGAGGGCGTCATCAGCCAGAAGTGCCATTTGCCCAGGGTCTCGTCCAGCCGCTTGCCAGTCGCTTTGGGGAACCAGTAATAAATGGCGGCGAAGAATGGGAAGATGTAGCCGCCAAACATGGTGCTATGGAAGTGGCCGACGATGAAATATGTATCGTGCAGGTGCAGGTCGGTCGAGACGGTGGCATTGGGCGGCCCGGTCAACCCTCCCAACAGGAAGACGACTATCCCGCCAAGCACAAAGAGCATGGGGGTGGGGGCTTCAATTTTCCCTTTCCAGAGCGTGGCAACCCACGAGAAGAACTTGACGCCAGTCGGGACGGCCACCAGCAGGGTGCTGTACATAAACGGCACGCGCAGGTATTCGTTCATGCCAGATGTGAACATGTGATGCGCCCAAACCAGGAAACCGACCAATGCGATACCGATGGAGGAGAGCGCGACCCACTTGTAGCCAAAGAGCGGCTTGCGGGCAAAGACCGGCAACAGTTCCGAAATGACGCCCAGGCCGGGCAGGACGAAGACGTACACCGCCGGGTGCGAATAGAACCAGAACAAATGCTGGAACAGGATGGGATTGCCGCCTTTGGCGACGTTGAAGAATGGCATTCCGAACAGCCGTTCGAACATGCTCATCTGGAACGAAAGGCCAATCAACTGCGTGGCGGTGAGCGAGATGATGGATGTGGCAACCGACGCCCAGACCAGAATCGGCATTCGGAAGGCGGTCATGCCCCGGGCGCGCATGCGCAGGACGGTGGCGACCAGGTTGAGCGCGCCGAGGATGGAGGACCAACCTGCCACCCAGACGCCCAGGTAAAACATCTGGATGCCGACGGGCGCGCGCGTGGCGAGCGGGGCATAGCCGGTCCAGCCGGTATCGAACCCGCCCAGGCCAAGGCTGCCGAGCAGGATGACCGCCGCCGGGACCGCCACCCAGAACGAGAAGGCGTTCAGGCGAGGGAAGGCCATATCCGCCGCGCCAATCAGCAGCGGGACGAGGTAGTTAATCACCCCCGCAATGCCCAGCAGGATGGAGACAATCATGACGATGCCGTGCAGGCTCATCAACGAGTTGTACAGGTTGAGCGCGGTGGTCTGGTCAGGAGTCATGGTCGTGAGGAATTGCAAGCCCGACTCGGCCAGTTCCACCCGGAAGAGGAGCGCAAACAGGCCGCCCACGCTGAGGAGCAGGAGCGAGGTAACGGTGTACTGAATGCCGATGACCTTGTGGTCGAACGAGACACCGAAATACTTGCGCCAGCCGGGGATGTCTTCGTGATGGTCGTGGGTCGCTTCGCCCTTGGCCCACTTCCACCAGTCGGTGAGCGCGCCGACCCCTGCCAGGAAGGATACCGCGCCCGCCAGCGCGCCAAACACCCAGGCGCTTTCGTGAAACCCAAACCTGGCCGGGTCGAAGAAGGTCAATTGCATTGCGGCGCGAATGGCGCTGACCAGCAGGATGCCTGCCAGCGTGCCAATCACCTGAAAGACCAGTCCGCGCACGATGCCATAGCAGCCGAGCAAGCCATAAAAGAAGCCCAGCGTTCCGACCAGCAAACCGAGCATCCATGAGGGGATATCCATCAGGTAAGCCGGGTTAAACTCCCCGCCCGAGGCGGCGGTATGCAGGCCGACGCCCAGCGCCAGGCCCAGGAGCGTGCCAATCAGAAAGAACAGCAGCGCGCGGTTGAAGTTGCCCGATGAAGATGTCGAGGCGTGAGTCATTCTCGTCTCCTGCTATTTTACGGTTTTGATAAATTCAATCAGGTCGGCAATCTGCCCGTCGTTCAGGTAGGCAAAGCTGGGCATGGCATTGGGCGAGAAGCCCTGATGCGCTTTGGCCGAGGGATTGCGGATGGATTCGGTGATGTACTCTTCGTCCGCCAGGACGGTTGCGCCATCGGCCAGCGGCACTTGCGAACCCCACAGTCCTTTCCAGGAGGGGCCAACGCCCTTCGAGCCGTCCAGCGAGTGGCAGGCTTTGCATCCAGCTTCACTGTAGAGTTTCTCGCCTCGTTTGGGGTCGGGGTTGGCCAGGGCTGCCTCGGCTTCGGCGGCGGCAATGATGGCCTGTTCTCCCAGCCAGGCTTCGTATTCGGCCTGGCTGATAACTTTTACATCCGCCACCATATATGCGTGCGAAGAACCACAGATTTCAGCGCAGCGCACTTTGTAACTACCCATCAGGGTCGGTGTGATGCGATACTCTTCTACGCGCCCCGGCACCAGGTCATGTTTGACACGGAACTCGGGAACCCAAAACGAGTGCAACACATCGCTCGATTCCATTTTCAGGAGGACTTGTTTATCGACCGGCAAGTAGAGGGTGTTGGAAACAACACCTTGCGGATACTCGAAGCGCCAACCCCACTGGTAGCCGACCACTTTGACTTCCACTGCCTGCGGGTCGACCCGCCTGACCTGCGCCAGGTTGTCGGCGCCGATGTAGCCAAGGATGACCACAATCACCAGCGGGACAAAGGTCCAGGTCACTTCGAGCGAGGTACTGCCCTCGATGTGTTCGCCATCGCCGTTATCGCCCTTGCGACGGCGGAAGACGACCAGGCTATAGACCATCGGTACGATAATCAAGGCGAAGAAAAAAGCAATCAATTTGACCTGCAAATCGAACAGCCAGTCGATAGGCCCAGCCTGCGCGGCGGCAGGGACTGGCATCAACTCGAGGGCATCCAATCCCAGGTAGGTCAGGACGGCCACAATGGCGATTAGGGCCGCCATAACAATATAGTGACGCAGATTCTGCATACTTCTATCTCCTCGTAGGAATAACGTCCGAAGGTTGTTGAAAACGGTCAAAATCGCCTTAAGAACCTTCGGAACGATGTCGTTCATTCTTCCCAGGGATTGCTCAGCCAGTCTTCGGCCTGGGCAAAAGTCATCGTGCGGCGGTCATAGACCACCACCTGCCCCGATTCTTGCAGCGAAACCAGCATGACCTGCATGGGCGCTTCCCCGGCGACAAAACTTTTCATGAAAACATCCCGATTGATGGCTTTATCGTCGTAATCCACAATCACCAGGTCGGGACGCGTTTCCAGGGCTGACAGGGCTTCTTCCAGCGTGGTCAACAGGCTGACCGTCGCAAATTTCTCGCCCCAGCGCTCCGCGTACAACTTTCGCAAACCTTCACGAAACAGCGGATTGGCCGAGACAATCAGGACGCGCCGGGCGTGTGCATGAGATTCGGTCATCAGGAATCGGTCACCTTAAAACAAAATAAAACAGAGATAATTTACCAAATTATCTCTGTTTTGTCAGTCACAGGCAGGTGTTCTTTGGGGGATTTCAAAAAGCAAAGCGGGTGATTTCTCCATCACCCCATAACGCCCCGAGGGCTTCAGGCTATCGTCAAAATCAGCAGGGAAAAGCCTTCGGGACGGTTTTGACTTACAACAAATCCATCTGGGCCGCCCTGGCAACCGCTTCGGCGCGGTTGTTGACTTCCATCTTCTCCAAAATGTGCCGGATGTGGGTCTTGACCGTGTTTTCGGAGATGAACAAGGCGCCGGCAACCTGGGCGGTCGTCTGCCCGCGCGCCAGGCATTTTAGCACTTCCACTTCACGCTCACTCAACAGGCCGCGATTGCGGTCGGCCTGCGAACGGCGGACTGCCTGCAACACCCGCGCGGTCACTTCGGGCGACAGGACCGAATTCCCCGTATAGACCTGCAAAATGGTATTTTTCAGGGTATCGGGTTCGGTATTTTTCAAGACATATCCATTGGCCCCAGCCACAATCGCGCCAATCAGGTCATCGTCGTTCTGCGAGATGGTCAACATCAGGACTTTCTGGGATGCGTCTTTTTTGCGGAGCGCGCCCAGGGTCTGGATTCCGTCGAGGATAGGCATATTGATGTCGAGCAGTACAACATCGGGCCTGGCGCGTTCAATCACCGCAAGCGCTTCCTGCCCATTGGGGGCCTCTCCGACAATGTGGAACTCAGGCATTTCTTCGAGCAGGCTGATGAGTCCCCGCCGGAAGAGGGCGTGGTCATCAACAACCACAATCCGAACGCGATTCATGGTTTCTCCTTCACCGGCACAGGCAGCCGCAGCGAAAGAATAGTTCCGGCTCCTGGCTGGCTGGCAATTTGGAAATCGGCCCCGATGCTCTCGGCGCGCTCGTGCATCCCGCGCAGGCCAAATCGCAGGCTGCCGTCCACCTGTTCGGGCGCAAAGCCCTTACCGTTGTCACGCACTTCAATCAAAACGCTGTCAGACTTCTGGATTCCTCGTATCGCCACATTTTCCGCTCCAGAATGCTTGCGGACATTGCTCAAGGCTTCCTGGATGATGCGTATTAACTGGGCCTGCACGTTGGGCGGATACTCGACCGATAATTTGAACTCATCGAGCGCCACCGTCTGCCTGGTCGCCTGTTCATAGTCTGCGGCAACCTGCCGCACCCAGTCGGCCAGGCTAACAGAGGGAGTGCGCCGCAGGTTTTCGATGGCCTGCCGCGCGTCGATATACGCATCCGACAGGGTGCGGTAACTGGCCTGGAGCGTGCTGGTCAGCCGTTCGGTTTCGCCGCGTGAAAGGTAATTTTGCATCTGCGCGGCCTGGATTTTCAGGAAAGCCAGGGTTTGCGCCAGGCCGTCATGGATTTCACGGGCCAGGCGGGCGCGTTCGTCGACCACCGCCCGGTACTCCAATTGCACCATCAGCCGGGAGTTCTGAATCAGCAGGGCGGCCTGGCCGGCCAGGGTTTCGAGCAAGGCCTGGCGGCGCTGGGCAAAGGCCTGGGCGGAATTGGAGCCGAGCAGCAACACCCCCTCCGGGCCTTGGGTCTGCCAGACCAACGGGACCGCATGCAGGGTCTTCCAGGTTTCGCGTTTGTTCAGGGTGACATTTTCGAGCGACATGCTATGCCCGGTCGAAAGAACGCTCTTCCAGATTCCTTCCAGCAACAACCCGTCGGGAATGGAGGGAGACTGCCCGTCAGCGTCGTTGCGGCTGGCAAAGACCTGCGGAGCCGCCTGGAGTTGACCAGACAGGCCGGACGGAATGTAGAGCAAGGCAAAATCCACCGCCAGGGTTTTGCGAATGTTTTCGAGCAAACTCTTGAGCAGGGAAGGCAGGTCGGAACGCGGCGTAGCAGAAGTTTGCAGGTAGAGCAGCGCGCCAATCTCCTGGTTGCGTTTTTGCAGGCTCTCGAGCGCCTGCCCGGCCAGGCGCAGGATTTCCTCGATGTATTGGCGCGTCTCTGGAGCGATAACGGTTTTGCCGTCGAAATAGAAATTGACCACGCCGGCATCGCGCCCGTTGCTTTGGAGCATGAAACATTCGACACAGGCCGTAAATGGGGCATCTGCTGAAATCAGGATACATCCCCGCTCGCCGCGCATGCTGGTACAGTTTTTGCAGGCCTGACGAGTCTCCGGCATAGTCAGGCGGCGCGACCAACTTTGCAGGACGGTGGTTGGCACCTGGCCCTGAATCAGCGCCGGGAGCGATTGCCCCCACTCATCGAGTGGGATGAAAGACGCGCCGGAAGCGTGCAAAACAGCCAGGCCGTTTTCCAACAGTCCGTCCAGGATATCTTTTTCTGAAAGCGATTCCAGGAATTTGCGCTGCAAAGCCAGCACGGCGTGCAGCTGCTGGCGCGAGGCTTCAGCGCGTTCCTGGCTGGCGGCGCGGCGCAGGGAAAGCCGCAGCCAGAACTCCAAAACAGCCGTCAACAACCCGGCGGTCAGGACGGCGATCAGTATCGAGAGCCAAGACGCCCAGGGAGCCTGCGTTAACAGGTAAAACCCCAGCACCAAAACGAGCGCGGCAAACGCAGCCCAGCGCGCCCGCGCCAATTCCCGGTCATCCATGCGCAGCGCTTACTCCCTGACCGCCGCCAACACTTCGGCGCTGTGGTCGGCGGGTTTGACGTTCTCGAACACCTTTTTGATTTTACCCTCAGGGTCAATAACAAACGTGGTGCGCAGGACGCCCATATATTCTTTTCCCATAAATTTTTTCGGTCCCCACACATTGTATGCTTCACAAACCGCATGGTTTTCATCGGCCAGCAGGGAGAAAGGCAGTTGGAATTTTTGCTTGAATTTGGCGTGCGATTTGGGCGAATCGGGGCTGACGCCCAGAATCGTTACCCCGGCCTCTTGATAGGCAGAGTAATCGTCGCGGAAGTTGCAGGCCTCGGTGGTGCAGCCGGGGGTGTCATCTTTTGGATAAAAATACAGGACAAGCGTCTGCCCGCGGAAATCGGCAAGGCGGCGCACCGCGCCGTTCTCATCGGCCAGCGCAAAATCGGGAGCGGGAATACCAGATAAAATCGTCATCACTTTTTCCTCCGGTTGTTATTATAACCATCTTCGCGCCCTGCAATCACGCGATTCTTCCGCAGGATTAACAAAACTCTATAAGTATTGCCCCCCGGCCTGCTTTACCGTCCTGTGCCAATTTTGTGATATGGTTGAAAATTCATTAAATTCGGTATAAACTAATATTGTTACATGCGGCACAAACCTTCACTTTATCCGCCGATTTGACCCTTCACCACAGGAGCGCGGGGAGTACAACCATGAGCCAGATTCCACCCGAAGATGATGACGAGCTCGACTTCGATTTAATCAAATGGTTCACCGAATACCAGGGACGGCGTCAGCGGCTGCTCCCACCCCAGTTCCCTGAGAACGAAATCGTAACCGGGCCGTATCCGCTCGACGTGAACATCTGGGGCGCCGGGTATGTGCCTTCCTTCCCCAATCTCGACGCGATTGTCGTCTCTGCTGCCGGGGACAGAATCCCTTCGGAAGGCGGCTACATTCGACTTTCTCCGGGAAAATACAAAATCTACTATGTTGACCGGCACGAGCAGTATAAAGTTCTGCCCAACATCAAAGCAGTCACGCTGGATGGCGCGGACGTTACCCTCACTTGCGGAATCACGTTCACGGTGAACAGTTCCATGGAAGTCCAAAACGTCCGCAACCCAATGGATGCGTTGTTCAAAGCCTGCGAGGCAGCCCTGCGGCACGTCGTCCGCACCCATAAGCATGATGAACTCATTGACGAAAGGCCAGACGAGGGGCGAGAGCAGGAAAGCGGGGCAAACGCGAAAACCATCATCTCTGATGAACAGATTTCAGAAGTCATTAAAAATCAAGTCGAACAGAGTGATGCCTGCAAGTCGTTCAGCCTCCACCATGTCAACATCATCGAGCGCCAGGGACACTTGCGCCTGCTCGGCGTGCGCGAAGAAGAGGCCGTGCGCTTGCGGGCCGGCAGGAAGGAAATCAAACAGACCGACCAGCGAACGGAAATCAGCAAGAGACAAAAATTGCTAACGACCGAGCAAGGCAAGGTCATCGAACAGCAGGCGAAAAACGAAACAAAACGCAGGGAAGCCCTGTTCGATGCCGAAAAACTGGCCGTCGAACTGCAAAAACTCACCCTCGAACTGGAACTCATGCGCCAGAAGCCAAAGTTCAGCCACGAGGAAAATCTCAAAATCATCGATGCCCGCATCGAGGCCCTCAAGATGCTCATGCAGGCCCAGGCCATGGCCGGTTCTTCGCGGAATGTCGACGATGTACGGCAACTTGTCGAAAAACTCATCACCGAAATGCCAAACATCGCCGACGACACGCCAGACAAGCCAACAACGGGCAGCGCAAAAGACTCGAACGACGATGAATTCATCGAACTGCTCATCCCAAAGAAAAAGAAGAAATAGCCGGAGAATGTTCTTTTATGGAAACGCAGAGACCCTGGGTCGAACTCACCCAATCCGGGCATGATTGGCAAGCGGTCTTTGCCTGCCAGGTATGCGTACAGCCGTTTGCCGAGGTGCAAAAATTGCGCTGGGGGTTCAACGCAGCGGTCTTGCTGGTAGAGGCGCTCGACCGCCAAAAACTCTTCATCGAATCACAATTTCACGGCAACCCGCTCAAAGAGCCTTCTGCAGGGGAACACGCCATCGCATTGCGCTGTACCCGGCTTCCGGCGGAAGGCCTGCTGCTGGCGCTGGTCGGCAGGGTACAAAGCGACAGCCAGGAAAAAACGCGTAAAAAGGCCCTGGAATATTGCAACGAACTGGCCTCTACATTCCCCTATGACTACAAAATCTACCCGGCGGCCACCTCACAGGCTTTCCAAAAACTGACCGGCAGGGAACTACTGGAAAACTGCCAATCTGCCCAAAGCATGGCGCAACTCCTGCGCTTCGAAAAGCAAATCCGCACCCAAAAAAGCCTGGGGTATGTCAACGGATTCTGGCAGACCAGCGACCGCTCCGACGAGCAAACCTGGCGAACCTTGGGGAACTATCCCCGGCCCGCCATGCTCAACATCAGCCTGCAACCCGCCATTCTCGAAGAGGAAGAACGGCAATTCATTTGGGATATGAAAACAGTATCCTTCCCGTCCGAAAACATCTCGCAGATGCATCCGGCCCAGCCCTTCGACAAATGGGTCGAACCGTTCCTCGAGCGGCGGCTCAACCCCTGGAAGCGCTATTACCTGATGCAAGTGCATCTCCTCTCCCCGGCGGGCGTCACCGATTCGCTGGCGCGGCCCATCGGCGCGGCCCTCACCCGCGAAACGGCTGACCTGCTTTCGCCCGGATTCCTGACCGTTTTCCCGGCCAACGACAACCTCGCCAGCGAATGGCGCACGCGCCTCGAAAGGCTGGAAATCACCCCCGTCCACTTCAACCCGACCAGTCTCTCCCGCCTGAGCGACCTGGCCGACCTGAACGAAGTCCACAGCGTCTTCCGTTTCCCCTACCCGCCCGAAGCCGGGCTGCCCGGAGTGACATTCATCGACAGACTCGAACAATGACGCCGCACAAACGCATCCACGCCAGGGTCGTCAAACACCTGCCCCTCGGTCTGCTGGTCGAGACCGGGGAGCGCCAGCATGGCATTGTGCGGGTGCGCGAGATTTCATGGGACGAGAACAAACGCCAGAACTGGCGCAGCCTGTACCCGCCCGGCTGGAACGGCTGGGCGGTGCAGACCGGCAGCCGCCCAGGCCAACATCCTGAATACAGCCTGCGCCTGGCCGAAAGCGACCCCTGGGACGAACTCCCCGAAACCTTCGATAAAAACCAGGTTTACGAAGGCATCGTGACGGGCGTCGTAACTTACGGGGCGTTCATCGAACTGGCCTCCGGGCTGACCGGCCTGCTGCACAAATCGCAACTTCCGGCCTGGGTCAAAACCCCGCCCATCGACCTGTTTTGGCCCGGCGACCGGGTGCGCGTTACCATCCGCCAGGTCGAGCGCCAGGCGCGGCGGCTCAGCCTGGGACTTCCGCCGCTCACCTCCCCGCCGGATGAAGGAAAACTGCCGCCAAAAGCCGCGCGCGGCCTGGGCGCAGACAACGACTATGTGGCCCGCCTGGATGAATTCCTGCGCTCCGGCGCGCCCAGCCAGCACATCCTGCTGGTAGAAGACGAACCGGAGCAGCAAAACGCCGTCAGGAACTGGCTGAATCACGTCGGCCAGCGCGTCGATGCCGTCGAAAGCGCCGAAAAAGCCATCAACCTGCTGGCAGCCTCCCGCCCCAAGCTGGCGCTCATCGATGTCGGCCTGCCTGGCATGAGCGGCATCGGCCTGGCAGAGCAAATCCTCGTCACCTGGCCCGAAGTGCGGGTGGTCATCGCCACCGACTGGGCGCGCCAGGAAAGTTTGGGCGGGGTTTTGGACGACTTGCGGGAGCGGGGCGTGGAACTGTACCCCAAGCCGCTCCTGCCCGAAGACCTGATTGCCATGCTCCAGGGCAGGAGCGCCCCCGCCGGGAACCTGCCCGCCGTCTCGAAACAGAATCCCAGACCGGGCATTTCCCTGGCCGAACCACCCGGCAGCCGCTCCAAAAACTCCATGCACGGCCTGCTCCGACAGGCGCGCCGCGCCCTGGGCTTCGAGCAAGCCATCCTGTTCGAGTTCGACCCGACTCACCGCGCCGCCTCCATCCGCGACCGTTCGGGCGAAGGCATTCTCGAAAAAAGCGCCCTGCCTTCGCTGGCCTACAGCCCAGTGCGCGATGTGGCCGAGGATGGGGTGATGCTGCTCATGCCCGAAATCGAAGCGCGCGACCGTGACCGCTTTCGCTACCTGCTGGAACTGAACCCAGCGCTGGAAAGTTGCATTGGCGTACCGGTGCAATCCAATTTCGCCCTGTTCCTGCTGGGCGAACATCCCCGGCCCATCACGAAAGAGCAGCGCATTTACGCCGAGGCGATGGCGCAATCCATCGGCGCGCTGCTCGAACAGCAATCCTTCCACGAAAAAAGCATCCTCATCCAGCGCACGGCCCTCATCGGCCACCTGACGCGCGCCATGACCCATGAAATCAACAACCTGGTCGGGCCGCTGGCCGCGCGGCTCGATACCCTGCAAACCAACCTGGCAAAACTGGACAAAGCCCCCAACCCGGCGCGCCGCGAGGAGATGCTCCAAAAAACCTTCGACGACACCCGTCACATCGTCCAGCGCATTATCAACACAACCCGCATGTTCGGGCGCATTACAGCCAAAAGTAAACACGAAATCCTGAGGGTGGATGAAATCATCCGCGAAACCATCCATCTCCTGCGCGATACCAGCAACCAGGCGAATGTCCAGGTCGTCTTCAACCCACCCGAGCAAATGCTCGTCATCCGCAGCCAGGCGGCGGCCTTCGAGCAAGTGCTGCTCAACATCCTGCTCAACGCCGTCCAACAGATTGCCGAAACCCGGCCCGGCAGCAGCGGCTGGGTACAGGTGCGCCTCGATGAACAAGTCAACCCCGTCGAGGCCGGTTTTTTCCGCATCCTGGTAGAAGATAACGGCCCTGGCATCCACGCCCGGCTGTGGGATAGGGTCTTCGAGGCTGGTTACACCACCCGCCATGACGGCAGCGGCATTGGCCTGTACATCTCCCGCAGCCTGGTCGAAGAAATGGGCGGGCGGATTTACATTTGGGAAAGCAGTATCCTGGGTGGGACGACCTTCGCGCTGGAAATCCCGCACCAGTTATGAAAGAGGGCAGCATGTGCCGCGTCTTGATTTTGGATGACAACCTTTTTTACGCCGAGACCATCCAACTCATCCTGCAAGGTGAGGACGAAGCCCATCCCGATGTGGCCACCCAGGCCCAGGAGGCCATCGACAAGGTAGCCCAGGCTGCCAGCCGCAACAAGCCCTACGAAATTCTGTTGATTGACCATCGCCTGGGGCTGGGGCAGGATGGTATCGAAGTGTTCAAGCAATTGCGGGCCATCAGCCCCGATTCAGACGGCATCATCTTCACCGGCTACGAAGACCCGGAGAGCGGCCTGCTGGCCTACGAAGCCGGGGCTTTCCGCTACCTGCCCAAAACCGCCGACAACCGCGAAATCCTGTTCGTCTTTCGCGCCCTGCGCCAGTGGCGCAAAGAGCAGCGTGAGCATAACTGGCAGAAGATTTTCAGCGAGATGCTGGAAGCATCCATCCGGGAACAAGATTTCCATGCAGTTGCCAGGGCGGTCGTACAGCGCTCGCTCAAACTGGGGTTCGCCCGCGCGCATTTATTCTGGGTACCCACCGGGCGCGACGCCAACCCCGATGGACGCATATTGGGGATTCGCTGCGCCGGAGAAGGGCGGATTGCCAATTTCGGCAGCCGGCTGTTCCCCGTAAACGAATGGGTAAATCTCGAAACCTTGCGCCTGGGCCGCAGGCCCCTCTCGCTGCGCGAAGCGGAGCTGCAGACCGCTTCCGCCTCCATGCGGGCCAACGGCTGCCAGCCGCCCGCCAGCGAAGTGACCCTGCTGCCGCTCATCAGCGCGGAACACCTGCTGGGCATCTTGATGCTCGATTATGGGCCGGTCAATAAATTCATCAGTGAACACGAGCGCGACTGGCTGGAACTATACGCCAAACAAGTTTCACTGGCGCTGGAACATTCTGCGCTCTACACCAAAGAAAAAAAGAACAGCCGCGAACAAACTGTCGCCAACCGCATCGGCCAGGAAATTACCGCCAGGGCCGCCGAGATGCATCTCGATGAACTCCTGGAAGAGGCGCGCAGCAATATTGGCAGGAATTTCGATATCGAGAACATCATGATTGTTCTCGCCGAAGAAGAAAGACAGGAACTCGATGTGCGCCTGCATTACCGGCACGGTCAGAAACGCCGCCCGGCCAAACGACCCATCGAAAGCGGGCTGGAAGGCTGGCTGCTGGCGCGCGGCGAACCGATGCTCATCCCAGATGACGTGGACGGATTCACCAGTCGAAACGGGATACGATTGCAGGACGAGATTCCCACCTGCTGGATGGGCGTCCCGCTGCGGGTCAACGGCAAAACCATCGGCGGACTCATCCTGCAATCCTTCCAACAAAAGCGACTGTTCATCGAACGCGACCTGAACTTCCTGACCCTGATAGCCGACCAGGTGGCGGGCGCCATCCACAATTGTCTTGCCGCCGAAAAAGAGCGCGAGGACATGGAACGCCTGAGCGTGTTGAGCCGGGCCGGGCTGGAGATGCTGCAAGTGGCGCGCGAGAATGAAGAAAACCTGTGGAAAACCATGCTGACGCTTGCCACCGCCAAATTTGGCGTGGGTTTCAACCGCGCCATGCTCTTCCTGTTGGATGGGACAAATACCCTGAATGGCAAGGCAGCGATTGGCACGGAGGACAGCGAAAAAGCCCGATACGATTGGGAATTGGACGAACTGCGCCGTTACAACTTCGACCAATTCCTCGGCGACCTGCGCGCCCACCGCTTGCGATTGACGGACTTCGACCTATTCATCCAAACCATTCACCTTCCTGTTGCCAACCGCGCCGATGCCTTTACAGAAGTATTGCAAACCGGGCAGACAAAACGGCTGAAAGCAGGTGAAGCCCATTCCCAACTTCCACCTGAAGTAACCGCCGCCATCAGCCCGGCGGCCTGCGCCGTGCTTCCGCTCATGGCTGGTAAAGACAAAACAGCCGGGGTCGTTCTGGTGGATAACAAACACAACGGCCTCCCGATTTTGGAACGCGATATCAACCGCCTGCAAACCGTCTTGAATTACGCCGGGCTGATTTGGACAACCTTGCGCGAACGCGAAAAAAGCGAAGACCTGCTCCACGCCAACCAGGAAATCATGAGCCGGGCAGGCTCAGGGCGGGAGGCACTGAAAGATACCCTTTCGCTGGTTTGCAATGCCGCCCTGGGATTGAGCGAGGCCGATTGGTGCATCATCTATCCATTTTTGCCGCGCCAGCGGTCAATCACCTTCGATATCGATAACATCAGCCACGCCGGCGAACTAAAATTCGGCGCGCAGGGCGTGCTGGGCAAGGCGCGCCCCAGCCGGGGCGGCATCACAACCCACATCCTGGAAGAGAACAGCCTGTTTATCGAAGATGTACATCACCCCAACGCGCGAGTGGGCCGCAAACGCATCGAAGACCATGCCTTCATCCAACGCGAGGGCGTGAAGTCCATGATTGGCATGAGCATCCGCGACGCATTTTCCGGGGACCCGCTGGGCGTGTTTTACATGAATTTCCGCGAGCCGCGCCGGTTTTCCGAACGCGATATCCGTCACGCCCAATCATTCGCCAGCCTGGCTGCCTTTGCCATCTCGAATGCGCGCCGGATGGACGAACACGAACAGCGCCGCCGGCTGGAAGCCGCCCTGCAAACTGCCGAGGCGGTCAACCTGGCAGACAGTCCCGAAGAAATGCTCAAAAACGTGCTGGAACGCCTGCACTCCTTCTTCCACGAAGCGACCCTGTGCGTGTTGACCTACGATGAGGAAGAGCAGGCCCTCAAATTCGCCCCCGGCGCGCTCGAATTTTACAAAATCACCAACCCTGCTTACCGGCGAACGCGCAGTTTTCCCATCGGCGGCGATTCGATTGCCTGCGCGGTTGCGCGCAAAACCCTGCGAAGCGGCAAAATCGAAATCCTGAACATTCCCAATATCCATACGTATCCCGAATACCTGGGGCTGATTGCCGAAACGCAGTCTGAACTGTGCGTCAGCCTGGTGAGCGAGAAGAAATTGTTGGGCGTGCTGGCGCTGGAGCGCCGCAGACCCTCCGGGTTCGACCAGGATGACGAGGCCCTGGTCAAGACTGTCGCGCCGCAACTCAGCCTGGGGCTGGAGCGGTTCAAGCAGCAGCAGGAAATCAGCTTCAACAAGACCATTGCTGCCTATAACGCCTGGGCATCCGATATGGCGCATGAAATCAACGCCGAGTCGGCCAATATCCAGGGTTGGGCCTACCTTATCAAAGAATATGCCGAAGAAAGCCCGGCGATTCAGCAGTTCGCAGGAAACATCGAACAAAGCGTCCGAAAGCTGCTGATGGCCAGCCCGCGCAGCGACCAGGGTCGCACCGTGCTGCCGCTGGACGAATCCCTGGAAAAGTTCGCCAGGCAAATCTGCCAGCAAAAAGACATCGCTTTGGAAGTCCTGACCGGCGCGCCGGGCATCTCCGTCGAAACCAACCCGCTGTCCTTCCAGCGCATCCTGCGCCACCTGATTCACAATGCCGAACGCGCCATGCGCGGACGCAAAGAAAAGAAAATCATCCTGCGCACCCAGGCAAGCGGCGAGAACATGGTCGAAATCCAGGTAGAGGACTTCGGCCGCGGCATATCCGATAAAATCCGCCCATTTATCTTCCAGACCAATGTGACCACCAAGGGCGGAGGCGGTAATGGCTTGCTGATTACGCGCCAGTTGGTCGAAGATATGAACGGCAGGATTCGCCTGCTGCCCGCCAACCCGCGCAAAGGCGCAATCTTCTCAATTAGACTGCCAATTTACACCATCCCCGAAGACCGCGCGGAGCAGGGCAAGCCAGAACCTTACCCGCAGCGCCAGGGAAAGGAATAGTCAATGAACTCATTTGAACTGTTCGAACCCGAAACCAGTCACATCCCCAAAGGAATGCCGCGTATCTTGATTGTAGAGAACAATGAGACAAGCCGCCGCATGTATCGGGAACTGCTCAGCCATTGGGGCTATTTACCGGTCGCAGCCGAAGGCCTCGGCCAGGCGCTCCTGAAAAACGCAAAGAGCAAGGCCCAGACCTATCGCTGCCAACTGGCGCTGGTCGATATGCGCTTGCTGGATGATATCGACGAGGAGGATAAAAGCGGGCTGGAGCTCATTCCGCAGCTACGCCCGACGGTCTGCATCATGATGAGCGGGTATGGCGGGCTGGCCGATTCGCGCCGGGCCGCCGATGAAGGCGCGGCCGGCTTCATGGGCAAAAGCGAAGGACCCCGGGCTTTCAAAGAAAAACTGGAGAAAGAAGCCCGCAGCCTGTGCGCCGGTAAAAAAGGGCTGGAAATCGAACCGCATGAACTACTGGAAAACATCAGCAAAACCCTGCTGGTTGGAGCAGCATCCCGTTTCAAAGACCAGGTGGAAGACTGCCTGCTGCGGCTGTTTCCCGAGGCCAATCGCCTGAGGCTCGAAAAAATCGGCACCACCCACATCTCATCCGATTTATCCACCGTCCCGCGCCCGCGCTCGGTCATCCTGAAAGTTTACGAAGACGACCGACAGCCGGTCATCGTCAAACTGGCGCGGGAATCCAAAGTGGCCCGTGAATTGGACAATTATGATAAATACGTCGATAGAAAACTCAAGGGCAACTATGTGCCTATCCTGCGCGGACAATCGCTCTTGTGGGATATCGGCGGCATCAAGCTTTCTTACGTCGGCGACATTGACCAGAACTTCTCCAACTTCTTCAAAACCCAACCTTTCGGCAAAATCAAGCACAGCCTGAACGGATTCTTCACAGAGACCTGGCAGCCCCATTACCAGCAGGCGGTAGAGGTCAGGAACGTCTCACTCTTCGAGTTATATTGCCAGGTATGGGACCGGGACTGGGTGACTCGCATTCGGAATTTCACCAACTGCCATCCCGAAGATGTGATGGGCGCAGAGAACTGGGCGATGGCGCAGGCTCCGCACCCCATCGAATGGATGAAAGCGAACATCATCGAAGGACGCGATGTAAGCATTGTGGAGCATACCAAAACCGCCATCACACACGGCGACCTGCACGGCGATAACATCCTGGTCGATTCTGGCAACAACATCTGGGGCGTAGATTTCGAGCGCACGGGCCCGGGTCACATTTTGCAGGATTTTATCGAGCTCGAATCGGACATTATCAACCGCCTTCCCTGCACCGAAGAAAATTTTCCGGCTTTCCTCTCCATCTGCATAACAGCCTGCGAGCGGCATGAAATCAAAGGCACGGAACTCACCGAGTCGGTCGAAGCGCAAAGCGAGATGAAAAAAGCCATGCTAACCATCTCCCACCTGCGTTCACTGGCCCGTGAATGCACGGGAATCAGCGATGCGCGCCAATATCTCCTGGGATTGCTCTTCAATACCCTATTTCGCGCAACCATCTCCACGACCAGCCAGCGAAAACAAAACCAGCAGCGCGCCCTGATGCTGGCAAGCATCCTGTGTCACCGGCTCGACCGCTGGGAAGAATCGTGGCCGCCGTCCCAATGGTTCAACTTCATCCATCAGCGAGGCAATCATGCAAAATAAAGACCCCAGGCAAAGCAGCACAATGAAAGAATTTGGCAAAGAGCATAACGTTACTTACCGCCAGGAGGTACTGAAACCGCTCTTCGAGTGCATCAAGAGCGCTGATTCCTGCTACCTGATTGGGGCAGGCAGCATGGGCAAAACCCGCCTGCTCGACCACCTGGTGCGCACCGATGTCCAGGAATATTACCTGAAAGAAAAAGCCGCCCGAACGCTCATCATCCGCCTGGACATGAACCGCCTGAGCGACTATTCCGAATGGGAATTTTACGAGTTGATGCTTTTCAACATCATCCAGACAGTGGGGCAAAACGATGACCCCGAACTGGTAAAACTTTCCGAAAGTTTTATGAAAAGGTTCTTGCTTCCGGTGCTCGAGAAGCCTGGGAACCCCATCATGGTCTTAAGGTTCCTGGAACTTGTCATCTTGAACTTGATGGTTGTTGATAGCGAGATTGGGATTTGCTTCCTATTGGACGAATTCGACGAAGCCTACCGCCGCCTGCCGGCCAAAGTATTCGCCCACCTGCGCGGAATCCGAGATGCGCACAAGAACCGGCTGTGCTATGCGCTCCTGCTGCGCAGCCTGCCCGCGCGCCTGCGCCCTCGCTTGTACGAGCACGAGGGGTTCTATGAACTGCTTTCCCGCAACCAAATCGCCATCGGGCCCTATTCGCGGCAAGATGTCCATGCCATGCTCAGGCAATTGGAAGAACGGCACAGCTACCCCTTGGACGAAACCCTGCGTGACAAAATCTACGAACTCAGCGGCGGGCATCCCGGCATCGTCCTGATGGTGTTCAGCAGCCTGCGTAAAACCATCGAGGGCGTTCCCTACCGGCTCGACCCGCGCTGGCTGGCGAAAGAAGAAAACAACAAGGAAGAATGCCGCAAATTGTTGGGGAGTCTCGAACCCGATGAGCAAATTGGAATTGTGGAATTTGCAAAAGGCAATATGGCCGATGTTCCGTCTTCCACCGTAAAAATCCTGCGCGCAAAAAAATTACTCTCCTCATCCGAAGGACAATTGCCGCAAATTTTCAGTCCGATTTTTTCCGTATATCTACATGGAATCGATATCAACGAGTTCAAAAAACACCTTCTCGCCCGCGCAGCTTAAACAAAAACGTCCCGAAAGGTTTGAACCCTCGGGACGTTGATTTAGCGGCAGAACCTACTGCCCCGTCGTATAGTACGTTCCCGTCCCCAGCAGGGAGGGGTCGTTGGCGGCCTGGGCGGCTTTCATTTGCGCCTGGCGCGCCAGGTTGGTCGATTCGGCCAAAATCTTGAGGACGTATTCAGGGTTGTGGAAGCCCATCGAGTTCTCGGCGGAGACGTAATCCCAGTAGAACTGCGCCTTGCGGTGCAGCAGGCGGGCTTCGTCGAGCAGGGCCGGGTCGCTGTTCGAATTGGCGGCAGCCGCCTTGATGGCGTTGACGGCGTCGATGATGGCGTCTTCCGTGGCAATCTTGGTGTTATAAGCCTGTTCTTGAATCAGGTTGACGCGGCGAAGGACTGAATCAGTGTCGGTGTGGCATTGTCCGCAAGCCAGTTGGGGATTCAGCAGCGGGCTATGGATGTTATGCGACGAATACTTGGCCGCGCCCTCGCGCACATACGGCATGTGGCAATCGGCGCAAGAAACACCCGCGTTATAGTGCGTGGAACCGGCGGTGTACATCTCATATTCCGGGTGCTGGACCTTGAGCATGGGCGTATCCGTGCCAGGATAGACCCAATCGTTGAAACCAACCTCGGTATAGTATTCCCACATTTCTTCGACCTTCGTGCCGTTATCCCACGGGAAAGTCAGGTATTTGCCTGGCCCCGCAAAATAGTATTCTACATGGCAATTGGCGCAAACAACGGTGCGCATTTCCTGGCGGGTGAACGTGGTCCAATCCTTGCCCTGGCGCTCAAGAGCCTCTTCCAACGCCGGGTTGGTGACAATCAGGCGCATGGTGTTGGCTTCATGACAATTGGCGCAGCCGATTGTTTCTGTCACCATTGGGCTTAAATCGCCAAAAAAGGTTTTATCGTACTCTTCCATACCCATCTCGGCCCACAATTTTGGGTTGCTGGCGCTTTTGCAGGAGTAGCAGGTTCCAGGCGTGCGCTTGGGGTCTTCTTTGTCCAAATTAAGCCGCTTGGTTTCATTGACATCGATCAGCGCCCATTCATGGCCCCGGTCCTCGTTATAGTCTTTGCTGAAGGGCATCCCGGCAAACAGAATGACTTGGCGGGGGTCATTTTCGAGGTGCGAAAAACCCGAACCGCCATAGGTCGTCGCAATGTTGTTATCGCGTGTTTTCAGGAGCGCAGCGTACTGATTGGGGAAGTTGACTCCCCATTTGGCCGAATCCGGTTCCAGTGCGGCGATTTCGGTCAACGGCTGGACGGCGCGCTGCTGTACCGGCTGGTTGTTGATAAAAATCAACGTTCCGGCCAAGACAGCCGCCAACACCACAACCAGGCCAGCCAAAATCAGGGTCGTATATTTTTGCATGGCAAATCTCCTCAACTATTTATGGATGGGATAGAGTTCAGAATCTTGCAAGGGGAGCAGGGACAAACCGCGCGCGCCGTGCGACACGTTGCGGTGACATTCCCAACAGTACCGGTCGCTGCCGTGCGGACTCATCACAACAGCATCCACTGTATTTTGGTGGCAGCGAACGCAGTTATCCTGGATGATGCCTTTGCTATGCTCGGTAGCGCGAATGACTTCGGGCGTTTGGCCGGTGCTGAACATATAGACATCATGCATCCCGGTGCGCCCTTTTTCGATATAGTATGCAACAAAATTATCATGTGGCAGGTGGCAATCAACGCACTTGGTTACGTTTTTATGCGGGGCGTGGAACCAGTTTTCGTACACATCATCCATTACGTGGCAGTTGGCGCACGTTTCGGGACTGCTGCCCGCAAAAGCAACCGCATCAGTCACATAAGCGAACAAACCCAGGGCAATCACGGCAAAAAGGATGGCAATCACGGGAAGGTATTTGGTCATGGCTTACCCTTTTCGATAAGAATTAATCTTTGTTTAATATAATACAATA
>DAOTZM010000275.1:0-6432 GCA_034434035.1 Anaerolineales bacterium
AACTACCTACCCTCACCCTGCCCCTCTCCCAAAGGGAGAGGGAAACGGATACAAAAAGCGGATTTTTATGCCGAAAACGACAATTTCGTCCGAGATTTCTCCCCTCTCCCGGTGGGAGAAGGGTTGGGGGGTGAGGGTGGCAGGTAGTTACGAAATTGTCAGCAATCCGGGTCAGACCAATCTATCAGGAGGCAGCGCTCTTGCGCATTTAGAATGCCAGGCACGCTGCTGAGCGCAGCCTCAGCAATGGGATTAAGCATTGAACAACGCCAGGAATTGCTCATCCGATGTCAAGTTCCAATCCGTTGGTAAGTACTGCCTCCCAGGTTGCGAACTGAAAATAGCACAACAACGCTTGGATATCTTGGAAAAACTTTCGGCGGGTGCCTAAAGCCTGGCGGATAGCCCGGTATTGTTCATCCGCCAGGCCCAAAATGGCGTGAAAATTTACTGATTCTGCTGCTGTTCTTTGTGGCTGCTTCGATGTTCCCTCGCAATATCCTTGCGGGCGCGCGAGCCGCCAAGAACGCCAGGTTTTCGACCTTTTTTGCGTCTTTGCGGCTTTGCGTGAACCTTTTTTCATCGCAGATTTCAGAAACCACAAAGTCTGTCAGAACCAGCAAATTTAGAATTGCTTATATAGCGCCAGGTCTCATGCAAGATGAATGCTCCTTATAGTATTATGGCGCAGGATTTGCGCTAATAGCGCAAATCATAGCAACCTTTGGCTGCGGCCCGCGAAGCGGCTGCGCTATGGTAGAATGACCGCCCTGGTCTCGATACTGCGGCGCTTGAGTAGCGTTCTCTGCGTACCAAAACCCTTCGTTGCTCGACCACCGGGCCAAAGGAGTCCCTATGACCGTCAAACTGGTCTTACGAGGCAAGGAATACGAAGTCAAGCCGGGCATGACCCTGCTCGACTCGCTCAAAAAAATCGACGTGTTATCCGAATCGGTGATAGCGGTGCGCGACGGCGAGATGATTCTCGATGACGAAATCCTGAAAGATGGCGAAGTGGTCAAACTGGTCTCCGTCATTTCGGGAGGCGCGCGATGAAATGCCGGGCGTGCGGCGCAAAAGCCGCCGTCAACATGCGCCAGCACAAACTGGCCCTGTGCAAACCGCACTTCCTCGACTGGATTCCCGAACAGACGGCGCGCTTCATCAAGAAATACCGCATGTTTGGGCCAGAGGAAAAAATCCTGGTGGCGGTTTCGGGCGGCAAGGATTCGCTCTCGCTGTGGGACATCCTGCGCCGGCTGGGGTACAATGCCGATGGCCTGTATCTCGGACTCGGAATAAACGAGGGAATCTCCTATTCGGACGAATCCCGCCGCCTGACCGAACAGTTCGCCCGCGAGCGCGGACTCAAACTGCACATCGTAGACATCCAGGCGGAATACGGCCACAACATCCCGACCCTCGCCACGCTGACGCATCGCGGCCAGAACCGGCCCTGCTCGGTGTGCGGCGTGGCCAAACGCCACGAGATGAACCGCATCGCCCGCGACCTGGGTTACGACGTGCTGGCGACCGGCCACAATCTCGATGACGAAGCGGCGGTTTTGTTCGGCAACACGCTCTCGTGGCAGTCGGAGTTCCTGCTGCGCCAGGGGCCGGTGCTGCCAGGGCATGACGGGCTGGCGCGCAAGGTCAAACCGCTCTGCCGATTCTATGAAAAAGAGATGGCCGCCTACGCCATCCTGCGCGGCATCGAGTATATTTACGAGGAATGCCCGTTCTCGGCCGGCTCGACCTCGATTTATTACAAAGAACTGCTCAACCGGCTGGAGACCGACCGTCCCGGCGCAAAACTGGCTTTCTATCTGAAATTCCTCGAAGCCCGCGCCAGCGGACTGTTCATCCAGCCCGAAGACGCGCCCCAAGCGATGTATAATTGTCCGTCCTGTGGTCAGCCGACCCAATACGAAGGAAAATGTTCATTTTGCAGAATGCTGGAGAAAATTCAACCCGCCCAATGAAACCTGCGTTAGACCCCGCCATTGACTATAAGCGCCTCGTCGCCGAGGGCTATAATGCCTGCGCCGCCGCCTACGAACAGGCCCGGCGTGAAACGGTCCACCCTGAAATCAAATGGCTCAAAAGCCAACTGCCCAACCGGGCGCATGTCCTGGATATCGGCTGCGGCAGCGGCCTGCCGGTAGCGCGCGAGCTGGCGAAACGGTTCCACGTAACCGGCGTGGATATTTCCGCCGAACAAATCCGCCGCGCGCGGGAGAACGTGCGTCACGCCGAGTTCTTCCACAGCGACATCATGGCCCTCGACTTCCCCGCCGCCAGTTTCGATGCAGTGGTGGCCCTGTACGCCATTTTCCACCTGCCGCGCGGCGAACACCACCGCCTGTTTCGCAACATCCGCCGCTGGCTCAAACCGGACGGCTGCCTGCTCGCCACCCTGGCGGACGAACCTGAGGAAGCCTATACCGAGCCGGATTTCTTTGGCGCGCCGATGTATTGGAGCAACTATGGCATGGCCGAATACCGCGTCATGCTGGCCGAAGCCGGGTTCGAGATTCTCAGCGCCGATGAAATCGGACATGGCTACAGCGTCGATTCGTCCGCAGAATCCCACCCGCTGGTAATTTGCAGGGCAGGTCTCTGACCTGCCTTACCTTTGGCAAAGTTCAACCAAACCAGCAGGATAACATCCCCCACCCCACGAAGAGAAATGAAAAAAGACTACCGCTGCTTCGACCTCATCATGGTCGCCTTTGTGACCGTGCTGGTGGTCTCGAACATCGCCTCCTCGGCCAAAATCATCGACCTGGGCTTCAGCCTGTTCGGCACGCCGATGGCCTTCGACGCCGGGACGATATTGTTCCCCATCTCGTACATTTTCGGCGACATCCTGACCGAAGTCTATGGCTACCAGCGCTCGCGGCGCGTGATTTGGGCCGGGTTCTTTGCCCTGGCGCTTTCGGCGGCTGTTTTCTGGCTCATCCAGCGCATGCCGGGCGAGGCCACCTGGCAGGGCTACGCCGGGGACGCGGCATACAGCGCCATCCTGGGCGGCATGTCCAGCGGCGGCATCCTGCTCGGTTCGCTGGCCGGGTACTGGAGCGGGGAATTTTCCAATTCCTTTGTGCTGGCAAAACTAAAAATCTGGACGGAGGGCCGCCACCTGTGGCTGCGCACCATCGGCAGCACCTTGGTCGGGCAGGGCGTGGATACGGTCGCGTTCGTGGCGGTTGCCACGCTGCTGGGCGTTTTTCCCTGGAGCCTGTTCGTCACACTGACGTTGACCAACTACCTGTTCAAATGCGGCGTCGAAGCGCTGATGACCCCCGTGACTTATGCGATTGTCGGAATGTTGAAACGCGTCGAAAACGAAGATTTTTATGACCGGGAAACGAATTTCAACCCCTTTATGGCCTGAATGATGCGGAATGAATTCCGCGTTACGATTTAGTTTCGAGCATTTTGTAAACCTGGTCGAGCAGCTGCTGGATTTCCTCGCGCTCGGCAATCGCCGCCTTCAGCGTGCTTTGAATGGCTTGCCGTTCTTTTTCCGGCAGGGTCTCCAGCAGGTGTTCATCGCGCGCAATCTGGGTGTTTTTCTGTTTGAGTTTTATTTCCAGGCGCTTGCGATAGCCGTTATAAAACTCCACCTCGTCCAGCGGTTCTGAAAAGGCAGGCGCGCCTTTCGTCATCAACTGGTCGATGACCGGCAGGAAAGACTCGAAATCGACCGGTTTCTCGATGAAGCGGGTTACGCCGATGGTTTGGGCAAAGGCTTTGTCTTCGGGAGCCACATACGTCGCCGAGAGGAAGACGACCGGGATGTCGCGCGTTTCAGGGTCCAGGCGCAGGCGGTGCACCAGGCTAAATCCATCTACTTTGGGCATCAGGATATCGGTGATAATCAATGCCGGACGTTCTTTTTTAATTATGTCCATTGCATCCTGCCCGTTGACGGCAGTGACGACGCGATAGCCCCTGAATTTCAGAGTAGCTTCCAGAAGCATCAAAATATCGGGGACATCCTCGACAACAAGAAGGTAGCCTTTTTGGGTATTCATAGTGGTATTTTAGCCGCTTTTATCCATTTTCGCCATTGTACAAACATGCCAAAAAGCAACCCCAAATCCGATGCATCCCGGTTTCGGCCAAAATCGGGAGGTTTTGGACTCCCTGCTTGCCAGGAACGGGTTACAATTTCACCTTACCGTTTTGTTTTTCCGTAGATGTTTAATTCTGCAACCTTCCACGCCAGCCTGCGTAGATTTGCGCAGAACGACCGACAGGAGAACCCGTGAACGAGGAACAGACCTGGATACTCCAGGCGCAGCAAGGCAACGACGAGGGGTTTACCCGGCTGGTAGAACACTACCAGACCCCGGTCTTTAACCTATGCTACCGCATGTTGGGCGAGCCAGAAGCAGCGGAGGACGCTGCCCAGGAAAGTTTCCTGCGGACTTACCAGAATCTCTCGCGCTATGACCGCCAGCGTCCCTTTGCAACCTGGTTGCTTTCCATCGCTGCCCATCACTGTATCGACCGCCTGCGCCGCCGCCGCTTTGTAATCTTTTCACTGGATGCCGAACGGGAGGAGGATGACCGGCCCACCGAGTTGCCCGATAGGAACGCCGCCGACCCGGAGCAGGAAGCCATCCGCCGCGAGGAGCAGGAAGGTATCCAGGCCGCCCTGCGGGGGTTGGATGCCACCGACCGGGCTGCGATTGTGCTTCGTTACTGGTACGACTTCTCGGAAGTGGAGATTGCCGAAAGCCTCAATCTCACCGTCAGCGCGGTCAAAAGCCGCCTGCACCGGGCGCGCAAAGCAGCGGCCCGCCTGCTCATGGCCCAATCTCCTGAAACTCGTATGGAAAGGATGCCTTATGGTTCACCAGCATTATGAACAGTGGCTGCTCGACGATGAACGGCTAACCCCTGAACAGGAGCGCGACCTGCGGGTTCACCTGCGCAGTTGTCCCAATTGCGCCGCCCTGGCGCGGGCAAATCTCGCGTTGCGCGCCGCGCCGGTTGTCGGCCCGCCTCAAGGGTTTGCCCTGCGCTTCCAGGAACGCCTGGCGGCGCAGCGGGAGGCTCAACGCAGGCGCTCGGTGATAGGCATTATTCTGCTGGGGTTGGCCGGGATGGGCTCTCTTGCGCTGGTCCTGCTCCCTTTCCTGCCCTATCTCGCCCTGGGGCCGGAACAACTGTTTACCCTGTGGGTCAGTAACCTGGTCTATATCGCAATCGTAATTCGCACGGTGAGCGCGGTCGGGCTGACCCTGCTCAATGTCGCCGGGGCTTTCATCCCGGAGTATGCCTGGATTGGCGCGCTGGCTCTGTTCTTTGGGTTAAGTTTCGGGTTGAAAGCGTCTGCCGGCCGGGTGGGGCGATTCGCAAAGTCAACCGCCCAGGGCTGAAGGAGGAAGTTATGATGAGAAATATTGTGAGATGGACTACTGTTTGCCTGCTGGCTGCGCTGCTCTTCCTGCCATTGGGTACTGCGCAGGCCAGGGGGCTGGACGACGGGCCATTTTTTGGCGAAAGCGTCCTCTTGAAAAGCGGCGAAACCTTCCAGGGCGACCTGGTCGTGTTTGGCGGCTCGGTCACAATCGAGCAGGATGCCACCGTCAACGGCTCGGTCATTCTGATTGGCGGCAGCCTGGTTTCAGATGGGGATGTGCGCGGGGATATGATTGTGGTCGGCGGGGCGGTCAGCCTGGCTTCCACCGCGCATATCTTTGGCAACCTTTTTACGGTCGGCGCGCCAATCAGCCGCGCCGAAGGCGCGCGCATCGACGGCGGCGTTCTCAATAACCCGAAAAAACCGTCGGCAGCCGCGCCGGAGGTCGTCGTCACGCCCGCTCTCCCCTGGCCAGGTTCTATCGTTGACGGCGCGATGAATTTCGCGGGCAGGGTGTTTAGCCTGTTTTTCGAATCGATTGGTTTTGGGCTGCTGGCCGCGCTGTTGGTTTTGTTCCTGCCGCAGCAGACTCGCCGGGTGGGTGAGTCCATCCCGGCCCAGCCTGCCTGGGCCGGCGCGATGGGGCTGGGCAGTATCCTGCTCTTCATCACTGCGATTGTGGCGCTGGGGCTGTTTAGCGTGCTGGTTGTGACGATGTTCCTGACTATCCCGCTGATTATCGGTATTACGGTTATCTTTGCGGCGGCGGTGGTCTTTGGCTGGGTTGGGCTGGGAAACGAAATTGGCCTGCGGCTGGGGACGGCCCTCAAGACTGAATTCCCGCTGCCGCTTTCGGCTGGCTTGGGAACTTTCCTGCTCTGCCTGGGGTCGGGCGTTGTTGGGTTGATTCCCTGTATCGGATGGGTCGTTCCGACCCTGCTCAGCCTGGTCTCATTGGGGGCGGTGTTCCTGACCCGCTTTGGGACGCGCCCGCTCCCGGTGACGGCGACAGCCCCCCCCGCAGAGCCTGTCCTGCCCGCTCAAACGCTTTAGCG
>DAOTZM010000276.1:0-8015 GCA_034434035.1 Anaerolineales bacterium
ACCGGGCCAGGCGGCAGCGCCCTGTGAACAGGGCTAAAAAGTCCGATTGATCGGACGCTGCGTGACAGCCCGGACGTTTACGTCCGGGCAGGAAATAGCAAACCACAAATTCCGTTAAAACAAGGGAAATTTACGCACCTCTTCTGCCAGGTGATTTTGATAAGGTTGCTAATGCGATGAACGATTTGCAGCCAGGGAATAGAAGAATTGAAGTGCTCTGGCAAATAATTTTCCCCGGCTTACAAAATAAGCCGGGGAAAATTATCGGAAGGCGCCCTCGGAGGTACTCGAAACCCCAATCTTCTGATCCGAAGTCAGCTGCTCTGTCCATTGAGCTACGAGGGCATGTCAAAATTATACTGCGAAAGGATTGAAATGTGCCAGTTCAATGATGGCCTTACCAGTAGGCTTCAATGCGAACATGTTGCGCCGACGATGGCTGGAATACCCTTGACCCCCCCCGTATATGGCGGCTTCTGGTTCAATCTCCCGTGCATAGCGCAGCCGCTTCGCGGGCCGCAACCAAAGGTTGCTATGACTTGCGCTAATAGCGCAAATCCTGCGTCATAATACTATATAGGGCGTAACGGATGGCGAAATCGCCTTTACCGTCTGGTCCGAAGTCAGGCGCTCTGTCCATTGAGCTGATGGGGCGTGCGGCGAATTATACCGCTAATCTGACACTTATCACCCTTTTTCCCATACGCGCTATGACTTTCCTCTGACGGGTATCACTGGCATCTATCCCCGGTCAGATTTATACTTATCGTGACTGATTTCACAAAAGACACAGAAGGATTCCCCATGCCTGAAGAAGACCCCAGAATTCTAGAATTACGCCAGATGCGCGCCAAAGCGCGCGAAGGCGGCGGCGCGGACCGGATTGCGAAACAGCACGCCAAGGGCAAGCAGACCGCCCGCGAGCGCGTGGAAGCCCTGCTCGACCCCGGCACGTTCAACGAGTTGGAGCCGTACATCACCGGCCATGCCGACGATATGGGCATGGAGCAAGAGAAGTTCCTTGGCGATGGCGTTGTGACCGGTTATGGCCTGATTAACGGACGCACGGTCTATGTCTACGCCCAGGATTTCACTATTTTCGGCGGCACGCTCTCAGAAATACAAAGCCATAAGATTTGCCGCGTAATGGATTTAGCCCTGCGCAACGGCACGCCCTGCATCGGCCTGCTCGATTCGGGCGGCGCGCGCATCCAGGAAGGCGTCAAGGCCCTGGGCGGCTACGCCGAGATTTTCCGGCGTAATGCCCAGTATTCGGGCGTCATCCCGCAGGTCTCGGTCATGCTGGGGCCATGCGCCGGCGGCGCGGCTTATTCCCCAGCCCTGACCGACCTGATTGTGATGGTCGAAAAACAGTCGTTCATGTTCCTGACCGGGCCGGATGTCATCCGGGCGGTGACCGGCGAGGTCATCGACTCCGAATCGCTCGGCGGCAGCGACATCCACATGTCGGTCAGCGGCGTGGCGCATGTCGCCGTCCAGAGCGAGCAGGAAGCGCTGGAGACAGTGCGAAAATTCCTTTCGTACCTGCCTTCCAACAACATCGAGAATCCGCCCTTCGCCCAGCCCAGCGACGACCCGGCGCGCATGGACGAACACCTCAACAGCATCGTCCCGATGGACCCGACCGAGCCGTACATTATGCACCAGGTCATCGAATCGGTCGTCGACCGCGGCACGTTCTTTGAAATCCAGGCCAACTGGGCGCGCAATGCCATCGTGGGGCTGGCGCGCATCGGCGGGCACAGCGTCGGCATCATCGCCCAGGAACCGGCGGTCATGGCGGGCGTCATCGACATCGACGCCAGCGATAAGATGACCCGCTTCGTCATGATGTGCGACTGTTTCAACATCCCGCTCGTGACCTTCGTCGATTCGCCCGGCTTCCTGCCCGGCATTGCCCAGGAACACGGCGGCATCATCCGGCACGGCGCGAAACTGCTCTATGCCTACTCCAACGCCACCGTTCCCAAAGTGACCATCATCACCCGCAAAGCCTACGGCGGCGCGTATGTGGTCATGTCGAGCAAATACCTCGGCACCGATGTGACCTACGCCTGGCCGAGCGCCGAAATCGCCGTGTTGGGCGCTGAGGGGGCGGTCAATATCCTGTTCAAGCGCCAAATCGAAGCGGCCGCCGACCCCGCCGCCGAGCGCAAACGCCTGGCCGACGACTATCGCGCCCGCTTCAATAATCCCTATCACGCCGCCAGCACCGGCTATGTCGATGACATCATCGAGCCGAAGGAATCCCGCCCCAAGATTATCGCCGCCCTGGCCGCGTTGCGCGATAAATACGCCCCCGCCCCGCCTCGCAAGCACGGGAACATCCCGGTATAAAGACGTGGAGTCCAAAGTCTCCGACCTTGGCGCAAAATCATGAGATTTTGCACTCCAGATGGATGAGAATTATGACTGAAAACCTGCTCAATTCCCTCATCATCACCGCCATTGGGATGGGAATCACCTTCTCGGCGATTGTCTTGCTGTGGTGGATGATGGCTGGCCTGACGGCGATTCCCGACAAACCGGAAGACGCGGGCCGGCCGCAGCCTGCTCCCGCTATGGAGAGCGAACGCAAAGCCCGGGCCGCTGCCGCGGCGGTGGCGCTGGCCCTGGCCGAGCAGGAGATTTCCTCGGCCCGACCGCTCCCGGCCCCGCCGACTGCATTGGTCAGCGCCTGGCAGTTGGGCACCCGCTCACGGCAGATGTACGAGAAAGGCAAACGCAGATGAAATACAACATCACAGCAGGCGAGAAAACCTACGAAGTTGAAATCGAAGACATCAACAAGCGCCCGGTCATCGCGCGGGTCGATGGCGAAGTGTTCCAGGTTTTGGTGGAACGCCGCGAGACGCCCCCGGCGGCCCAGGGCGCGGCTCCTGCCGATTTAACGGCCAAAAAAGTTGCAGTGGCGTCCGCTCCTTCCAGCGCGGAAAGCGCCTCGAACGCGCTGGTTTCCCCGCTGCCGGGAACCGTCGTCGAAATCTTTGTCAAACCAGGAGAAGAAGTCGAATCGGGACAGGTGGTTCTCATCGTCGAGGCCATGAAGATGAAAAACAGCATCCGCACGGTGCGGGGCGGCGTGGTCAAGAGCGTGCTGGTCAACGCCGGGCAGACGGTGGCGCATAAACAGACGCTCTTGGAGTTCGAATCATGAACATCGGCGAATTGCTGTTGAGCGTCTTTGGCGGGTTGCAGTTCACCTGGGCCAACGCCGTCATGCTGGCAATTGGCGCGGGTCTGGTTGCCCTGGCGGTGGTCAAGGGATATGAGCCGGTGCTGCTGCTGCCGATTGGCTTTGGCTGTATCCTGGCGAACCTGGGTATGTCGGCCTACACCGAGGGGAGTTTCCTGAAGGTGCTGTACGACGCGGGCATCCAGACCGAGTTGTTCCCGCTGCTGATTTTTATCGGCGTGGGTGCGATGATTGACTTTCGCCCGTTGCTGGCCCAACCCAAGATGGTGCTGCTCGGCGCGGCGGGACAGTTCGGCATCTTTGGCGCGCTCATCCTGGCGACCCTGCTGGGTTTCCCGCTCAACGAAGCCGCTTCAATTGGTGTCATCGGCGCCATCGACGGCCCGACGGCGATTTTTGTCACATCTAAATTGGCGCCCGAACTGCTCGGCCCGATTGCGGTGGCGGCTTATTCATATATGAGCCTGGTTCCCATCATCCAGCCGCCCATCATGAAACTGATGACCACCCGCAAAGAGCGCCTGATTCGTATGGATTACGCCCCGCGCCCGGTCTCGAACCGCGCGGTGGTGGCCTTCCCGATTGTGGTGACGATTGCCATCAGCCTGCTGGCCCCGGCGGCGGCCCCGCTGATTGCGGCCCTCATGCTCGGCAACCTGCTCAAAGAATCGGGCGTGGTGGAGCGCTTGAACAAGGCCGCCCAGAATGAGATTATCAACATCACCACCCTGTTCCTGGGCCTGGCGATTGGCGCGACCATGACCGCCGAGAAGTTTTTATATGACCCTGAGACTGGCTTCCAAATCCGCACGCTTGGCATCATGGTGCTTGGCCTGTTGGCTTTTATCTTGGATACGATTGCCGGGTTGACCTTCGGCAAAATCATGTCCTTTTTCAGCGGCGGCAAAATCAACCCGCTGATTGGGGCCTGCGGCATCAGCGCCTTCCCGATGGCCGGCCGCCTTTCGGCGCGCGCCGCGCTCGACGAAGACCCCGATAACTTCATCCTGATGCACGCCATGGGCTCCAACACTGCCGGTCAGCTCGGCTCGGTCATCGCGGGCGGGGTGCTGCTGGCGATTGTGAGCAGGATGCTGGGGATGTGATTCAGTGACCAGTATCCAGTATCCAGTATCCAGTATTCAGTATCCAGTATCCAGTATTCAGTATTCAGTATTCACCGCGTTCCCCTATTCCAAATTGTGGGGGGGGGAACGACAAATCCGCTCGGTGGCGAACGCGGCCCTCGACGATTTGAAACACAGCCGCTTCAACGGTGAAGCAATTTTGAAGGTTGGTTGACATTTGTCACTTTCTCCCATCGATTCCAACGTTGTATAATGGATTTTATTGGCAACAAGATTCAAAAACCGTCCCGAAGGTTTTCGGGTTCGATTTTGGCAGTTTTCGGCAACCCTCGGGACGTTCCCCGTTATTAAGAAGGTCCAATAATTTTGCTATCTCATTCACAAACCAAATGGAGAGGACACCATGACAGCTCAACTCATCGATGGAAAAATCATCGCCCAGCAAGTAAGGGATACTGTCGCCGCCGAGGTTGCCAAACGCACCGCGGCGGGCAAACCCAAGCCGACCCTGGCGACCGTGCTGGTCGGCGAGCGGGTGGATTCGGCAACCTATGTGCGCTCGAAAGGCAAGGCCTGCGAGGAACTGGGGATGGGTTCCGTCAGCCATCATGTGCCGGAAAATATCACGCAGGCAGACCTGGAAAAACTCATCAAAAGCCTGAACCGCAGCAAGAAGGTCAACGGCATTTTGGTGCAGTTGCCGCTCCCGGCCCACCTGAACGAGGAGCGGATTTTGAGCCTCATCAGCATCGAAAAGGATGTGGACGGCTTCTCGCCCCTCAACATTGGCCGCCTGGCCCAAAAGGGACGCGAGCCGCTCTTTGTGCCTTGCACCCCGTTTGGATGCATTTACCTGCTCGAACAATCGGGCGTCAAACTCGAGGGCGCCAATGCGGTCGTGTTGGGCCGCTCGAACATCGTCGGTATGCCCGCCGCGCTGCTGCTGATTGGCAAAAACGCCACTGTGACAGTCTGCCACTCGCGCACCAAGGATTTGCCCGGCGTGGTGCGCCAGGCCGACATCCTGATTGCGGCCATCGGCAAGACCGAATTCGTGCGCGGCGACTGGATTAAACCCGGCGCGGCGGTTATAGACGTGGGCATCAACTCCAAGCCCGATTCCACCAAAAAGAGCGGCTACCGGCTGGTGGGCGATGTCAATTTCGATGAAGCAAAAGATGTGGCCGGTTGGATTACCCCCGTCCCCGGCGGCGTTGGCCCGATGACGATTGCGATGCTGATGAAAAACACCCTGCGCGCGGCGGAGATTCAGCAAGACCAGTGATTCAGTAATCAGTAACCAGTAATCAGTAATCAGTAACCAGTAACCAGTCATCCGGAGCTGCTCACTGATTACTGATTTTCAATCTCCACCGGTTCGAGGTCATCCGCCGGGGTGAAGTGAAAAATTTTCGAGTAAAAGTAAAACTCCGCTTCGACGGCGCGCTTGATATTCTCGGCCTTGCGGAAACCGTGCTGCTCATCCTTGAACAACAGATAGGCGGTCGGCACTTCGCGCGCTTTAGCCGCCTCGAACATCATCTCGGCCTGGTTGGGCGGCACGACCGGGTCCGAGTCGCCTTGCAGCAAAATAATGGGCGTCGAAAGCCTTTCGACATGCCTGACCGGTGAGCGTTCGAGATACAGGTCGCGGCGCTGCGGGTAAGGGCCAATCAGGGTATCGCAATAGCGGCTCTCGAACTTGTGCGTGTCGCGCGCCAACGCTTCCAGGTCGCCAATCCCATAATGACTGGCCCCGGCGCTGAACGTATCTTTGAAAACCAGCGCCGCCAGGGTGGTGAACCCGCCCGCGCTGCCGCCCGAAATTGCCATGCGGTTTCCATCCACAAGCCCTTGTTCGGCCAGCCAGCGCGCGCCGTTGCAGCAATCGTCCACATCCACAATCCCCCAGTTACCATTCAGGCGCATCCGGTAGGCGCGGCCATAGCCGGTGGAACCGCCATAATTGACATCGAACACGGCAAAGCCGCGGCTGGTCCAATACTGAATGCCGTACCGCAGGGTGGTGCTGGTCGAACTGGTCGGGCCGCCGTGACTCAGCGCCAGCAGGGGCGGCAATTCGCCTTGCGGGGCGGCGAAATCGCGGTTGGAAGGCGGGTAAAAAATGCCATGCGCGGTCAGGCCGTTTTCGGTCGGGAACTCCAACGGGCGGGGTGTCGAAAAATAGCCAGGGTCAATTGTCGGCGCGAAGGCCAGTTTCAACGATTCGAGCGCGCCGGTCGCCACCGAAAAACGCCAGACGCCGGCCGGCTGCGAGGGTGAACCCGCCAGGAACACGGCAAACCCATCCCCGGCGCGGATGTCGGAAATGGACGTAAACGGCAGGTCGAAGGGAGTCAGCGTCCTCTGGTCGGCATCCAGGCGGGCCAGCGACCATATTCCATCTTTTGTGAAGGCGCACAGGATGTCGCGCGGGCCGAGGAAAGTGTACGTCCGCATTCCAAAGACCCACTGCGGCAGGCCGAACTCGGCCTCGGCAGGGTAGAGCGCTTCGGCCTCGTCCCCTTGCAGGCGGTAGAGATTCCACCAGCCGGATTGGTCACTGACGAAATGCAGGACACCCTCCGGCGACCATTCCGGCTGGAAGATGGACTCGTCCACCCCGCCCGCTGCCTGCTTCCGTTCCCCAAGCGTTCCATCGGCCCGAATTTCTGCCACCCACAACTCGGTGCCGTCCCAGGGCATGTTGGGATGATTCCAGGCCAGCCAGCACAGTTTTTTTCCATCCGGGCTGATGCGCGGGGTGGAGAAAAAGTTGTACCCTTCCGCCAGGATGGTGCCGTTATCCTTCCCGTTGAGCGAGACAGCCACGATGGCATTGACCGCCTCCCCGCCGCCGGTATGGTCTTCGCGGACGCAAATCAGGCGATTATGGGCGCGGTCGAGCGCGAAATCGGCATAGCGATAGCCCTCGGCAGGAGTCAACACTTCCGGCGTTCTCCCTGGCTCCAGCCGGTAGAGCCGCTGGTCCCTGAAATTGATGAAGTAGATGACACCATCGAAAACTGCATACGCCCCGCCGCCATATTCGTGGACACGGGCGCGGACGTTGAATTCTGGCGGCAGGCATTCCACCGGCTGCGCGCCCGGCGCGGCTTTTACCAGGACATTCCGCCCGCCTTCGAGCGGGCGGCTCTCCAGCCAATAAATATCCGTTCCGTCGAGGACGACCTGACCCAGGCCAATCGCTTTGGCGGTCATCAATTCGGTCGTAATCGGCGATTTCCAACTTCCGTAAGGGGCAATGGTTGGCATGGTTTACTCCGCTTCACGACTCTCGCGCACAAAACGAACGATTTCCTCAGTGGTCAGGCCCAAATCCACGCCGCCGAGGTTGCTCAAGGGCGAATCGTAAGTGACCTCCGGGCGAAGCACGAACATCCGGCCATCCTTGCGTCGGATTCGGACTTCACCCTCCCGAAGGGCCTGCTCCAGGAGGCTGGCTAAATTTTGCCGGGCGTCAGAATATGTATATACTGTCATTGTCAAACCTCCAATCAGCAATTCCAAATTCAAAAAAATGAGGAAAAATATGATACTGTTTTGTCACCATGACAAAACAAGCCCTCAGACTCCAACGCATAATGACTTATTTTCGGAAACGCTGGTCAACCGCGCCCGATGTGCGAAACCCAAGTAACAGCACAAAATACACCATTGCGGACGGTATCCTGGCAGCGTTTTCGGTC
>DAOTZM010000277.1:0-6850 GCA_034434035.1 Anaerolineales bacterium
GGCCGCAACCAGGTGGAAGCGGGCGATGGGCAACTGGAACAGCAGGAAAGCGCAGCCCTGGGCGCGGAATGAATTCCACGCTACACCAGCACGTCTTTAAACCCCGCGATTGTCTTCTCCACTGCGCTATCATCAACCCAATAGTGCGTCACCAGCCTGAAACGGCGTTTGCCCGTCGCATGAACCAGGATGCCGCGCTCCTGCATCCGCGCTTCGATTTGTTCCGCCGTTAATTTGGCCGAATCTTCCAGATTGAAAAAGACCATGTTCGTCGGCGGCATTCCATCCAGTTGGATGTGGGGGATTTCGCTCAGACCTTCCGCCAGGTTCCGCGCCCGGACGTGGTCTTCGGCCAGGCGCTCAACCATGCTCTCCAGCGCAACAATCCCCGCCGCGGCGATGACTCCCGCCTGGCGCATTCCGCCGCCCAGGTGTTTGCGGATGTGCCGCGCCCGCGCGATGAACGCCCTCGACCCGCACAAGACCGACCCGACCGGGGCGCATAACCCTTTCGACAGGCAGAACGTGACCGAATCGACCGGCCCGGTCAACTCGCGCGGGTCCACGCCCTGGGCAACCGCCGCATTGAACAGGCGCGCGCCGTCGATGTGGACGACCAGGCCGCGCGCATGGGCAAACTCGGCCAGGGAACGGAGATAGTCCGGGGTCTGGAAGGTCCCGCCGCAGCGGTTGTGGGTGTTTTCGACGGAAACCAGGCGCGTGGGAGGCTGGTGAACATCCTCCGGGCGAATCAACGCTTCGATATCCTCCAGCGCCAGCGAACCATCGGGCTGCTCCATCACCTGCCGCGAATGGATTCCGCCCAGGTACGAGATTCCGCCGCCTTCATACAGAACCGTATGCGCCCGCGCGCCCAAAATGGCCTCATCGCCGCGCCCGCAATGGACGAGCAGGGCAATCAGGTTGCCCATCGTGCCGGAGGGGACGAACAGCCCGGCTTCCTTGCCCACCTTATCAGCGGCCAACTCCTGCAAACGGTTGACCGTTGGGTCGTCGCCAAACACGTCATCGCCGAGCGGGGCAGCCGCCATCGCCGCGCGCATTGCGGGCGTGGGCCGGGTGACGGTATCGGAGCGCAGGTCGATAGTGTCCATTTTAGAAACCTTCCAGTTTGCTCAAATCAGCAATCCCGCGCGACAGGTCGGAGACCTGTCCCACCAGCGCCAGGCGGTTTTGCCGAATCGCTTCGTCCTTGTCCATCACCAGCACTTTGTCGAAAAATTCGGTAATGGCGGGGATGAGTTTCTCAACGGTTATGAGTAATTCGTGAACAGTTGCGGGTTTAACATTGAAAGTTTGCAAGTTTTCATAAAGAGATTTCTCTGCCTGCTCGAAAAATTTCGCCGCATCCACCTGCAACCTGACACCTGACACCTTTTCACTTCGCATAATCCGAACGCAGCGCGCATACCCGTCCAAAATCGGCGTCCAGTCGGGGCGTTTGACCCATTCCATCAATTCTTGCACGGCTTTTGTGGAGGCCGCCGGATTGTGGGATTGGGCCGCCAAAACAGCCTCGACCACATCATAGCGGAGTCCCGTTTCGGTGAGCAGGACGCGCATCCGGCCTGTCAGGAACTCCAGCACCTGGGCTTTGACCTCCGCTGAAACGGGAATCGGCTGCAGGGCGGCAGACGCCTCAACCGCGGCGCGCAGGTCGAAGTCGAGATTGTGTTCGATGAGCGGCTGCACCGTCCCGATGGCGGCGCGGCGCAGGCCGAAGGGGTCTTTCGCCCCGGTGGGGGCCAGCCCGGCGGCGAACAGCCCGACCAGCGAGTCGATTCTGTCGGAGAGCGCGACCACAACCCCGACTTTTGTCTGCGGAACCGGCTGGTACTGCTCGCCAATCGCCAGCGCCACTTCGGCTTTTTCGCCGCTTCGGATGGCGTATTCGCGCCCGATGATGCCTTGCAGCGAGGTCATTTCAGTGACCATTTGGGTCGTCAGGTCGGCTTTTGCGAGGAAGGTTGAACGTTGAACGATGGAACGTTGCGCATCGTCGAGGCCAAGCATTTCGGCAATTTTCTCGGCCAGCTTGAGCATTCGCTCGGATTTGTCGTACATCGAGCCGAGTTTGGTCTGAAAGGTCAGGGTTTTCAAGCCGTCGCGGTAGTGCTCAAGCGGGAATTTGACATCCTCGCGCACGAAGAAATTGGCGTCGGCAAAGCGCGCGCCCAAAACGTGCTCGTTGCCCTCGCGGACGATGTTGAGATGTTCCGAGTCGCCGTTGCGGATGGCGATGAAGCAGGGCAATAGGCCCTCACCCCGTCTCGCTTCGCTCGACTCCCCTCTCCCGGCGGGAGATGGGGCGGGGGTGAGGGGAAAATACCGCTGGTGCTTCTTCATCGTCCCAATCAGCACATCGCGCGGCAGTTCGAGGAATTCGGGGTTGAACCCGCCCAGGACGGCAGTCGGCTTCTCGATAAGATTCGCCACTTCGGCCAGCAATCCCGGCTCGATGATGGCCTGGCCGCCGACGGATTGGGCCGCCGCTTTGACCTGTTCCACAATGCTGGCTTTGCGCTCTTCGATGTCGAGGACAATGCCCGCGGCGCGCAGACTGGCAGAATACGAATCTGCCGAATCAATCACAATCTCCGGCGAGTCATAGGGGCGCAGGCCGCGCGAGATATTCCCAGACTGTGCGCCAGCGTAAGAGAACGGAATCACCGTCGAACCGAATAACGCCACCAGCCAGCGAATCGGACGGCTGAAGGCCACGCCGGAGGCATTCCAACGCATGGTTTTGACGAAGGAAATGCCCGCAATCCACTTGGGCAGGGCTTCGGCCAGCACTTCGGGCGTCGGGCGGCCTTGCGATTTGACGACAGCGGTCACATATTTGCCGCCATCGATTTCTTTCACCTGCAAATCTTCGACGTTGATGCCATTCTTTTTGGCAAACCCTTGCGCGGCTGGCGTGTAGGACAAGATATTATCTTGTCCCACGATGATGGCCCGGTCAGCGGGCGGCCCCTTAACCAGGTCTTCACGGTCGGGCTGCCCGGCGGCGAGATTCTCTATCAAAACGGCCAACCGGCGCGGGGTGGCGTACACCGTGACGGGACCATGTTCCAGCCGCAGTTCCGCCAGCCAGGCCGGGACTTTTTCCCGCAGTTGGGCAAGAGCCGAGTCCACATCCGCCGCGGGGAGTTCTTCGGTGCCAATCTCAAGAACAAAAGATGAAGGATGAGAGATGAGAGATGAAGCAAACGATGAATTCCTATCATCTTTCATCTCTCCACTTTCATCTTTCAAGAGTGGGTACTCCAACTCCTGCCTCTGCTCCAAATAGGCCAGCGCCACGCGGCGGGCGAGGTCGCGCATTTTTCCGAAACTGGCCTGGCGCTCGGTCAGGCTGACCGCGCCGCGCGCGTCGAGGATGTTGAAGGTGTGCGAGGATTTCAGGACGTAATCGTGCGCGGGCAGGACGAGTCCAGCCGCGAGACAGGCTTCGCACTCGGCCAGGTACAGTTCGTACATTTGGCGGGCGCGGGCCACGTTGGCGATTTCATAGTAATACTTGCTATGCTCGAACTCCTCGCGGCGGCGCACTTCGCCATACGAAATTCCCTCGCTCCAGGGTTCGTTCCAGATGCCGCTGGCGTTGTTGAGCGCAATCAGGATGCGGTCGAGGCCGTAGGTCAGTTCGACAGCCACCGGGTCGAGGGCCACGCCGCCGACCTGCTGGAAGTAGGTAAATTGGGTGATTTCCTGTCCATCCAGCCAGACTTCCCAGCCCAGGCCCCAGGCCGAGATGGCGGGCTGCTCCCAGTTGTCTTCCACAAAGCGGATGTCGTGCTGGCGCGGGTCGATGCCGATGGCTTTGAGCGAGTCGAGGTAGAGTTCCTGCGGATTGCCGGTATCGGGCTTGAGAATGACCTGGTACTGGTAGTGCATTTGCAGCCGGTTGGGGTTCTCGCCGTAGCGCCCATCGTCCGGGCGGACGGAGGGTTCGACGTAGGCCACGTTCCACGGTTCGGGACCAAGCACGCGCAGGAAGGTGGCCGGGTTCATCGTCCCGGCGCCGACCTGGGTGTAGTAGGGCTGCCAGATGAGACATCCGCGCGAGGCCCAGAATTCTTGCAATTGGATGATGATGGATTGGAAGGTGTGTTTTTCGGTCATTTTGTGATTTCTTGATTTAGTGATTGAGAGATTGGATGATTGCGGGGGGATTATACCGTGAAAAAGAAGATGCTCTGACGGGTCGCCCTCAATTCGGACAAAAGCGGGTGTTTTTGCCCCCGGCGGACTTTCCCTGGCCGCCTTTTCCAGAAACCGTCCCGAAGGCTGCCCCGCAACCGCCAGATTTGCGCCAGGAGCCTTCGGGACGTTTTTTGTGCTGAACCAAAACACTTCTAAATGTGATTCTAAACACATTTAGAAGTGTTTCCAAAGACTCTTCGAGGTGTTTGCCAACCCATCGAGAAGTGTTGGCAAACGTATTGGGAAATGATTTAAGTTTTCTCGAAATCGATTGACCCCAGCACCTTCTTGAATTCCTTGCCGGGATTAAAGCGCGGCAGAACGGTGTTAATCTGGTTGGCACGTACTTCCTCGGGCGTTTCCGCGCCTTAGGAACCATCCTTCAGAATCCAGTAGACCAGTATCTACAAAAAAAATCGGCACAACCTGTAGGGATGAGGCTATCGCCTGGTGGTTCGAAATTCGAACAAGGCAGGGATTTCCACCATTGACAGGGCTATTCTACAAAGCAATAATGCGTACAGGTTTTGCAGCAGTCAGGTGCTGGCAAATGGCCCAGCAAGTCGAAAAGAGGTAGTTTCGAGAACCGCTTGCCCAACATCAGGCTAATTCAACTGCCATTCAAACACAAGCCTTCAACCCTTCAAAAAGGAGCAGAGCCATGTTTTATCCTCGTCTTGTATTTGCAGTGATGGTAACGCTTGCCATTCTCAGTAACAAAACATATCCATCCTTTGCCCAAACTAACAACGACCAAATGGCAAGTTTTGCCGCACAAACGAACGAAGTCTTGCTGATGGATGCAAAAGCATACGCATCAGTTATGGGTGTGGATATGGATGAAGCCATCCGCCGACTGCAACTCCAAAATGATATAGGGGAGCTTAATCAGGAGCTAATTGAAAAGGAGGGAGAGACCTTCGCCGGACTTTGGATTCAGCACCAGCCTGATTATCGCATGATTGTGATGTTCACGCAAAATGGCGAAACGACGCTTCAACCATATATCAAAACCGGGCCATTAGCTAACCTCGTTGATATACATACAGCAAGCGCGACACTCAAAGAGCTTGAATCTGCTCGAACTCAAGCAGTGGATGCCGTCAGCAATCTGGATATGCACACAAGCTCCGCAGTTAACATACCCAACAACCGAGCCGAGTTATACGTACTTGACCCAGCGCAATTTTTAGCAGAACTAAAGAAGGCAAATGTTCAACTGCCTGACAGCGTTGACGTGGTTAAGTTTCTCGAGCTATCGAAAGATGTTGCTGATATTTTTGGTGGTAAAGCCTTGACGACATGCACAAGCGGTTTCTCAGTTAAGAACTCCAGCGGAACCAAAGGTGTTACAACAGCAGGCCATTGCAACAACTCTCAATCGTATAGTGGGAAGAATCTCCCGTTTATGAGCGGAACTACAGGAGGGGTCTATGATATCCAGTGGCACAGGGGCGACCATGAATTTACCGTGAGAAACCTGATATGGGATGGAACCTACAATCGTTTTATTTACAGTTTGAAATTTCGCGCATCTCAATCAGTGGGCGAATGGGTGTGCAAGTATGGCAAGACTACGGGCTACGCATGTGGCACGATTGCCGCCACGAGTCAGGATGGAGTAAACATTCGAGTGGATAACATGACTTTACAGGGCGGAGATAGTGGTGGTCCCTGGTTCTGGAACAACACAGCTTATGGAACTACCATCTCCGCATGTACGCTAGGCAATGGCACTCCATGCGCGATTTACGGGCCTGTTGACCACATCTACAATATCCTTGGGCTTACCATCCTGACCAACTAACCGCGTACCTATTGAGGTTCCAGAGAAACCCCTCACCGGAACATGAGGTTATGCCTTTCCATAAGAGCGAGGTACAACCGAATGAACAAATCCTTTTATATGCTGGCGTTGTTATTTAGTGGACTGTTGTCCATGGTTGCATGCAACTCTTCATCAAATAACCTTACGGCAACATCGACGGCAAGACCACAAGTAGCAGCCACATCTTGGACAGCCGAACTCATTGGTGAACTGGTTAATATCAATCACTGTATTCGCGTGAACGATAGAGACAGCGACGCCAGTTATTTACTTATATGGCCGCCTGATATAACTGCGATTATTGAAATAGATACCATCCAAGTTGTGACTGGCGCAATTACTGGAAATCGCGAGGAAGTAATTTTACATATCGGAGAAATGGTGCGCCTGAGCGGAGGCGAAACCGAAAAACTTAATGAGCAACTAATGCAGACATTGCCGGAAAATTGCCCAGGTCCCTACTGGGTTGTTGGATTTGAAGTTGTCCCGCTAGGACCCAAATGACGGCAATGCCATCGACGAATAACAGCCTGCAGTTGACGCCGTTCCAATTCGCCTGCCTCCCACGGCCCCCCACCAAAAACCGCCGACCCATTCCCTGGCCGGCGGTCTATCGTCAACGGTCTAGCTCACTCCTGCGTCCTCAAACTCGGCCGTACCGCATAGCGTTTGCGAATTTCGGGCAGGAAATAATCGTCGAAAAAGCGCTCGATGTCGTAATCGGGCTGCCAGCCCCAGTCTTTGCGGGCCGCCGAATCGTCCATATCCTCCGGCCACGAATCCACAATCCCC
>DAOTZM010000278.1:0-8920 GCA_034434035.1 Anaerolineales bacterium
GACAACGGCGCATCGTCACAATTATCAGACAACTAAAAAATGTTACTTAATTCACTTGACCTTTGTTTGAAAAAACTGTAGTATTTTCCTGTGCGCCCGCTGGGGCGCAAAAATTAGTTCCACATTCATTTCCATAGGAGGAAGAAGAATGTCAAAGCGCATGTTGTTTCTTGTTTCGCTGCTGGTGATTGCCAGCATGGTGCTGACCGCCTGCGGCGGGGGCGGCGCGGCCAGCAAGACCATTAAAATCGCCACCCAATCGCCCCTCTCTGGCGACCAATCCGTCGTCGGCGTGGACATCAAACGCGGGGCCGAACTCGGCCTCGAGCAGATGAGCGCGGCCTTAACCGAAATGGGCTTCAAGGTCGAACTGGCCCCCTTCGATGACATGGCCAATCCTGACACCGGCGTCGCCAACGCCAAGCAGATTGTGTCAGACCCGGCGATTCTGTGCGTGGTCGGCCACTACAATTCCGGCGTGCAAATCCCCTCGTCTGAGGAATATCACAACGCCGGGCTGGCGAACGTCTCGCCTGCCAACACCAACCCGAAAGTCACCACGCGCGGCTATGCCGAAGTCAACCGCATCGTAGGACGTGACGACGTGCAGGGCGTGGTTGGCGCGAACTTCGCCTTCAACAAGGGGATGAAATCGGTCTTCGTCGTCCATGACAAGACGGCCTACGGCCAGGGCATTGCCGAATTCTTCAAGCAGGAAGCAGAGCGGCTCGGTATGCAGGTGCTTGGCTTCGAAGGCACGGAAGAAAAAGCCAATTTCGACGCCATTCTCTCCCCCATCCTGGCTGCCAACCCTGATGTGTTGTATTTCGGCGGCATGGCCTTCCAAGGAGCAGTTCTCTTCAAGCAAGCCCGCGAAAAAGGCTACATGGGCATGTTCTTGAGCGATGACGGCTTCGACAGCCCCGACGCTGCCAAAATCGCCGGGGACGCCCTCGTGCAGGGCGGCGGCACGTTCTACTCTACCGTCTCTGGCCCGGCTTCTGTCTATCCAGGCACGGCCAAGTTCATCGCTGATTTCAAGGCCAAGTTTGGTTCTGACCCGCAGCCATTTGCCGCCCAGGGCTTCGACTCGATGGGCATCTGCTTGAAGGCGATCGAAAACGCCGCCAAAGCCAAGAACGGCGAAATGCCCACCCGCGCCGAAGTAACCCAGGCTATCCGCGCCTTGCAGGCTTATAGCGGCATCACTGGCAATTTCACCTTTAACCAGATTGGCGACCCAATCTCAGCCCAGTACTTCATCATTCAGGTTGTCTCGCCCGATCCTGCGAAATGGGCAGAGAACACCATTGTCGAAACCCTCGACATTGCGCCTCCCGCCCCGTAAAATCCTTCACGGCATCTCAACTCCCGGCCTCTGACAGAGGCCGGGAGAAATTTCACATTCGGGATGGTCTATGAAACGATTCTTCGGCACCATCAATATCCGGGAGTTGTTGCGCCCCTTGGGACAAATGCTGGCCTTTTCGATGGGCAGCGCGCTGGCGCTTTCTGCCATTGCCCTGCTCCTGGCGCTGCTGCTGGATAAATCTGCCGCAGGGCAAAGCGTCATGGCGCGCTTCAACGTTTCCCTGTTTACATACGTATTAGTCAACCTGCCGCAGGTCTTGATCGATGGCCTGACTATCGGCTTCGTTTATGCAGCCATTGCCCTCGGTTATACAATGGTCTATGGCGTGCTGGAATTCATTAACTTCGCGCATAGCGAAATCTTTGCCGTTGGCGCTTTCGTCGGCGTAGAAATTTTGATTGCACTGGATGCGGCGGGCATTTTGGGAACCGCCCCGCTTGGCATGGCTTACCTGTGGCTGATACTGGCTATCCTGGCCGGGATGGTCGCCGCTGGAAGCCTGGCGATGGCGGTTGAAAGAATCGCTTATCGCCCGCTGCGCGGCGCGGCCCGCCTGGTGCCGCTCATTTCAGCCATTGGCGTCTCCTTCTTCCTCCAGGACCTGATTCGCCTGGTGGAAAGCCTGACCACCGGCCAATTCAACCGAATTTTCCCCACCTTTGGCAATTTCGACGAGCGGCTGGTCTTTGGCCAAATGGACATGGGCGGGACAGCCATCATGCTGGGCATCTCCATCAAATCGCTCATCGTTATCCTGGCCGCAATGATTATGCTCGTCATCCTGAACTACCTGGTCAATGCCACCAAAATCGGCAAAGCCATCCGGGCCGTTGCCCAGGACCGTCCGACCGCCAGCCTGATGGGCGTGGATGTCAACCGCATCATCGCGCTGACCTTCCTCATCGGCGGCTCGCTGGGCGGGGCAGCCGGGGTCTTGTATGCGGCCAAATTCACCCGCATCGACCCCTTCATTGGGTTCTTCCCCGGCATCAAAGCCTTTACCGCCGCCGTGATGGGCGGCATCGGCAACCTGACCGGCGCGCTGCTGGGCGGAATCGTGCTTGGGATGCTGGAAACATTCGCAGGCTCGTATCTTTCAGCCTTTACCATGGGCGCGGCGGGCGCGGAATATAAAGATATTTTCGCCTTTGGCATTCTCATCCTCGTCCTGATTTTCCGCCCGCAAGGCCTGATGGGCGAAAACGTCGCCCAGAAAGCCTAGGAGGAACCGATGGCCCGCTTCTCGTTCACCAACCTCCTGAATGCAGCCCAGCAAGGGAAATGGCCTTACATCCTGACCCTGGCGCACATCATCCTGGGAACCGTCCTGGTCTATCTCAGCCCGCGCTCGAACCTTGCATTTCTCTTGCTGCTCACTTCCTTCGGCACCCTGTATGCCCTGAAAACCGATAACCGCTTCAAGCTCGGTTTGGGCATATTCATGGCATTGGTTGTCATTCCCATCATTGGGGCGCGGAACATCTTCTACCTGGAAATCATTTTCCAGATTAGCGTTTTCGTCGCCCTGGCGCTAGGCCTGAACATCGTGGTCGGGTTTGCCGGGCTGCTCAACCTGGGATACGTTGCCTTTTACGCGGTAGGCGCTTACCTGTGGGCGTTCTTTGGCTCACAGCAATATTACGTCCTGCCGTTCGCGCCAGGAACCCAGCCGCCCAACCTGCCCTTCCTGTTGCCCGGTGATGCTTTCTACCTGTTCATGTTCCTGGCCATCATCGTGGCCGCCCTGACCGGTATCCTGCTCGGTTCGCCGGTCCTGCGCCTGCGCGGGGACTATCTCGCCATAGTAACGCTTGGCTTCGGCGAGGTAATTCGCCAGTTGGCAAACAACCTCGATAAACCACTCAACTTCACCAACGGGCCACAGGGCATCACCCCCATCCAGCGCCCCACCCTGCCGCAATTCGTGGTGGACAGTTTCAACGCGATATTCCAGCCGATTGTGGGACGCCAGGTCGAAACCTCCACGCTCTACAACGTCATGTTCTACCTGCTGGCATTGATTGTCATCCTGGTGATTATCGTGGTGACGCTGCGGCTGGAAGACTCTAAAATCGGGCGCGCCTGGACGGCTATCCGGGAAGACGAAACCGCCGCCGTTGCGATGGGCGTGCCGCTCGTCAGCCTGAAATTGGGCGCATTCGCCGCCGGGGCCTCGTTCGCCGGGGTGATGGGCGCGCTGATGGCCGCCAGCCGCACCTTCGTCAGCCCCGAATCGTTCTCGTTCATGCAATCCATCGGCGTACTTTCGATGGTCATCCTGGGCGGGCTGGGCAGCATCCCCGGCGTCATCTTGGGAGCCGCCACCGTTACCATCCTGAACCTGCAAATCTTGCAAGGGTTTTCGCTCTACTTGAGCCAGTTGCGCCAGAGCGACGCGGTCATCCCCATCATCAACTTCGCCTGGAGGGACCTCTCCACCCAACTCGACCCGGCCAAATACCAACGGCTCTTGTTTGGCATTATCCTGATTACGATGATGATATTCCGGCCCGGCGGCATCATCCCGGCCCGGCGGCGGCAGCGGGAACTTGCCTCCGATGAATCGGAAGAAAAACTGGCCGGTACCGATGCACGAGGGAAAGGGTAGGGCGAGGACGTATGACACTGCTCAACACCACCAATGTCATCAAACGATTTGGCGGCCTGACTGCCGTCAACAAAATGAACTTTCACCTCGAAAAAGGGAAAATCGTCAGCATCATTGGACCCAACGGGGCTGGGAAGACGACCTTTTTCAACACCCTGACCGGAATCTACCGGCCCGAAGAAGGGAAAATCGAATTCGATGGGAAATCGCTGCTCGGCCTGCGCACCGACCAGATTGCCGCGCGCGGCATCTCGCGCACCTTCCAAAACATCCGCCTGTTTGGCCAAATGTCGGTCATCGAAAACGTGCTGGTCGGGATGCACACCCAGTTGAAGCAAAGCCCCTTCCAAATCCTGGCTCACCTGCCATCCTTCAAAAATGAAGAACGCGCCGCCGAGAAAAAAGCCGAAGAACTCTTGCGCTATGTCGGACTCAAAGGCGTGGGCAATGAGTTGGCGAAGAACCTGCCTTATGGCGGACAGCGCCGCGTAGAAATCGCCCGCGCCCTGGCCGCTGACCCGCTCCTGTTGCTGCTCGACGAACCCACCGCCGGGATGAACCCTCAGGAAACGGAAGATGCCATCCGCCTGTTCCGCCGCATCCGTGACGAGAAAGGGGTGACGGTGTTGCTCATCGAACACGATATGCGCGTCGTGATGAACATTTCCGAGCGCATCAGCGTGATGGACTACGGCGAAAAGATTGCCGAAGGCACGCCCGCTGAAATCCGCTCGAACCAGCGCGTCATCGAAGCCTATCTCGGGCGCGGCACGGTCGCCAGCCAGCACGAGGAGAGAGTGCAATGAGCCTGCTCACCCTGGAAAACGTCCACAGCTACTACGGGCGCATCCATGCGCTCAAAGGCATCTCGCTCGAAGTCAACGAAGGCGAAATCGTCACGCTGATTGGCGCCAATGGGGCCGGGAAATCAACCACCCTGCGCACGATTTCAGGGCTGCTGCACCCTAAACAAGGCAAAATCTTGCTCGGCGGGAAGGACATTTCGCAGACAGACCCGCACAAAATCGTGCAGGCCGGGGTGGGACACGTCCCCGAAGGACGCGGGATTTTCCCCAAACTGACCGTCAAAGAAAACATGGAGATGGGCGCCTTCACCATTGATGACCCGGCAGAGGTGGAGCGCCGCATGGAATACGCCTTCGAGTTGTTCCCGCGCCTGAAGGAGCGCATCAGCCAGAAGGGCGGCACGCTCTCCGGCGGCGAACAGCAGATGCTCGCCACCGCGCGCGGCCTGATGCTCAACCCGAAAATTCTCATGCTCGATGAGCCTTCGATGGGCCTGGCCCCGGTGCTGGTGGAGTTGATTTTCGACATCATCAAGCAGATGAACGAAAAAGGTACCACCATCCTGCTGGTGGAACAAAACGCGCTGATGGCGCTCTCGATTGCCCATCGCGGCTACGTTCTCCAGACCGGGCAAATCGTCATCGCGGATACTGCCGAAAACCTGAAGGCCAACCCCACCGTGCAACATGCCTATTTGGGCGTGGAGTAGCCAGTAATCAGTAATCAGTAAGCAGTAAGCAGTAAGCAGAGAAGAAACGTCCCGAAGGTTATATAACCTTCGGGACGTTGATTTTTTATGGGCGCATTTCATTAATTGAAATGAAACACACCCATTTTTTACAACCCCAGCGCGGCGAGTTTTTCGGGGGACGGGATGCCGCCCGGCCAGTTGCGGAAGGCGTAGTATTCGGGCAGCATCTTGTCCAAATCGACCACGCGGCCTTTGGCGGGGCCTTCGGTCAGCGGCTCGTTGAGCAGGCGCGGCGAAAGGGTATCCTGCTCCGGCCCGGAACCGGCTTTCAGCAGGAACATCCGCTCCAGCGTGTAAACCCGCTCGGCAGCCTGCAAGGCTTCATCGGGAGTGTAGTTCGCGCCGGTGGTCAGGTTGAGCAGTTGCGCCAACCGGTCGGGCCAGACCATCATCTCTTTGGTGAAGGCGTAGCGGATGGCGAAAAAGACGCATACCCCGCCCGAATCAATCAGCGCGAAGGCATCTTGGAAGCGGGCGACCAGTTCGGCCTTGCCGTCGGTGGAAAGCGGGTCGGCCTTAACCGGCACGCCAAAGACCTCCTCGTAAGCCACATCGCCTTCCATGTGCGACGCGCCCTTGTTCGAGGTGGCGTAGAGCAGGCCCATGCCCTGCGCGCCGCGCGGGTCATAGCCTGGGAATTCCTGTTTGCGGGCAGTGACGGACATTTCAGGGTGGTCGTAACGCTCACCGAGGCGGTAACTGCCCTCGGCCAGCACATCCCCAAAGCCCTGGCGGTAGCCAATCCGGTTGACCATCTCAATAACCGCGTCGGCGTCCCCAAAGCGCAGCGGCATGCCGGTCTGCTCGTCGGTGATGACGCCTTTCTCGTACATTTCCATCGCGGCGGAGATGGTCAGGCCGGTTGAAATCGTATCCAGCCCCAGTTCGTTACAGCGATAATTGGCCTTGAGCAGCCCGGCCAGGTCATCGAGACCGCAGGCCGTTCCGAGCGAGGCAATCGTTTCGTATTCAGGCCCTTCGCCCTTGCCCGCGTACTTCCCTTCGGGGACTTCGGTCAGGCGTCCGCACGAAATGGGACAGCGGTAACAGGGTTTGTGGGTGATGAGATAGGAATTTTTGAGCGCGACGCCGTCAATCTTGTCCACGCCCTCGAACACCCCGCTCTGGAAGTTGCGGGTCGGCAGGATTCCGAGCGCGTTGGTCACTTGCGGCACATAGGCCGTGCCGTAGATACGCAGGTTCGAGCCTTTTTTGATGTCCACGCCAACTTCTCTTGAAAGTTCGACGCTCAAGGCGCGCATCCCGGCGTCATCGTAGAAGGCCGGGTTTTTCTTGCCCATCGCCACCACGCCCTTGAGATTTTTGCTGCCCATCACCGCCCCCACCCCAGAGCGGGCCGCGGCGCGATGATAATCGTTCATGATACCGGCCATCAGTACCCGTTTTTCGCCCGCCGGGCCAATGCAGGCCACTTTGGCTTCGGGCAGGGTCTCGGCCAGCAGGGCGTCGGTCGTTTCGGGAACTTCCTTGCCCCACAGGTGGGCCGCCGGGCGGATTTCGACCTGGTCTTCGTTCACCCAAACATAGACCGGGCTGGCGGCCCTGCCCTCGAAAATGAACATATCGAAACCGGTGCGCTTCATCCAGGTTGGGAAATCGCCGCCGGAGTTGGAATGCGCCAGCGCACCCGTCAGCGGCGACTTGGTGACAACCATGTAGCGGTTGCCGGTAGGAGCGGTGGTGGCCGTCAGCGGGCCGGTGGTGAAGATGAGTTTATTTTCCGGGGCGAAGGGGTCCACCTGCGGGTCGACCTCATCGTACAGGCAGCGAATCGCCAGCCCGCGCCCGCCGATGTAGTCTTTGAGAACTTTGGGGTCAATGCTTTCGATGGAAACTTTCTGGTTGGTCAAATCCACGCGCAAAAGTCGTCCGTGCCAGCCGTGCATAGATTATTCTCCTTTTAGTCGCTATTCAGAGTTCGATCATCGAGATTCATTACTCGATATTCGAGATTGGGGTTTCGTTATTCGGTTCAGCCGCCTGCGATGGCAGAAAAAGCCGTGACGGTATCGCCCTCCGAGAGCGGCGCATCCGCTTCGGCCTGGCAGCCGTTCAGGAGCAAGACAGTCGCCTCATCGAGCGGGACGCCCAGCGGCCCCAGCACATCGCCAATCGCCGCGCCGGGTTGGGCTTCCAGTTCGATGGTATTGCCCTGCGCGCCGGGCGGCAGCAGTTTCATGTAATTGGCAATCAGTTTTACGCGCACACGCATCGGCGATTCTCCTAACAAGGAATTTACCACAAAGGTAACGACGGAACACGACGTAAGAGCTTTTAAGTTTTTCCTTTGTATCCCTTCGTGGTGAAAAGGTTTTGTCCTTCCGGAAGGAATTTACCACAAAGGTAACGACGGAACACGACGTAAGAGCTTTTAAGTTTTTCCTTTGTGTCCCTTCGTGGTGAAAAGGTTTTGTCCTTCCGGCTTGTCCTGGTTAGAGAAAGCGGAATAAATTCCGCGCTACGGTAAGTGTAGACCAAATTCCCCTCCCCGGCAAGCGTATCTTGTCACAAAAAAAGCGTATCGAGTTTCACGATTCCGCCGTTAACCATTGCGCAAGGTGGAAACCGGACCGGATACGGTAAAATAACGGGGAGATGTAGACAAGGAAGCAAGTGAGCAAGGAAGCAAGTGAGCAAGTGAGCAAGGAAGCAAGTGAGCAAGTGAGCAAGCGAGCAAGGAAGCAAGCGAGCAAGTGAGCAAGGAAGCAAATCGGCAAATGATCAATCGCCATTTACCAGCCACCAATCGTAAATCCAAAATCTGAAATCGAAAATCGAACATGCCCTCTGCTGAAATCATCACCATTGGAACAGAAATCCTGCTCGGCGAAATCGTCGACACCAACTCGGCCTGGCTGGCGCGCGAACTGCGCAACCTGAACGTGGATGTCTTCCGCACCGCCGCCATCGGCGACAACACCGCCCGCATCGCCGAAGTGCTGCGCGAGACGCTCCAGCGCGCCGACGTTATCATCACCACCGGCGGCCTCGGCCCAACGGTGGACGACCCAACCCGCGAAGCCGTCGCCCTGGCGTTTGGCGTCGAAACGGTCTACCTGCCCGAACTGTGGGAGCAAATCGTCGAGCGAATGCAGCGCTTCGGGCGCATCCCCACCGAAAACCAGAAGCGCCAGGCCTGCGTCCCCAAAGGCGCCATCCCCATCAAGAACCCGGTCGGCACCGCCCCATCCTTCATCGTCGAAAGCGGCTCGAAATGCGTCATCTCCCTGCCCGGCGTGCCGCGCGAAATGGAATACCTGGCCGAAAACGAAGTCTTCCCCTACCTGCGGGCGCGTTACCACCTGACCGGCTTAATCAAAGCCCGCATCCTGCACACCGCCGGGATGGGCGAAAGCGTTAT
>DAOTZM010000279.1:0-7278 GCA_034434035.1 Anaerolineales bacterium
TTGGATGGTTTGCCAGGGACTGCTGGTAATCGCTGAAAAGAAAGTTGGCCTGATTGATCGTACCGATCGCATTGACAAAAGTCTTTTCCGGCTTGGTCTGGATTGGATCCACTACTCGCTGAAATCCAGGTTGGATTTCACTCCTGTTTTTCGCTTTCATTCAGGCTTCTTGTCTCCCAATGTACGGTAGCAAAACTTCTATTATTTCCTGTCAGGTGCAAAAAATGTAAATCGCTAGATAGGTAAGGACTTCAATCTTTTGCTCATCTAAATATCGGAAGCACATAGTGCCTTTTCCCATTCGCGATCCAAAAATCGCCTAATCAGCCAATTGATGGAATGCAATATAAAAAACGTATGTAACGTGAATTCGGGATGAAGATTGAGTACCCGAATACGTGAAAATTTTCACGCAAAGCCGCAAAGACCGCTAAGTTTTTTAATTTTCTTTGCGCACTTTGCGACTTTGCGAGAGAAAAAACACAAAATACAGCAGGGAAGTCTTATCCCGAACTTACGGTATGTAGAGTTTGAATATCGAAAGCAATTCGATTGTATGCGGAGGAGCATCAAGAGAAAATCATGAGCGACAACAAAGAATCACTAGAAGCCTTCAAGAAATCGTTCTACTATGGATCCCGCTCTGACATGAACTTCAAGTTCCTGGCGGACCTTTCAGATGAGGAGGCTGGTAACTTTTTCGAGGGACTGCTGTGGAAAATGGGTGATGCGCTCAATGATGGCGATTTTTCGCGCGTCACGGATCATATCATTCAGACCCAGGCGAGGGTCTACAATCAGCCCGGAAAATTTGTGTACCAAGAGGCCCCATTTTGTGCCTTACGCGCCCCACTGACCCAACTGCGCCTGGGGCTGATGTCCTCCAGCGGGCATTTTGTCGAAGGCGACGACCCCCGGCCTTTTGGCGTCGAGAATATGTCACAGCAGGAAGCCGAAGCAAGGATTATGGATTTCATCAAAGAGGAACCACAGTTATCCATCATCCCGATGGATACACCCGCCAGCCAACTTCGCGTCCGTCACGGCGGGTATGATGTACGCGGCTCCCTGGCAGACCCCAATACCAATTTCCCCATTGAACGGTTGCGCGAGTTGCAAGCCGAGGGCGTGGTGGGTGAACTCGCCGCCAACGCCTATTCATTTGTCGGCGCGACTTCGCAACTCAAACTCCGCAATCAGGTTGCGCCAGCCTGGCTGGAGCAGTTCAAGGCTGAAGGCGTTGAGGCGCTCTTGCTGGCGCCGGTCTGACCGGTCTGTCATGTGTCCGTGGGACACATTGCACGAGTGATGGAAGCGGGTGGAATCCCGACAGTGGTGGTAGGCGTTTCCGCTTTTCGGGAGCGTTTGCGGGCCATGAACCTGCCGCGTACCCTGATTACCCCTTTCCCCATGGGCCGCACCTTGGGCGCGCCAGGGGATGTGGAAACGCAAAGGCGGGTGATTAAAACGGCATTGGAGTTGCTGGAGAATGCCCAAGGGCCAGGTGCTATTCTGGATATAACAGGCAAATATCGCTCATAGAAAAGACGCTCCGAAGCAAATGCTTCGGAGCGTTTTTGTCATTCATCATGCCCAATTTGCCACTTGTGACCGGCGCGGGCCAGGAGTTCATCGGCCTCGGTTGGCCCCCACGCGCCGCGATGATAGGTGCCCAGTGGTGGGGTGTTTTGCGCCTCCCAGCCCCGCAGCACCGGGTCAATCACCTTCCAGGACGATTCAATCCCATCGGAACGGGTGAACAGCGAGGCGTCTCCTTTGAGGGCTTCGAGCAGCAGACGCTCGTAGGCTTCGGGCAGGCTGCGGTCTTTGAACGAGTCGCGGTAGTGGAAATCCATATCCACCGAGCGCAGTTCCTGGTCGGAATCGGGCACTTTGGCTTCAAAACGCAGGTGAATGCCCTCGTTGGGCTGGATGGTGAGGGCCAGGATATTGGGGCTGAAATCACTGTCCTGGGGCAGGTCGAACATCAGGTGCGGCGGGCGCTGGAATTCGATGATGATTTCAGAGATTTTGCGCTTCAGGGCTTTCCCGGAACGCAGGTAAAACGGGACACCCTTCCAGCGCCAGTTGTCCACAAAGAGTTTGAGCGCGGCATAGGTGGGAGTCTGTGAATCGGGGGCGACGCCCTCCGCGGCGCGGTAATCGGCATATTGGGCGCGGACGGTATCGCTCAGGTCGATTGGGCGGATACTCTGGAAAACCTTGACTTTTTCGTTTCGCACGGCGTCCGCCTCGAAGGAAGCGGGCGGCTCCATCGCCACCAGCGCCAGCAGTTGGAACAGGTGATTCTGGAACATATCGCGCACAACGCCCGATTTGTCATAGTACCCGGCCCGCCCGCCCACGTCCACGCTTTCAGCCACCGTAATTTGGACATTACTGACATAGCGCCGGTTCCAAACCGGCTCGAAAATGGCATTGGCAAAGCGGAAAAACAGGATGTTCTGCGAAGTTTCCTTGCCGAGGTAATGATCAATGCGGTAAACCTGGCGTTCATCGAAAGCGGCATGAACAGCGCGGTTGAGTTCTTGCGCTGTAGCCAGGTCGGCGCCAAAGGGCTTTTCGATAATGATACGCCGCCACGCGCCATAAACATCATCATCCCGCGACATGCCTGCCGCGCCAAGATGACCGGCAATCGGGCCGTAATATTCGGGGGCGGTGGCGAGGTAGTACAGCCGGTTGGCGGGGCCGTCCTCCAGCCCATGCAAAAAACCGTCCAGGCGGGAAAAATCGGCGGCTTCATCCAGGTTGCCGCGAAAATAATGCAGGCGCGGCGCAAACTTTTCCCAAACGGCAGGGTCAAAGGTCTCCGGGCTGAATTGGGCAACGCCCTCGCGCAGGTGAGCGCGGAAAGCATCATCCGAATAGTCGCGCCGGGCAAACCCAACGACATTGGCGCACTCAGACAAGCGTCCTTTTTTGAAGTTGTTGTAGAGCGCTGGGATCAGTTTGCGCCAGGTCAGGTCGCCGGATGCGCCGAAGATGACAATGCTGGTGGATTCGCAGGTTTCGTTCATTTTTCTGCCTTTTTGACCGCGTGCCCGCCGAACTGATTGCGCATGGCGGCCAGCAGTTTGGCGGCATAACTTTCATCCTGGCGGCTGACGAAGCGCTGTTGCAGCGAAAGCGTGATGACCGGGGCCGGTACATCTAAATCCACCGCTTCAAAGACCGTCCAGCGCCCCTCGCCGCTATCCGAGACATAGCCCGCGATGTCGCTCAAATCCTGGTCGCCCTTGAGCGCATCGGCGGTCAGGTCGAGCAGCCACGAGCGCACCACGCTGCCCACCCGCCAAATCTCCGCCACCTGGTGCAGGTCGAGCGCGAAATCTTTCTTGGCGTGCATGATTTCAAAGCCCTCGGCGTAGGCCTGCATCAAGCCATATTCAATGCCGTTATGCACCATCTTGACGAAATGCCCCGCGCCCACGCCTCCGACATGGCCCCAGCCTTTATCGACAGCCGGGGCGAGCGTCTCAAAAATCGGACTCAGCCGGGAAACGGCTTCCGTTTCGCCGCCAATCATCAGGCTGTAGCCTTCTTTCAGCCCCCACACTCCACCGCTGGTGCCTACATCCACATAATGAATGCCTTTTTCCTTCAGCGCGGCGGCGCGGCGGATGTCATCCTTGTAAAAGGTGTTGCCGCCGTCTATGATGGTATCGCCTGGCGAGAGCAGCCCCGCCAGTTCGTTCACGACCGCTTCGGTGGGCGCGCCCGCCGGAACCATGACCCACACAGCGAGCGGGGCAGGCAGTGCAGCAATGGCTTCCGCAAGCGTCCCCGCCGCGACCAGGCCGGTTTCGGCGGCCAGTTTTTTGGCCGCTTCGGGCGATTGATCCACCCCGACTACGCGATGCCCGCCGTTAATCAGGCGGCGCGCCATGTTCGCGCCCATTTTCCCTAAACCTACAATGGCAATGTCCATATTTTTTCTCCTGTGTTGAATGCTTATGTATTATAGAAGGAATTGTAAAGGATTTACTTACCCACCCGTAAGGATTTGGGGAATTGCGCCATCTACACTATAAGGAGACTTGCATCATGCGAACAAAGACAACCCGTTTCTTTACCACCCTGCTGATTTTGCTGTTGACCTGGAGCGGGTTCATTTGGCTGACTCAAGCCCCGCCAATCGAGGCGGCGCCCGCCCTGCTTATGGCCTGGGCAACAGCGATTTTCTTGTTGTTGGCATTTTTTCCATCCATTTTGAGCAATGTCGGCAAGTTCAAGATTGGCGACGTGGAGTTTGAACTGCGCGACAGCGTTCGCAGCGCCAGCGCGCAACCCTTTCTTTCGGTGTCTGATTTGGGCAGCGCGTTTGAACTGACCAACCAGGGCAACGCGGGCGGCTTGCAATCCATTTTGGCACGCACGCTCGAATCGCCCGGCAAGCCGGTGTTATTGGTGATTGATGTGCAGGAGCAAAAAATTACGCGCGCGTTCCTGTTTGCTTTTTTGCTGTTGGTGGATTTATTGAGCGAGCGTGTGGTGGTTGTCTTTGCCGCGCCGGGAGCGACAAAACGCTCGCTCGAAAGCCTGAATGTGCCTGAGGTGATGGGCATAATTTCAGGCAAAAAATTACTACTCGCCTATTACCGTCGCTTTCCTTCGCTGATGAATATTTTTGTGCGCGAGAGCGCGGTACAGTCGGCGCTGGAATCGAGCGGGTTGGTGCAAACACCTTCATCGGAATTGATTTTGGCGCTCTATGACCAATGCAAATCGCAGATTGCGCACGACATCCAACAAGAAAAAGGACGCTATGGCGATTTGGGCGGCGATGAAATGGAGGGCAGTTTTACCCGTCAGGAAGTGGAAACCTGGCTGGGGGCATTGCTTAACCAGCGGGTGGTCACGCTTGCGCTCCTGCCTGCCGATGTTTCCATACTGCACCAGGCGCTTGAAGCAAAGGATGATTATGTCATTATCGCCGACAAAGGCGGGGTCAAATCCACGCTGGCGCTGGACGAGGTCAGCCGGGTCATCGCGCACAAAGCGCTGGCTCCGCTGGCAGATTAAACCGTTATTGATTGGATAAGGAGATTTATGGAAGCGAAAGCCGAAATTACCATCTATGGCGCCTACTGGTGCCCCGACTGCCGCCGCAGCAAGCAATTCCTGGGCGAACACCAAATCCCGTACAACTGGGTGGATATTGAACAGGACAAAGATGGTGAAGCCTATGTTTTACAAAAGAACCAGGGCAAACGCATTATCCCAACCATTGAGTTTGGCGATGGTTCGATTCTGGTTGAGCCATCGAATGCCGAGTTAGCCGCCAAACTGGGGCTGAAAACCACCGCATCCAGCCGCTTCTACGATCTGATTGTGGTCGGCGGCGGACCCGCCGGGCTGACGGCGGCGCTGTACACTGCCCGCGAGGGAATCCACACCCTGGTCATCGAGCGCGCCGCCCTGGGCGGGCAGGCGGCGGCTACCGAGCGGCTGGATAACGTCCCCGGTTTTGCGGATGGGGTACTCGGCTCGGAGTTTGCCTCCCAACTTCGCCAGCAGGCTGAACGTTTTGGCGTGGAAATGCTCCAGGCGCAGGACGTGGTCAAAATCGGCACGCGCGCAAACTATCACACCGTCCACACGGCGGATGGCAGCGAATACAGCGCCAAAGCCATTTTGCTGGCAACCGGCAGCCGTTACAAACGCCTGGGCGCGCCCGGCGAGGATGATTTCATCGGCGCGGGGATTCATTTTTGCGCCACTTGTGACGGGCCGTTTTACAAGGGTCAATCCGTGGCTGTTATTGGCGGCGGCAACAGCGCGGCGGAGGAAAGCCTGTTCCTGGTCAAATTTGTCGAAAAAGTAACCTTGCTGGTGCGCGGCGACAAACTATCCGCCAGCCAGGTGATTCAGGAAAAGGCGCTCAACCACCCGCAAATTGAGGTGCGCTTCCAGACCGAAGTGACCAAGTTTAGCGGGGCGGGCGGCAAATTGAAGGCGGTGGAAGTGAAAAACCGCCAAACCGGCCAATCCGAAACCATCCACCCCTCGGGTGTGTTCGTGTTTATTGGCCTGACCCCCAACACGGCAATTTTGGAAGGAACCCAGATACAGCGCAATCCGTGGGGCTTCATCGTTACCGGGCACGACCTGGTGCATGGCAGGCAGAAATTTCCCGGCTTTGATGGGCGCGAACCGATGTTCCTGGAAACCAGCGTGCCGGGCATTTTTGCGGCGGGTGACGCGCGTCAGGGCAGCACCAAGCAGGTTGCCTCGGCGGCAGGCGAAGGGGCAACCGCCGCGCTGCTCATCCGTGAGTATCTCAAAGGTGTGTAAAGCTAACGTCCGCCGGAAATTCCCGGCGGACGTTTTGGTTAAATCTGAGCCAACAGGCTTTGAATACCGGCTTCGTTGGGAACCGGCTCCAACTTGCGTGGGTCATTGGTCATGCCAATCATCTCAGCTTCAAAAGTATCGCCACAACGGCGCAGTTGCAGTTCTCCCTGACAGGCGCGACAGTAAATGATGTCGCCATCTTGCGTATTACGCGGAATGGCAATGACCGGGCCACAATGCGGACAGGTCACAGCGGGAATCCCATCTGCCGTATGCCCAACGATATGCGCCAGATCGCCAGCCTCGCCCAATGCGCACATGTGATGCGCCAAGTCATCATCAAATTGGGTTCCCGCATTTTCCTGCAAAATATTGAGCGCTTTCTCAATTGGCATCCCTTTGCGGTAAGGGCGCGTGCTGGTCATCGCATCAAAGGCATCGGCGATGGCGACAATCCGCGAAACCAGCGAGAGCCGCTCACCATGTAATCCGTTCGGATATCCTTTGCCGTCCACCCGTTCATGGTGTTCAGCGGCGGCAGCCCGTACCATTTCGGCCAATGGATGTCCACCCAGCAGCCGGTCTCCAATCGAGGGGTGAGTCTTGATAATGGCATATTCATCGACGGTTAACGCTTCTGTCTTTTTCAAAATTTGGTCAGGGATACCTACTTTGCCCATATCATGCAAATAGGCCGCAATGCTAATCCGAACGACATCATCGGCTGACAGCCCGGCTTTGGTTGCCAGCAATTTGGCAAACTGAGATACCCGCCAGACGTGCCCTCCAGTATAAGGATCGCGTGCTTCGATAATATCTGCCATTAATAGCAGGGATTTTAGAAGGGGTTTGTCAATATCAAGCATCTTTGCCTGTTCCTTTCTCGGCTATGGTTTCAATTTATAGAAGAGTTTTGGCTTGAATTTCTTACTTTTATGGTAACTGCCTACCCTCACCCTA
>DAOTZM010000280.1:0-3310 GCA_034434035.1 Anaerolineales bacterium
GTCGCGCTGACGGCGTAATCGCCCAGCGGGGCCAGGGTGCCGTCAGCAAAACGGCGGTCCCACTGGAAACTGAGCGGCAGGTGGCCGGGCTGGTAACTGTAAACGCGCTTCGGCCAGCGGTTTTGCGGGTCGCTGATCACCAGTTCAGTGTTCGCCAGGCCGCTGTCGGCGTCGCGGGCGTCGAAGGTGACCGTGTCCCACAGGCTCCAACTTGCGGGCAGGTCTATGCGCGGCGGCGTGTTGTCTACCTGCACGTTGAGCGAGCGGATGGTGGATAGCCCGGCCTTGTCAACGGCGCGGACGTGCCAGGTCTGCGCGCCGCTGGTGGCCTCGCGCGTGTCGTACGCGATACTCCAGGCCGAGGTTCCGCTGGCCAACTGCCAGGTTTTGCCGCCATCGAAACTGGCTTCGATCCGCGCCAGGCCGCTGCCGCCGTCCGAGGCGCTTCCGGCCAGGCTAAGGCTGTCTTTGACCCATTCGGGGTACTGGCTGGTGATTTGCAGGGCCGGCGGGACGGTATCGACCAAAATTGTGAGCGTTTCGATTTTTTCCAGCCCGGCCCGGTCGCGGGCGGTCAGGGTCAGGCTGTGCTGGCCGTCTGTCAGCGTCAGCGGCGCGGTGTAGTCCTGGGCTGGGGCGCCATTTAAGGTGTAGGTGAAGGTTTCGATGCCGGAGGCAGGCGCAGGGTCGGATGCGAGGGCGGCGACTGTCACGGTTGAAGTGTACCAGTTGTTCGTCCCGATTGTGCCGTTAATTTCGCCGCCGATGTCCGGGGCCTGGGTGTCGACCCGGATTTGGCGCTCGTCCTGTGTCACCCAACCGGCCAGGTCTTCGGCCCAGAAGGACAGGCTGTGGCTGCCGTCGGGCAGGGTCAGCGGGGCGGCGTAGGGGGTCCACGCGCCGCCGTTGTGCGAGACTTCCAGCACGGCCAACCCGGAGCCGTCATCCTGGGCCGAGGCGCTGACTTGCGCTGGCGAGATGTACCAGCCGTTCGCGCCGCCCGTGCCGCTTTCGCTGATGGTCAGGGCCGGGGCCAGGCTGTCGATTTTGATCTCGCTCGCTTGCGACAGGCTGGTATTGCCGGCCAGGTCGCTGGCGCGGGCTTGCAGGTTGTGGCTGCCGTCCGGCAGACTGGCCGGGCTGGACAGGCTGGCCCAGTTGCTGCCGTTCAGGGTGTAATCCAGGCCGCCCAGGCCGGAACCGGGGCTTGGGTCGCTGGCGCTCAGGCTGGCCGATTTGAGCCAGTTGTTGTTGCCGCTTGTGCCGGTTATCTCGATATTGCCGAATACCGGCGGCTGGCTGTCGAGGTAGAGCGTGCTTGCACCCATCAGGGAGGTGTCGCCTCAGGTGGAATAGGCCCAGTATTCGAAGTCGTTGCGGCCCTCGAGGACCGGGATGCTTCCGGTTGCGGCTTGCAGGCTGAATAATTCGCCATTCCGTGTACCGCCCAGGGCAAAGATGCTGTAGCCGCTGACCGGTTCGTGGCCGGTGAGTTGCAGTAGGGCCCCGTTTCTGCACCAGCCGTTTTGACCAGGCAGGCTGCACAGCGGCTGGGCGCTGATTTCGGCTGGCGGGTGGGTGACGGGGATTTGATCCACGCGATATTCGCGAGACCAATAGACATTGGATGGTCCCGCGACTTTTTCATAGCATCCAGATGGAGGCGGCTGGCTGGGATAGTCCTGCCAGGGCTTGCTTTCGTTTGAGCAAGACCAGTCGCGCACCTGCTTATAGCGATAATCGCCTTTGGCTGGCACCTTCTGGCATTCCAGCAGGACGACTTTACAGACCTCGACCGGCTCTGTCCGCGTGCGGTCGGGGCCGGTGTAGGCATACACGGCAGCGCCCAGGCCCATCAGGGAGAGCAGCGCCAGCAAGAATAGTCCAATTGGTTTGTTGAAGAATCGGTTCATGAGAGCCTGGCCGAGAAAAATTTCGTGCAAGTATAGACAGATTTTCCGGGCGGGGCAAGTGATTTTCATCATGTTTTTCGGGGGTTTATGAAGTGTTCAGGCCGCTTGCCCCGCCAAGATTCAAGCCATATCTTTGTTTGCGTTTTTCTTCGTTGGCAAAATCGATAAAGAATTCTTGTACTCTTGCGAGTTCACCTCGCTCAATGGGGTCAGTTAGCGAATGAAAGACCATCCCAGTTCTTCTTATCATGATGCGATAAAATGCTGAATCATCCATGTCGCGAGCAAAGCGTGCATAGTTCCAGATAAGGATGCCATCGGGTCGTTCTGGACTTTGTGTCAAGTCAATCATCTCTAAAAAGGCAGTACGACTTTTCGTGGTACCGCCTTTGCGCGCCTCGTCTTCAAAGACTTGTGCCAGAATAAGTCCGTGTTCAGCGCAATAGGCTTCAATGACGCGCCTTTGTTGGGCCGTGCTTTGCTCTTGCCCATCGCCTCCTGAGTCTCGCAGGTAACAACATACGCTTGAGCCAGGAGATAGTTCGCTTGGGGGAGGGATGTAGTTCATTTTTGGGTCTCCTTCTTTGGTAAACAGGAATCGTAAGCACAACCGTGCCTTTGTTGTGGAACGGCATATGGGCGTTAAGACTGTTCAGTTCGATTTTGTGATGATTGGGTGATTCTTCGTGTGGTGCTATTTTTCACCGTTATTCCCCCTGGTATTGATTGGCCCTCCTGCGCTCTTCTGAATCAGGTTATGGACGGGCGTAACCCTGTATGCCTTATGCTACAGGTTACAGGTTACGGGTTTTCTATGTGTAAATAGGCGCCTTTTGGCGCATTTTTCCCGGAGTAACGCGTATGGTAATAGTCACAAAATGTGGGGTTTCAACAGGGGAAGTCCCTAACCCGGACAAGCCGGAACCAAACAGGGAAAAGAAGAGATGGAAAGTGTCAGGTGCGGGGATTTTTTCATCACGCGTGCGTGCATTCATCCTTCAACTGACCCACCGCCCCAGCGTCTTGTGGACAGCCAGTCCTGCCGCCGCGCCGACCAGCAGGGCGGAGAGCAGCCCCAGCAGCCACCCATATCCTGCGCTGACAAATCCCGCCACCAGCCCGCCGGCGAACCGGGCCAAGACAAAGGCCAGCAGAAAGCTGGCGGTTTCGATGAGGAGATTGCGCCCTAACTCGCGCCGGGACAGTTTCCCGGCCCGATAAGCCCGCCAGTGGCGCAGGGCCAGGAGCAGCAGGGTCATGCCCAGGGTCAGGACAAGCAGCGGCGTGGCGAATCTCTGCGCGAGAGCGGGGACGAAGAGCAGCCCGGCCAGCAGGGACACGGTTAAGAGCAGGGCCAGTTTGGGCCAGTGGCGTTCGAGGAGGGTGGGCATGGGGAT
>DAOTZM010000281.1:0-3133 GCA_034434035.1 Anaerolineales bacterium
CAAAAACCTTTTTGGACGCGGACACTTGCGCCTGCGCTGCAGGTGCAGGTGTTACGCGGAGAAACGCGGATTTTTTGAGAAATCCGGCTAAATCCAGCCTTTTCCGCGCTCGCCTGCATCCAAACCAAGGCTTTGAAAAAGGAGCGAAAAACGTTGTGATGAGTTTATTCGGCTTGTCCATGACCTGCCGCGGCGCGCTCGGCCCATTTTATGAGAAATTCGGTTTCCGGGTTCTCCGGCCTGAGGAAATGCCTCCCTATTTTCGCCGTTTGAGCCGTTTGGCGGGAATTGTGGGAAAATTGATGAACGAAACCACGTTGGTTATGAAGGCAGATTGAACCATGCGAAAAGTCTTTGAAATTGCCCTGGGCGTCATATTCGGCGCGGTGGTTGGCCTGCTGATTGGCGGCCTGCTGTACCTGACCACGCGCGCGCCCTCCGGCCAAAAGGTGGAACTGATGCCCTCCTCCACGCCGGAGCCGATTTCTGTGTATATTACCGGGGCGGTCGAGCGGCCGGGCGTCTATGAGGTCGCGCGCGACAGCCGGCTGGTGGAAGTCATCTCGGCGGCGGGCGGCTTGCTGGAAGGCGCCGAGTTGGACAAATTGAACCTGGCTGAGAGGGTGAAAGACGGCCAGCAGATTAACATTCCCGGCAATGTGGAAATCCCCACCCCGCAACTCGTCATCGGTGGGGGCGGGCTGCTTGCTACTCCCACGCCGCCTGTTGGGGGGCTGGTGAACATCAATACCGCAGATTCTGCCCTGCTCCAGACCGTTCCCGGCATTGGGCCGACCATTGCCAGCCGAATCATCGCCTATCGCGAAGAGAATGGGCCTTTTGAGCGGCTCGATGATTTGCAAAAGGTGGCCGGGATTGGCCCGGAAACGATGGAGAAAATCAGGCCGTATATCACGGTTGAGTAACTTCTGACCGCCTGGGACATCCAAAAAACATGTTCTTCGACCACTTCGATTTGCTCGCCCCGCTCTATGACCGCGCGATTCCCTTTTCTCGGCTGGGTTTAATGCTGCGGGTGGTGAACCTGCCCACTGACGGATTGCTGCTCGATGCGGGCGGCGGCACCGGGCGGGTGGCGGCTGCCCTGAAACCGTACACCCGCGATGTGGTGGTAGCGGATGTCTCCGCCGGGATGCTCTCGCAGTCACGGCAAAAAAGGCTGACGGGCGTTCTGACTCCGTCAGAGAAACTGCCCTTCGCTGATAATTTTTTCCCCCGTATCATCATGGTCGATGCGCTGCACCACGTCATCAACCAGCGCGAGACGATATCCGAACTGTGGCGCGTTCTCCAGCCGGGCGGGCGGCTGGTCATCGAGGAGCCGGACATCCGCACCCTGCCGGTGAAGTTCGTGGCGGTGGTGGAAAAACTGGCCCTGATGCGCAGCCATTTTCTCAGCCCGCCGGAAATTGTTTCTTATTTCCCACCCGAAGCGCGGGTAACGGTTGAACTGGAGAGTTACAACGCCTGGGTGGTTGTGGAAAAATAATCAAAAGCGTCCCGAAGGCTTCGTCGCGCGCTCAGCCGAGCGGTTGAGAAACCTTCGGGACGTTTTTTTTACAGCAATACGAATAGCGTCATAATCGTCAATTGCGCCAGGGGGTAAAAACTGGCATGGTCGAAGAGCCGCCCGGCCTGGCGGCTTTCGCGTTTGCGGTACAGTTCAATGCCCGGCAAAATCAGCAGGAACAGCCCGGCCAACCCGGTAGCGAGCAGGTAGGGCCAGCCGAGCGGCTTGGGCGAGATGAGCGGCAGAAACAGGCTGACCAGGGTGGTGAGTGTCAGGGTAATGACGACCAGCAGTCCGGCCCGTTTTGGCCCGAAGGTCAGTGGAATGGTTTTTGCGCCGACACGCTTATCTTCCTCGACATCGTTCCAATCGGCGGGGATGTTCTGCCCGCCAATTTCCCACAGCATGAGCCAGAGCAGCATGAGCAGCAGCAGCGGCAGGGACGGATTGGACTGCACCACGAAGACAGCCGCCGCCGGCCCGCAGGATTTGACCAATCCGCTGACCAGGGTGCGCCAGTAGGTCACTTTGAGCAAGCGGCAATAGATGACCTCCAGCACGGCGGCGGCAAGGACGATAAAGACGATGACCGGGTTCAGGATATATGCGCCGATGAGCGCGATGGCATACCAGAAGCCGAACCAGGCCCAGCCCTGGCGGGCGGTCAGGATGTTTTGGGCGAGCGGGTAGCGCAGGGCCGAGGCTTCGACCGAGTAACCCTGGTTGATGCCTTCCCCGGCGAATTTTTCGCGGTCCGTTTGGACCCCGGCCAGGTCGTTGAGGGCATAGATGGCGGTGTAGCCCGCAAAGGCGGTCAGGAGCGAGAGCAGCAGGACCGGCCATTCAGGGAACGCGCCCAGCCAGAGCAGGGCGGCAAAGCCGGGCATGGCGACATCCAGGATGCCGTGGGTGGCGCGGGAGAGGGCGAGAAAGCGATTGAGCATAGGTCAGTATCCAGTGTTCAGTAATCAGTATCCAGTGTTCAGTAATCAGTATCCAGTCGCTCGAATATCGAGTACCTATTTGACGAAATAGGCCATGTAATTCATGTCTTCTTTATCATACGCCGCTTTGAATTTGCCGGTGAGTGGATTGTACATCAGGCTGGCGCTGCGCGCGTGTTGCAGGCCGCTGGCGTTGGCCCAGGCTTTCAACTCGGATGGGCGAATCAGTTTGCGGTAGTCGTGCGTACCGCGCGGCAAAAGGCGCAGGACGTATTCGCCAACCAGGATGACCGCTACGAGCGAGAACAGGGTGCGGTTGATGGTCGAGAAGAAGACCCGTCCGCCCGGTTTGACCAGCCTGGCGCAAGCGGCGATGACCTTTTGTGGTTCGGGGACGTGTTCGAGCATTTCCAGACAGGTGACGGCGTCGAAGGATTCGGGCTGTTCGGCGGCGAGTTCTTCGGCGGTGATGGCGCGGTAGTCGATGGTCAGCGCCCCGGCCTGGGCGTGCTGGCGGGCGGCTTCGAGCGAGGCCAGCGACAGGTCGATGCCGGTCATTTGCGCCCCGGCTTTTGCCAGGGCTTCGGAGAGAATCCCGCCGCCGCAGCCGACATCCAGGATGCGCGGCTGTGGCGTTTCGATGCCGCCCATGATGAAG
>DAOTZM010000282.1:0-8139 GCA_034434035.1 Anaerolineales bacterium
TCGAGCGACAGCGAGAAATCTTCTCCCAGTGCGCAAGATTTCTCCCCGCTGCGCGGCTCGAAATGACAAGAATAAGATATGAATTACAGTTTAGATTGTTTTGTCCGGTAGAGAAAAACGGATAAAGGAAACGGATGTAGTCAACGGATTTAGGCGGATAAGCGGATGCAGGAAGCGGATGTTAAACGGATAAACGGCTGCGGGGAGGAAGTTCCGGCTGGTAAATGTTGGAGATAGAAAAACGCCCGGACGCGAGGATGCGCTCGGGCGTTTGCTTTGTTTCAATGTCCAAAATCAGGAGGTTTTGGAGTCCGGGTTACAGTTCGACTGGGTTGCTGAGCAGTGCTGCGCTCAGTTTGACGGCGTTTTGCACGTCGTTCGTATCGACCATTTCGCTGGGGCTGTGGACGTAGCGGCAGGGGATGGAGATGCAGCCGACCGGGACCCCGGCGCGGACGAGCTGCATGGCGCGGGCGTCGGTGGTGCCGCCCAGCAGGACTTCACGCTGGTAAGGGATTTTATTCTTTTCTGCGGTGCTGACCATCCACTGGATGATGCGCGGGTCCGACAACATGCCGCCGTCTTTGATTTTGATGGCCGGGCCTTTGCCCAGGGCGATGTCGAAATGTTTGCGGCCCGGTGTATCGCCCCAGCCCGTCACGTCGAGGCTGAAGCCCAGGTCGGGGTCGATGCCGAAGGCGGAGGTTTCCGCGCCGCGCGTGCCGACTTCTTCCTGGGTGGTGAAGACGAAATAGACTTCGTTGGGCGTCGATTTCAGGGCGCGCAGGGCTTCGATGGCGACCAGACAGCCGATGCGGTCGTCCATGCTTTTGGCGACGAGCCGGTCGCCCAGGTCGAGGAAGGGGCGCTCGAAGGCGGCCACTTCGCCGACTTTGATGGAGCAATCTTTGCGGCTGGCGGCGCCGACATCGATGAACATTTTCTCGATGGCCGGGGTGTCGGTGGGCTTGTCGAGCGGTTCAGTGTAGATGATGCCCGGCAGGCCGCTGTAGAAGCGGACGCGCGCGCCCATCAGCATTTGCGGGTACACGCCGCCGATGGTGGTGAAGCGGATGAAGCCGTTCTCGTCGATATGGCTGGCAATCAGGCCGATTTCGTCGACATGGGCGGCGACCATGATTTTCCTGGGGTTTTTGGCCCCTTTGGCCGGGTTTTTCTTGACGATGAGATTGCCGAGGGCGTCGACTCGGATTTCGTCGGCCAGGGGCTCGACCTCGGCGCGGATGACTTCGCGGATGGCGGCTTCGTAGCCGGAGGGGGAGAAGGTTTCGGTTAGTTTTTGGAGGAGTTGTTTCATGGGGTATCCTTAATCCACAGATTACGCGCGGCGCGCGCCCGTTTGCGCCGCATTGGGCGCGCAGGAAGCGGTCGGAGCCGTTCATTACCGGCAGGTATTCGCCGGAGCCGGGCAGGCGATTCATCCGTTCATAGCGCGGCGCGAATTGCCAATGCGCGTTATGGCCTGTCTTCCTTCAGTAAATCCGGCGTAATCCGCTTGATGGCCGCCGAAATCAGGGCCAGCGTGTTTTTCCAGTCATCGACGCGCGCCAGGCTGATGGCGGTGTGCGTGTAACGATGGGGAACGGAGACCGAAACGGTCGGCACGCCGGCGCGGGAGCGGTGGATGGCTCCGGCGTCCGTCCCGCCGCCGCCGGGCTGCCGAAACTGATACGGGATTTTCAATTCGTCACCGGTTTGGGTCAGGAAGCGAACCAGGCGCGGGTCATTGAGCGTGCCAGCGTCGTAGGTGTAAATGGCCGGGCCGCCGCCCAATTTGGTATTGTAAAAGGTGTTTTCGCCGCCGTCATGAATCGGCAGGTCGTTGGCAGGCGTCGAGTCGATGGCGATTGCCAGTTCGGGGGCAAAATGGAAGGCCGCTGCTTTCGCGCCGCGCAGGCCAATTTCTTCTTGCGCCGAGAAGGACAGGCACAAATCGACATTAGGGGGCGCGGTTTTGAGCAGGTCAATCAGGAGGACGCACCCGATGCGATTATCAATCGCTTTTGCCATAATGGAGGGGCCAACCCGCTTGAAGCGGGTGGCGAAGGTGGCCCGGTCGCCGACTTTGGCCTTGCCTGCCGGGCCGATGTCGATGCGCAGCGAATCGAGCGGGATTTTTTTCTGGCGTTCCTCGACAGTCGTCAGGTGGATGGGACGCGCGCCAATCACGCCGGGGATTTTGTCCTTGCCGACCAGCACCTGCTTGCCCGGCAATTGGCGGATATCGATGCCGCCGACCAGTTCGAAGCGGTATAGCCCATCTCCCTCATCCGAAACCAGCATAAAGCCGACTTCGTCTGTATGGCAGTCGAGCATGACTTTGACTTTGTTCTCGCCAGAGCCGTTTTTGGTGACGAGGACATTTCCCAACGCATCGACCTTGACCGTATCGGCGTAGGGCCTCACTTCTTCGAGGATGATTTTGCGCGCTTCGCCTTCATCGCCCGAAACGGCGCAGGCGTTGCAGAGTTTTTCGAGCAATCTGAACTGTTTTTCAGTGATATTTGGCATAAAAGTTCTCCGGTGTCAGGTGTCATGGTTCAGGAAAAGCCTGACACCTGGTACTTGATACCTGACACACGAATTTAGTCTTCCCAAACAATCTTCTCCACAAAATCCGGCTCCAGGCTGGCGATGAACTCGGCCAGCAGCCGCCCGGCGCGTTGGATGTCTTTGAGCGCAACCAATTCGACCGGGGTGTGCATATAGCGCAGCGGAATACCAATCACCATGGTCGGGATGCCTTCGGCGGCAACCTGCGTGGCGTAGCCATCCGTGCCGGTGTGGCGGGGCGTGACCTCGGTTTGGTACGGAATCTCCAGATTCTTGGCGAGTTCCTCGAATTTTTTGAACAGGAAGGGATGCAGGTTGGGGCCAAATCCCAGGGTCGGGCCTTTGGCGAGCGGGAACGTTCCCCAATCATTGGCGCCAGGGCCTTTGGCAAAAGTTACATCAATGGCAATCGCCGCCTGCGGGCGCAGCCCAAAGGCAGATGTGAACGCGCCCAACAAGCCGACTTCTTCCTGTACGGTGGCGACCGCCCAAACATCCCATTGGTGCGATTTTTTCTGGAGTTCTTCCAACGCTACTGTCAGCACGGCAACCGAGGCGCGATTATCGAGAGTGTGGCCGGAAATGACCTCGCCCGCCAACTCTTTGGGTTCGGTGGCAAAGGAGACCGGGTCGCCGGTTCGTACTTTGGCGGCGGCTTCCTTCGGCAGGAGTCCCACGTCAATCAGCAGGTGTTCCAACCCGACCACGCCATCTCCAACGGATGCGGGCAGGGCGCGGGCCGGGGGCAATACCACGATGCCGGGCAATTCCTCGCCGCTGGCCGAGGCGTGGACGATGACTGGCGCGCCGGGCAAGATGCGCGGGTCAATGCCGCCGACCTGCGTAAAGTGCAGGAAGCCATCGGCGATGGAGGTGACCATCATGCCAATGGCATCTATGTGGGTAACAATCATAATCGAAGGGCGCGGTTCGGCGGCGGCGCCTTTTTTGAGCGCTTCGAGCGAACCGATGCGGCTCAGGCGGGTTTCATCCACGAGCGGGCGCCATTTTTCTTCGATGAGCTGGGTGGCGGGAGTCTCGTAGGATGAAATCCCGGCCACAGACAGCAGGGATTTCAGGAAGGGGGTGATATCAGGCATGGTGAAAGGTTAGGGAGTCGGGGTTTCGGTTGCCGTGGGGGTAGGCGTGTTGGTGGAAGTCGGCGGGACGATAGTGTTGGTAAACGTTGGCGAGGGCGGAATTGGCGTGACCGAAGGCGTGAATGTGGGCGGAACCGGCGTGACCGAAGGCGTGAATGTGGGCGGAACCGGCGTGACGGAGGGCGTAAACGTAAACGTCGGCGGCAGGAAGGGCGTGACCGTTGTGGTGGGGGTAACGGTCGGCGTGCCGGTTGGGGTTGGTGTTTCAGTGGGAGTGAATGTAAGGGTTGCCGTCAGAATGCCGGGCGTGGGGCTGGGCCCAAAGGTGGGGAATTCCGTCGCAGTCGGAATGAAAATGACCAGCGTGTTGGTGGGCGTCAGCGTAATGGTGGGCGTGGGGGTGGGCGTGGGCGGTTCGGGGCGGAATCGCAACGTTACCCAGCCCAGGCAGTAACACGGGATGGTGGCCAGGATAATGGCGATGAGGGTTGCGCGGCGGCGGCTGGTGGCTTCGTCTGATGCAAACACCCCGCTATGATAACAGATGTACCAAAGCCGGGCAAGAAAAATACCCGGCTTTGGCTGTACCAGTTTTATCCGCTGCCGCCCGATGGACGGGGGGATTTCAGCGGGGTGCCCTCGAAGTAGAAATTATCGAAACTGACTCCCAGCGAGTGCAGGCCGACCACCAGGCCAATCCGACCCGGCCCGACTTTTAGTTCCAGGTTGCTTTGCAGGGTTTTCCCATTCACGGAAATGGTCGCCAGCCGTTGGCCGCCCCGGTTTTCGACCTCTACCGCGATTCGGTTGGTTAGTTTCCCTGCCCGGATGTTGCCAGACCTCTTGGTCGGCTTGTCCATGATGTAATACCAGGCATTCCAACTCTTGCCCTGGTCCTTGTCATAATACCAGACGCCATAGGTCTGCCAGGTGGTGATTTCCAGGTCGATGTAATCGCCGTCGTTCTCCCACAACACGAAACCAAAACCCCGGTCCGACGCGCCGCTGACATAAGTGACATCGACTTCCATTTTGTATTCATCGACGATGCCGCAGTCTTTACAGATGACGGTGTATCCTTCCGCGCTATCGACTGCCGGGAAGGGGCCCATGTAAAACGCGCCATTGGCGACAAGGCACTCCTTGCATTCCACCCAGCGACCAACATCCTTGCTGAAATCATCTTCGATGACCAGCGGCCCGGGCGTGGCGGTGGCGGTGGGGACGGTTGTGGCAGTTGGAACCGGCGTGGAGGTCGGCTCCGGGGTGGGCGAGGCGGCGGCTTTCGTCATCGCTTCGGAGAGGGCAATTTCGGTTGCCTGCATGGCAATCTGGGTTTGTTGCACGGTGAGCGACTGCATGGTGGCGGCCGCGTCGAGGTCAATCGCGGCGGTTGGCGTCAGGGCCGGGCCAGTTGTGGAACAGGCCAGGGAGGCCAGCAGGAGCGCAAAAACCATCCACCGGATTTTCCCCAGGAATTTGGGTTTTGTGGTTTTCATGAGAATCTCCTCAAGAGTTTATCGTAAATGACTGCGTTAGCGGGTGATTAACATCGTACACGGTTCGTGGTCTATTTCAACAGCCAGACATCTGTGTCAAGATTTATAGACTTACCCTCCTCAAAAGCGGGATATTTTATTCTAAATTGTCTGAACATCTGTCTTCAACTGACAAATGTCACTTTTTTTCTCATGACATCTGGCCTGCGGTAAAATCAGGCCATGATTCCCCTGCGACTCAAACTCTCCGGCTTTCTTTCCTACCGCGACCCTGTGGAGGTCGATTTCACTTCCTTCGACCTGGCCTGCATTTCCGGCCACAACGGGGCGGGCAAATCCTCGCTGCTCGACGCCTTCACCTGGGCCTTGTTCGGCGAGGCGCGCAGGCGCGGCGAGGAACTCATCCACACCGCCAGCAACGCCGCCGAAGTGGCGCTGACTTTTGCATACGAAGAAAACGTCTATCGCGTCCGGCGCATTTTGGGCCGGGGCAAAAGCACCTTGCTTGAATTCCAGATTCAAGACGCTGAAAGCTGGCGCCCCCTGACCGAAGCCGCCACGCGCGCCACCCAGGCCCGAATCGAAGGAATCCTGCGTCTCGATTACGATACCTTCGTCAATGCCTCCTTTTTCCTGCAAGGCAAGGCCGACCAATTCACCCAGCAAAAAGCGGGCGAGCGCAAGCGTATCCTGGGCAGCATCCTCGGCCTGGAAGTGTGGGAGACCTACAAAACCCGCGCCGCCGAACGCCGCAAAGGGGTCGAGGGTGAACTGAACACTCTGGATGGCCGCCTGGCCGAAATCAACGCTGAGCTTAATGAAGAAAGTGCGCGCAGGGAGCAGCTCAAAGACCTCGAGGGCCAACTCAAACAACTCGAATCGCTGCGCGCGGCCAAAGAAGCGGCCTTAAAGCAGGCCGAAAAAATGCGGATTTTGCTCGACAACCAGCGCAAGCAGGTCGAGATGCTGGCTTCCGCGCTGGAACGTTCCCGCCGCGAACGCGATTCGCTCACCAGCCGCCTCGCCGCGCGAGAGGCCGAATCCGCATCCCAGGCCGCTCTCGTTAACCGCGCCGCTGAAATCGAAACCCGTTACCGGGCATGGGAGGCCGCCCGCGCCGACCTGGCTCAATGGGAATCTGTTGCCGGGCAGTTCCGCGAGGCCGAAAAGCGCCGCCAACCCTTCCTGGATGCCATCAACGCCGAAAAAGCGCGGCTGGAACAGGAAAGGCAGTTGCTCAGTGACCAGTTATCAGTGATCAGTGAACAGAAAGCCTCAGTCGTCGCCCTGAAATTAGAAATCGAACTGGCAGAAAAAGCCCTGCTCGACGCCGAAACCCGCGTGGCGCGCCGGACGGATATCGACATCAAACTGCGCGAAGAGCGCGAACGTTTCATCGAACTGGACGGCGAGAACAAACGCCTGAAACTCGAAATGGACGAACTCAAAACCCGTCTCGACCAGGTTTCTGCCATCGAAGGCGCGGCCTGTCCATTGTGCGGACAGCCGCTCACCGGGTCGCACCGCGCCTCGCTTTTGGAGCAGTTGCAGGCTGAAGGCAAAGAGAAAGGCGACCGCTGGCGCGCCAACAAAAACATCATGGAAACGCTGTCAGCGGAGATGAAAGACATCGAAGCGCGCTTAAAGGGCCTCGCCGACGCGGAAAATGAGCGGGTGAAATTGACGGCGCAACTCTCCTCGCTGGGTGAACGCCTCGAAACGGCGAGACAGGCCGCAGCCGCGTGGGAATCGGGCGGCGAAAAGCGCCTCGCCGAAGTGGAGAGTTTGTTAAACGGCGAATCCTTTGGGCTGGAAGCGCGCTCCAATTTATCAAAAATAGAATCCGAACTGTCGGCGATGGGCTACGACCTGGCCGCGCACGACGCCGCGCGCCTGGCCGAGCAGGAAGGGCGCGCAGCCGAAAAAGAATGGCTGGATTTGGAGAAGGCGCGCGCAGTTTTAGAGCCACTGGAGCGTGAAGTTGCAGGGTTGCGGGATGAAATCCAAAATCGTCAATCCGAAATCGAAAATCAAGAAGATGGGTATGCGGCGGCAGCGTCCGCTTTGCAGGAGGCTGAAGCGCAAGTTCTCGATTGGGAGGCCGTCGAGCGCGAGTTTTTCGACCTGAAAGAGCAGGAAAATGCGCTCAACCAGCAGGTCGGCATGGCGCGCCAGATGGTGGCGGTGCTGGACAGCCGCCGGGCGCAGAAAAAGCAGGTCGAGGCCGGGCGCGAGGCCTGCGCGCTGGAGATTGGGCGCTACAAAACGCTGGAGCGCGCTTTTGGCAAGGATGGCGTGCCGGCGTTGCTGATTGAACAAGCCCTGCCGCAAATCGAGGAGGCGGCCAACGAATTGCTCGACCGGCTCTCGAACGGGGCGATGAGCGTGCGGTTTGTGACCCAGGCCGGCTACAAGGACAAAAAACGCGAGGATTTGAAGGAAACGCTCGATATCCAGATTAGCGATGGGGCCGGGACGCGCGATTACGAGATGTTTTCGGGCGGCGAGGCCTTCCGGGTCAATTTCGCCATCCGGCTGGCGCTTTCGGAAGTGCTGGCGCGGCGCACCGGGGCGCGGCTGCAAACCCTGGTCATCGACGAGGGCTTCGGCTCGCAAGACGCGCTCGGACGCCAGCGCCTGGTGGAGGCCATCAACACCGTTCGGCGTGATTTTGCCAAAATCCTGATTATCACCCACCTGGACGAGTTGAAAGACGCCTTCCCGAACCGAATCGAGGTCGAGAAGACGCCGCGCGGGAGCAGCGTGCGGGTGGTGTAAAAACACGCCAGGAGAAAATTGCCATGTTGGAACCCTTTGAAGGCCAGCAGTACCTGAACCTCGAGACCTTTCGTTCTCTACCGGACAAACTTCGTGTTAGTTTGTCATTTCGAGCGACAGCGAGAAATCTTCTCCCAGTGCGCAAGATTTCTCCCCGCTGCGCGGCTCGAAATGACAAGAATAAGATA
>DAOTZM010000283.1:0-12440 GCA_034434035.1 Anaerolineales bacterium
CGGTGGGAGAGGGGAGAAATCTCGGACGAAATTGTCGTTTTCGGCATAAAAATCCGCTTTTTGTATCCGTTTCCCTCTCCCTTTGGGAGAGGGGCAGGGTGAGGGTAGGTAGTTACTACAAAAGAATAACCCCAGCATATTGCATAAATCTTGTAACTACCACCATCCGGCCCCGCCGTGGAATCAATCCCCCGGCTGCGCGGCAACGCCCTGTAAACAGGGCTTTATCCGCCTGAAATCAACGTGATGAACGGTGTAAAAGTCGGATTTATCCCCTGTCGGGGACTTTCCGATATTTACAATCCCCGACAACGCCTGTGAACGCAGCATTGGGTGGTGGGTCAAGGAACGCTATCGTTCCACCCGCACTGCGCCAAACGCAGTACGGTGCAAGTGTGCGTGGTGACAAGTGTGAGCAGTCTGCCCTCAACGTCAGCCGTTTGATCGCTCATGCTGGCAATCATTTGACCCGAGGCCTGAACCTCACCGCTTTGATGGCGTAATCAACCCCTCTATTTTGGCAGATTCATGCTTTCACCTCCCTTCTCCTGACTTTTACCGAATTTGGAACAATCACGTCACCCCAACAGCCCCTCCACCAGCCCCGGAATCTGGCTCACGGCCTGAGTATTCCAGTCCCGGTAGCGCTGCACCGATTCGCGGGCGGCTTGCAGCTGCTCCGGCTGGCGGGCCAGGCTCTCCAGCAGAGTGCGCTGTCCCAGTTTTTCGAGCGTCACCCAGCCCAGCCCGTAGCGCCGGATGAAATCGAGATTGGGCTTTTCCTGGCCGGGGATATAGGAAGTGGCGATGAACGGCTTGCCGAGCGTCACGCTCTCGAACAGGATGTTCGGCCCGGCCTTGCCCATCACCACATCCGCGGCCGACATGGGGTGGGCGATTTCTTTGGTAAACGGCAGGGCATACACGCTCTTGTGTCCGCGAAAACGCTCATACAGCGCGTGATTCGTCCCCACCGCCAGGATGATTTGCAGCCCCTCGATGTTGGACAGTTGCTCGACCGCCGCCGCGTAGCCGGTGGCCCCCTCCCCGCCGCCCTGCATAAAGACGGTGAACCGGCCAGGGTTCAGTCCCATCCGCTCCAGGGTTTCGGCGCGCGCCGCTTGGGCGTGATAGAATTGCCCGCGCACCGGCCAGCCGGTCAGGTGCAGGCGTTCCGGCGGGAGTTTGGCCTCGAGCGCCTGCTGGAAGGTCTCGCGGGTCGGCGCAAAGACCGCCTGCGCGCCGCGCTCCGTCAGCCAGGCTGAATGCACCGGGCCGGGGTCCGAGAGCAGCATGGCAAACGGACGCCGGACGCGCGGGCGCAGTTTCATGGCCGCCGTCACTTCATCCGCCAGGAACGGGTAGGTCGTCATCACCAGGTCGGGTTGGAAGCGCTCGATGACGCGCAGTATCAGGGGGGCCTGGGCCTGGGCCAGGGTATGCGCCAGGCGCGCCCGGCGCGGGCCGTTGCTCAGGCGATATTCCAGTTCCCATAGCCAGAGCGCGTGGCGGCTGACCGCGCGGTAATGCCAGTGAACAATGCGCGGCTGCGGGTCGATTAACTCAATCCGGTGTTTATCACTGAGAAGGTCGCGCAGCGCTTCACCCAGGCTGATATGCCCACCCCCCGTTTTGGATACGAAAATCAGGATATTTGCCATGCCAAAGATTGCCTCGTTGTCGGTACAAGTGGAAGGACAGGGGCCGCCGCTCCTGCTGGTGCACGGTTTCGGGATTTCGTTCAACATCTGGAGCAGCCTGCTGCCGCGCCTCAGCCCCCATTTTACCCTCGTCATGCCCGAACTGCCGGGAATCGGCGCGTCGGACCTGCCCCCGGCCCGCGCCCACTACCTCCAGGCCGCCGCCCATGCCCTGCGCGGCCTGCGGCGCGAACTCGGATTTTCGTGGTGGAGCGTGCTGGGCTACTCCAGCGGCTCGCGGGTGGCCGAAGCCTACCTGAACCTGGACGCGCAAGCCGTGTGGCGGGCGATATTGCTTTGCCCGTTAAAAGCGCCCCTCCACGCCGCCTGGGGATTGCGCCTGGCCCTGTGGCTGGATTCGCGCTGGTCTCGAACGGGAGATTTCATCCTGAGCGGTTCCCGGCTGGATTTTTTAATCCGTTTGCTGGCATTCAACCTGCGTCCACATCCGCTCTCCGACGAGTGGATGCGCGAAATCAGCGCCTGCCGCCCCGAAACCCTGAAACGCACCCTGCGCAGTTTACCGGCAGGCGCGGGCCGGCCCTTCCAACTGCCAAACGTCCCCGCGCTGATGGTGTGGGGCAAACACGACTGGATTTCCGTCCCCCCGCGCCGCCCCGGCCCGCAGGACCGGCTGGTCAACGCCGACCACAGCGCCCCCGTCACCGCCGCCGGGCAGGTGGCCGACGCCATCTTGCCGTTCCTGGCGAGGGTTGAGTAGCCGGTGCTTTTCCGGCGTATCGAGACCACCGCAGATTGATATATACAAAAAAGGTAACTGCTCACCGGCGCATGTTTTCGCCCGCTTCGCAGAGCTCTCCGGCTATGAACAGCGTTGGAAAGTCCCCGACAGGGATAAATCCGACTTTTACACCGTCCATCACGTTGATTTCAGGCGGATAAAGCCCTGTTTACAGGGCGTTGCTACGCAGCCGGGGGATTTATTCCCCGGCGGGGCCGGATGTGTGAGTAGTTACCATAAAAAAAAGTGGTCTCGATACGCCCTCCGCTGTCGCTTCGGGCTGCTCGACCATCAGTTAAAAACTTGAGTTTAGAGTTCATTTTGATTCGCCCTGAAAGACAAAAAACATGGCTGACTTGGCGTGAAAAACCCAAAACCTGTACACGGATACTTCGACAGGTTCAGTACAAGTTTCACGGATTCGACGGACTGCCCCCGTAGGGGGCGCACGGATTTTTCTTAAAGATTCCGTGTAAATCCGTGTATTCCGCGTAACACCTGCACTTGCTGCGCAGGCGCAAGTGTCCGTGCCAAAAGGTTTTGATTGCAAACGAACTCTAAACTCAAGTCCCATAAAGGAAGGAATGTATTTTGCTCTACTGGTGAGTTTACTGCTATTAAACGCAGAGAACGCAGAGCAATTCAGTTGCGAAACCGCTAAATACGTGGTTTTTTCTACGTGGAATCTGCAAGAAATCTCTGCGTTCTTCGCGCGCTCTGCGTTAAACGTCTTGAAATGAGCTTTTTTACAGCAGCGTCACTGATGAAAAACATGAGTTTTGTCATTCCAGGCAGGCAGGGATGGCGATACAATTGGGGGATGTCACACGAACGCGATAAGAAAAGCCTGCTGGCCGTCAACCTGGGTTTGGGCGTGAACATCGTCCTGGCAGCCATCAAAACCACCTTTGGCATCCTCGGTCACAGCCCGGCCCTGCTGGCCGAGGGCATCAACTCCACCTCAGATGTCGCCTACTATGTGGTGGCGAGTATTTTCGTCCGCATGGCAAATAAACCGGCGGACGACGAACACCCCTACGGACACCGGCAACTGGAGAGCATCGCTGCGCTCATCGTCGGTTCGTTCATCGTCACGACCGCTGTGGCCGTCTTCTGGGGTTCGATTGACAAGATGTGGGACATCCTCACCGGCAGCGAGGCCTCGCGCGGCGCGTTGGATGTTGCCCTGTGGATTGCGCTCCTGACGGTGGTGATCAAACTGGGCCTGACCGTTTATGTCCGCAAATTGGGCAGGGAAACCAAAAACCCGGTGGTGGACGCGCTGGCCTATGACCATCGCAACGACCTGTTTTCGGCCTCCGCCGCTTCGATTGGTATTTTCCTCGGTCAGCGCGGCCTGCCCTGGGTCGACCCACTGGCGGGCGCGCTGGTGGCCCTGCTCATCCTGCGCACTGGTATTTATATCCTGCGCGAATCGTCCGTTGACCTGATGGATGCCGTTCCCAGCCGTGAACTGGCAGAGCAAACCTGCCAGTTGCTTCAAAATGTTCCCGGTGTGTTGCAATTGGAAGAGATGCAGGCGCATCGCTTTGGCCCGCACATTGTGGTCAACCTGACCGTCGGCGTGGATGGGAACCTGAGCGTGCGCGAGGGCAACCGGATTGCCCACCAGGTCGAAGCCCTGATTCGTAAGGGACTCTCCAATGTCAGCCGGGTGCATGTTCATTACCATCCGGCCAAGCCCGGCGAGCCGATGACGGTGGATGACCTCCTGGCCGAATCGCGCAAGCCGGTCCCCGAACTCGAAGAGAAGATTTCTTAACGAAGAACCCCGTCCACCAGCGCAGCGATGTCTGCGCTGGTTTGACTTAAATCCAGCCAGGCCAGGAACTCGACATTGCCCTTCGGCCCCAGTAAGGGCGACCTGACCAACCCCCTGACTCCGAATCCCGTTTCGACGGCAAACGCCAGCACCTCGCGCAGCACCCGCCGATGCACCGCCGGGTCGCGGATGACGCCCTCGCCCCGGGCAGTATCTTTGCGCCCGGCCTCGAACTGGGGTTTGATGAGGGTAATCACTCCCTCACCCCTGCGCCCCTCTCCCGCCGGGAGAGGGGATGGGGGTGAGGGAAGCAGCCACCCCTTCATCACCGGCAGCAAAATCTTCAGCGAAATAAACGACGCGTCGCACACCACCAACTGCACCGGCTCTGGCAGGGATTCGACATAACGGGCGTTGGTCTCCTCCATCACCACCACGCGCGGGTCGTTGCGCAGTTTCCAGTGTAAAATGCCCTTGCCCACGTCAATTGCATACACTTTCGCCGCGCCGTGTTGCAGCAGGCAATCGGTAAATCCGCCCGTCGAAGCGCCGACATCCGCAGCCGTGACCCCGGCTGCTTTAACGGGAAACGCTTCCAGCGCGCCCAGCAGTTTTTCCCCGCCGCGCGAGACAAATCGCGGGCCAGAATCGACCGTCAAAACAACGGATTCATCGAACGTTGCCGAGGCCCTATCCACCACCTGCCCATTGACGCGCGCCTGCCCGGCCATGATAACGGCCTGGGCCCTGGTGCGGCTTTCGGCCAGTCCACGTTCCACCAACAACACATCCAAACGAATTTTTGACATGCAGGAATTGTAATTCATTACGACATCACCCTGCCTCACGAATATCGAATCCCGAATCCCGAATTACGATAAAATACCCCCATGTTCAAAGCCCTCCTCAAAACCATGCGTCCCCGCCAGTGGACGAAGAACGGCTTCGTCTTCTTCGCCCTCATCTTCGACAAGCAACTCTTCCAACTCGAAGCCTTCCTGCGCACGCTCGGCGGATTTGCCCTGTTCTGCCTGGTCTCCAGCGTCGTATACCTGATTAACGACATTGCCGACATCGAGGCCGACCGCAAGCACCCTGAAAAGAAAAAACGCCCCCTGCCCTCCGGCAAACTGCCCATCAGGGTCGCCTGGGCCGCCGCCATCGGGCTGACAGTCATCGTCCTGCCGCTGGGCTGGCTGCTCTCCCCGGCCTTTGCGGGCGTCCTGGCGGCCTATCTCGTCCTTAACCTGGCGTATTCCAAGTGGCTCAAGCACATCCCGATTGTGGATGTGCTGGTCATTGCCGCCGGGTTTGTGCTGCGCGTCCACAGCGGCGTGACGCTCATCGAAATAGAGCGCTTCTCGCCCTGGCTGTACGTCGTCACCACCCTCGGCTCGCTCTACCTGGGCTTTGGCAAACGCCGCGCCGAACTCTCCCTGCTCGACCGGGGCGCAGGTTCGCACCGCCGCGTGCTCGACGGCTACACCATCCCCCTGCTCGACCAGTACGTCACCATCGTCTCGGCGGCCACCATCCTGGCCTACTCGCTCTACACCTTCTCAGCCCCCAACCTGCCCGAAAACCACAGCATGATGTTGAGCATCCCCTTCGTGATCTATATCATCTTCCGTTACCTGTATCTCATCCAGGTCACGCACGAGGCCGGTTCACCCGAAGAAGTGCTGCTCAAAGACGCCCCCATCCAGGCCGCCATCGTGCTGCTTGGCCTGACCGTGCTGGCCGTGTTTTACCTGGCATGACCATCGCCTCCGCGCCCGGCAAAGTCATCCTGTTTGGCGAACACGCCGTTGTCTATGGCCGCCCGGCGCTGGCTGTGCCAGTGACACAGGTTCATGCGGATGTGGAAGTGGAAGATTCACCTGCGCCCGGAATTTGGGTGGACGCCCCAGATATTTCCTTGCGCTGTGAAATTTCCGCGCTGCCGGCCGCGCACGCGCTGCGTACCGTTATTCATAACATTTTCCGCACTCTCAAAATTTCCAGCCCTCCGCCTCTCGCAATTCGGATAACATCCACCATCCCGGTTGCATCCGGCCTCGGCTCCGGCGCTGCCGTGAGCGTTGCTATCATCCGGGCGATGTCGTCAGCGGTCAACCGTCCATTGTCCGACGAGCAGGTCAACGCCCTGGCCTACGAGACCGAAAAACTGCATCACGGCACGCCCTCCGGCATAGACAACACCGTCATCACCTACGCCAAACCGGTTTATTTCATCAAACAGCCCCCCTCTCCTGGCAGGAGAGGGGCTGGGGGAAGCCCCGCGCAACGGGGTGAGGTCCAAACCTTCAGCGTCGCCCGCCCTTTTACGCTCGTCATCGCCGATACGGGCGTCCCAGCCCCCACGAAAGAATCCGTTGGCGACGTGCGCAAACTGTGGGAAGCAGACAAGGCCCATTGGGAAGCAATCTTTGACAAAGTGGGGGAAATTGTTCAGGCAGCCAGAAAAGCGATTGAAACCGGAAAAACTGACCGACTCGGCCCGCTCATGGACGCCAACCATGCCCTCTTGCAGCGAATGACCGTTTCCTCGCCGGAACTCGACCGGCTGATATTGGCGGCGCGAGAAGCCGGGGCCTTGGGCGCCAAATTATCGGGAGGCGGGCGCGGCGGGAACCTGCTCGCGCTGGTCACGCCCGAAAATGCCGAATCCGTCGCATCCTCCTTGCGCGCCGCCGGGGCGAAAAACACCATCATCACCACAATCCAGGAGAAACCATGAGCGAACTCCTCCCCGGCTTGCGGGCCGAAACCGAAATCACCGTCAGCGAGGCCGATACTGCCGCCCGCTGGGGCAGCGGCCTGGTTCCCGTTTACAGCACGCCTGCCCTGGCCGGCCAGATGGAAAACACCGCCGTCGCGGCCCTGGCCGGGCATTTACCCGCCGGGCAGACCACCGTCGGCGGACGCATTGATATTCGCCGCCTGGCCCCCACCCCGGTTGGCATGAAAGTGCGGGCTATGGCCGAACTGGTCGAGGTGGAAGGGCGCAAACTGGTGTTCAAAATCGAAGCCTGGGACGCGGTCGAAAAGATCGGCGAGGCGCTGCACGAGCGTTTTGTCATCGACGAGGCCAAATTCATGGCGCGGGCGCAGGGCAAAGAAACTCGCCGGTAACTCGGAATTCAGAAATTTACACTTGGTTCAATGGTGACTTGTATTTGCCGCAAGCGTAGGTTTTAGCAAACCCGAATGGAAAGCCGACTCGCTAACCGGTCAGACCAAATTTTCGGGCCGCCGCGAGTATCTCCGGCTCGGTTTCGTCATCGAGTCGCTGCAAAATACCAGCGACCATTTCTATAGAGAGCGTGCCGCGCGCATAGTCCGTCAGCGCAGAGAGTATCGTGGCGTAGGCCTCCGCGCGAACAGGCAGTTTCTCGACCCGCATTTTGCCTTCTTCCAGGAAAAAAGCGCAGTCCCCCCTGTCCACTGCGGCCTGGAATACTTCACCAAATACGCCCGAAACGGCTGCTCCGCCCATTTGTGACACCGCTTGCTGCAAAGCGTGAACCTTGCTGCCAAAGTAATCCAGCAAGAGTTTCCCCTCCCGCGAATCAAAAATAAGCGCGTGGGAAGCAAAGACGAACCTGCCTGCTGTTTCCTGTCTCGCAGAGGAATCAGGCTGCCATTCCATCTCATAGGTAATATCCGCGCCAGTGTACTCGCGCAGGTCGTTGAAGTTGGCCCGCCCATGAAGCCACCCCGAAAACTCCGCGCCATTGGCGCGATATTGCGCAATGTACTTTTCGATTTTTCCAATTCGAGGAGTACGTAAATCAGCCTGGAGCGGTTGCGCATCCTGCGGCGAGATTCCCAGCACCTCCCCAAGCGGCATTCCCACTGCGTTGGATGCGCCGGATAAGAGCAGCCTGGACAGGTTGTAATTGGCAAAAACGACCCGGTCGGTATCATCGGTGAATATCATCACTTTTTGCGCATCGGCTGAGCGGGCCTGGGAGCGGAGGGACTTTTGTTCCAGCCTTGCGCCGCCTGCCAGCAGCCGGTGATTGAGCAGCATGCCGTAGGCTATCAGGGTATATGCCGCCAAATTCCCGATATCAACGATGACGGTCAGCCAGGTCAGGTTTCCGTTGGGGGTATAGAAACCGTTCCAGTCAGCGTAGATGAACAAAATATCGGAGAGGGAGAGCGTGGCCAGGCCGGCGGCAAGCATGGTCCAGGGAATGGAAAATTTTCCTCCCGCGAAAGAAAGCGCCAGCAGCAGCGCGCCGAACAGCACCAGCAGGTCGGCTGCCGGGTAGAAAACATTCAACAGCAAAACCAACAGGCTATCCGCGCCCCCAGACGCGAAAATCGGCAGAATCACCAGCACGAGAACAACGACGAAAATCGCCGCAAAGACGCCCAGCAAGGCCTGGGCTGTCCTCGAGTTCCACTGGATTTTGAGCGCGCGGTAGCGCAGGGTGGCAGAGACCAGCACCATGAGATAGCCCGGAACCCAGAAGGCATCCGCAATGGACGGATAAGGCATCTCATCCATTGTGTAGGATAAAAACGCCCAGAGCAATTCGGCCACTGTCCACAGCCCAATACCGATTGCCAGGGCAGCCCATTGCCTGCGCCCGGGGTCATTTTTCCCAAGCAGCGTCCACACCGCAACTGCCAGCCAGGTTGCCAGAAGCCCCAATCCCGATGTGAGCAGGTTCGTCACGGTTTCGAGAGGATTGGGTTGCCCCAGATGGACGAGATATGCTGCCGTCACACCGCCCAGGGTGAACAGGCTGAATACCTGGAATATTGAGGCTTGCCAGTCGTTTTTTATAGTCATCTGGAGACACCTTTTGTACCTTCTCAATATTTGTTGGCGCGCCAAACCGATGAGATACTTTTGAGCTGGGAGAAATTGTTCCGCTAAATCTCCGCGAATTTGCGCTAATTTTCAATGGGTTGGGCGCATTCGCGCAGATTGGCGAGGATTAGCGGATTCTTATCCCAGCACTTTTATTTTGGGGAGAGAATCGCCGTCCCGCGAGCGCTCAGCCGAGCGGTTCGAACGGCTCAACCAGGTTTTTCAAGCAAACCTCACCTGCGCTTGTCGCGCAGGCGCAAGAGTCGGGGCGTTCTTTTCTTCAGAATCAGGAGGTTTCGGACTCCAATTTTTCCTTCACGCTGGCAAGTTTATCGGCCATGCGCTGGGTTTTGTCGGCGCGGGTGCCGAGTTTGACATCGGTGTGGATGCGCGGCACGCCCATCGCGTGCAGGGTTTCGTGACAGCGGCGAATGGCATCGAAAACGGCCTGCCACTCGCCCTCGATGTTGGTGCCGTTGGCGTGCATTTCGTAGTGCAGACCCGATTCAGCCAGGACGCGCTCGCAGGCGGCGATATATTTCGAGAGCGACACCCCAACCCCAATCGGCACAACCGTAAAATCGACAATCACGTTCATCGCACTGCTCACTGCTTACTCTTCACTGCTTACTGCTCACTGTTCACTGAATACTGAACACTGAACACTGGATACTGAACACTGAACACTGAATACTGAATACTGAACACTGAACACTGAACACTGAACACTGAACACTGAACACTGGATACTGTTCATCCCGTGCCAAACTGCCGGTCGCCGGCATCGCCCAGGCCAGGGACGATGTAGCCTTTTTCGTTCAGGTGGTCATCGATGGCGGCCAGGTAAATCGGCACATCGGGGTGTTCCATCTGCATCCGGGCGATGCCCTCCGGCGCGCCAATCAGTCCCACGAACTTGATTTTCTTGACGCCCCAGCGTTTGAGAACTTCCACCGTTGCCGTCGCCGAGCCGCCGGTCGCCAGCATCGGGTCGAGAATCAGGCAGACGGATACAGTCGGCTCGGTCGGCAGTTTATTGTAATATTCCACCGGGCGCAGGGTCTGTTCGTCGCGGTACAGGCCGATGTGCCAGACCTCCGCCTGGGGCATCAGTTCCCAAATCCCCTCCACCATGCCCAGCCCGGCGCGCAAGATAGGCACCAGGCCAATCTTTTCCTGCAACTCATAGGCCGTCATCGCTTTGAGCGGCGTCTCGATTTCGCGCGGCACGACCACCAGGCCGGCGGTGGCTTCATAGACCATCAGGGCGGCAATTTCCCGCACCAGTTCGCGGAATTTCTTGGGGTCGGTGTTCTTATCGCGCAAGCGGCTGAGTTTGTGCCGAACCAGCGGGTGCTGGCTTTCGAAGACATTCGACATGAGGTTCTCCTGGAAAACAGATTACTTTATTATAACTTCAAGATGATATTTGACCCATGACTTTCTTTCCCATCCTGGTTACACTGTATTTAACAAGGATGTTGCAATGAACCTAACCGGCCTGCATATTTTACTGACCTGCCAGTGTAACTTCGAGTGCGACCACTGCTTTGTGTGGGGCAGCCCACGCCAGGAGGGCGTGCTGACCATCGAACAAATCTACGAAGTGCTGCGCCAGGCGCACGAAATCGACAGCATGGAATGGGTCTATTTCGAGGGCGGCGAACCCTTCCTGTATTACCCGGTGCTGCTGCGCGGCGCGCAAATTGCCACAGCGGCGGGGTTCCGGGTCGGCATCGTCACCAACGCGTACTGGGCCACCACGCCCGAAGATGCCCAGGCCTGGCTGAAACCCTTCGCCAACCTGATTGAAGAATTGACCATCAGCAGCGACCTGTATCACTACAACGAAGCCGACAGCCTGCACGCCCGCAATGCAGCTGCCGCCGCCGAACAACTCGACATACACATTGGGCGGATTTGTGTTGCCCAGCCCGAACAAACCAACGCGCCCGATTCAATAGGGCAGCTCCCTGAAGGTGAATCGGGGGTTATGTACCGCGGCCGGGCAGTGAGTAAACTGGTTCCCCGCGCAGTTTTGCGCCCCTGGGAAGGGTTTACGGCCTGCCCGCACGAGGATTTGCGCGAACCGGGGCGCGTCCACCTGGACCCGCTGGGAAATTTACACATCTGCCAGGGGATTTCGATTGGGAATATCTTCCAGCGCTCCCTGCGTGAGATTTGCGCCTCCTACGATCCGGATGCGCATCCCGTTTGCGGGCCGCTCCTGACCGGAGGCCCCGCCGCCCTGGTTGAGACCTGCGCGCTGCCCCACGCTTCTGCTTATGCGGATGCCTGTCACCTGTGCTACGAAGCCCGCCTGCAATTGCGCGAACGCTTCCCCGAAATCCTGTGTCCGGACCAGATGTACGGCGAATAACCTGGCTTGCCCAAAAGACTGGCCTGGAACCGGCCAGTCTTTTTTTGTTAACGCGGTAGAAATGGAAGTAACTACTCAGCCACCCGGCCCAGGTGAGTCGTTGCGCGGTTTTGCTCTTTGCTTGGGCGCCTGGCTTGCGGTGACTCATGCTAAAATCAGGCCATCACCTCTACGGGAGTAATTAAATCATGGTCGAACTACTCTGGGACGGCAAATACGACTCCAACAGCAAGCGCGCTGCCCCTTTGCGCCTGAAATTACCCTTCCAGACCGCCGAGACACTCCACTGAGCAGAGAAACATGAATAAAAAAGCGAAAACGGTTTACGCTTTCATTGACAGCCAAAACCTGAACCTGGGAGTAAACAGCCAGGGTTGGACATTGGATTGGCGTAAATTCAGGCAATATTTGCGCAATAAATACAACGTGACCCAGGCTTATTTATTTATCGGTTACAAGCCCGGCAACGAGGGGCTTTATTCTGCCTTGCAAGACAAGGGTTATATTGTGATATTAAAACCCACGCTTATCTTACCTGACGGGAAAGTGAAAGGAAATGTGGACGCAGAGTTGGTGTTATATTCGATGATTGAATTCCCCAATTACGACCAGGCGATTTTGGTTTCTGGTGATGGAGATTTTCATTGCCTGGCCGAATACCTGGTCAAGGAGAATAAACTGCTTCGCATCATCGTCCCAAACTTAAAGTATTCCCATCTTTTGAGAAACTTTTTTCGTTTTATTGTTCGGCTTGACCAGTTCAGGGATAGCGTTGAAAAGAAATAAAAAACTGGCCTCAGCGGTCAGTCGAAACCTTAGGCTTAGCCAGTCATCGTGATGGGCAAATCATACCCCTACCCTTGACAAACGTCAAGCATCTTTTTCAAAGTACAGCAATTCCAAATTCAAAAAAATGAGGAAAAATATGATACTGTTTTGTCACCATGACAAAACAAGCCCTCAGCCTCCAACGCATAATGACTTATTTTCGGAAACGCTGGTCAACC